>NZ_LT629779.1:2866550-3185055 GCF_900105535.1 Pseudarthrobacter equi
AGCGGCCAAGGTGTTCACCCAGATGAGGCCGCCCTGCTCTGCCGTGGTGGCAGCGCCGCCGTTGAAGCCGAACCAGCCGAACCACAGGATGGCAGCGCCCAGCATGACGAACGGGATGTTGTGCGGGCGGTGGTTGGGGTCCTTGCCGAAGCCCTTGCGGTTGCCGATGATCAGGACCAGAACCAGTGCCGCAACACCGGCGTTGATGTGGACCACGGTGCCGCCGGCGAAGTCGATGGCGGGGCCGAGGGCCTTACCCACTGCTCCCTCGGGACCGAAGAGGCCGCCACCCCACACCATGTAGGCGAGCGGGCAGTAAACCAGGGTGACCCAGACCGGGACGAAGACGCTCCAGGCGCCGAACTTGGCGCGGTCAGCGATAGCGCCGCTGATCAGCGCAACGGTGATGATGGCGAAGGTTGCCGCGAAGCCCACCTTGATGAGCCCATCCGGTGTATCGATGCCTTCAAGCCCGAAGGCTGCGAACGGGTTTCCCACGATCTGCAGGAAGCCCTCGCCGGAAGACATCGAGTATCCCCAGAGAATCCAGACCACGCCGACCATGCCGATGGAGATGAAGCTCATCATCATCATGTTCAGTGCTGCCTTGGCACGCGTCATGCCGCCGTAGAAAAATGCCAGGCCCGGTGTCATGAACAGCACGAGCGCTGCCGACACCATGAGCCAAACGTGACCTGCGGTAAGTTCCATGGTGCACGTCCTCTCTTCCGAATCTTGCGGAGTCCTCCGCCTGCCAACGCCCTTTGCGTCCTGTAACGAGTGTGTCGGCGGCGTGTTTCGCCCGCAGAGGATTTAGATTGCCGGACTGTTACAACAACCTCTAGGAAGTAAATGGTGCATATCCGCCTTGTTACGGTTGTGTTTCACCACTCCCGCCGGCATCCGGCGACCCACCCTGCAAGGAACTGTGCACCATGACGGCAGAAGCCCGCGCCAGCGGCACCGCTTCAAGGATCCTGGCCCGCCTGCGGCCCCGCCGGGACAAGCTCCCCCGCGACATCAAGGTGATGCTGGCCGCCGCGTTCCTGATTGCGCTGGGATTCGGGCTTGTTGCGCCCGTATTGCCGCAATTCGCCACAACCTTCGGTGTGGGCAATACGGAAGCGGCCGTGATTGTGGCCATCTTCGCGTTCATGCGGCTCGTCTTCGCCCCGGCCGGCGGTGCCCTGATCGCCAAGCTCGGCGAGCGGCCGGTCTATGTGTCGGGGCTGCTCATCGTGGCGGCCTCGACGGCGGCCTGCGCCTTTGCCGGGAGCTATTGGCAGCTGTTACTGTTCCGCGGACTGGGCGGCGCAGGTTCGGTGATGTTTACGGTCGCTTCCATGGCCCTCGTGGTCAGGCTGGCGCCGCCGGAGAGCCGGGGCAGGGTGTCCGGCGCCTACGCCTCCGCGTTCCTGATCGGCAACGTCTGCGGACCGATCGTCGGCGGCCTGCTTGCGGGGTTCGGCCTGCGGGTTCCGTTCCTTGCCTATGCGGTGGCCCTGGTCATCGCGGCGGCGGTGGTGCAGACGCAGCTGAGCCACCAGCGGCGCGGCTCCGGCCCTGCGGCCAAGCGGGCGCCCGATATGCCCTTCGGCGAGGCCCTGCGGACCGGGGCCTACCGGGCCGCGCTGGCATCCAGTTTTGCCAATGGGTGGGCTACGTTCGGGGTACGGATGGCCACGGTCCCGCTGTTTGCTGCGGCGGCCTTCGGCGCCGGTCCCGAAGCGGCCGGGCTGGCGCTGGCGGTATTCGCCGCAGGCAATGCGGCGGCGCTGTCATTCTCCGGCCGCCTGGCGGATTCGCTGGGCCGCAGGCCCATGATGATGTGGGGGCTGGCGGTGGCGGGGCTGGCCACCGCGGGCATCGGTTTCGCCCAGAGCCTGCCCTGGTTCCTCGCCGCCTCCGCTGTGGCCGGCATCGGTTCGGGCCTGTTCGGCCCTGCCCAGCAGGCCGCCGTCGCAGATGTGATCGGCAGCGGCCGGTCCGGCGGCAAGGTGTTGGCGGTCTACCAGATGACGTCCGACGTCGGTGCGATCGTGGGTCCCGTCCTGGCCGGCTTGCTCGCGGACCGGCTGGGCTTCGGCTGGGCTTTCGGTGTTACGGGCGGGGTCCTGCTCCTGGCCGTCTTTGCGTGGCTGGCCACGCCGGAAACACTTCGGCCCGCCGCGTCACAGGACGCAGCGGGCCAAAAGAACGGTTAGCGGCTAGTTCAGCAGCGCGTCCACAAACTGCTCGGCGTCGAACGGGGCGAGGTCGTCCGCGCCTTCGCCCAGGCCGATCAGCTTGACCGGGACGCCGAGGCTCTTCTGGATTGCGACGACGATGCCACCCTTGGCGGTGCCGTCCAGCTTGGTCAGGACGATGCCGGTGATGTTCACCACCTCGGCGAAGACCCGGGCCTGGTTGAGGCCGTTCTGGCCGGTGGTTGCATCCAGGACCAGCAGGACCTCGTCCACTTCGGCGAGCTTTTCCACCACGCGCTTGACCTTGCCAAGTTCGTCCATGAGGCCCACTTTGTTCTGCAGCCGGCCGGCGGTGTCGATCATGACGACGTCGACCTCCTGGTCGATGCCTGCCTTCACGGCTTCGTAGGCCACCGAGGCGGGGTCGGCCCCGTCAATGTCGGATTTGACCGTGGGAACGCCCACCCGCTGTCCCCACGTGGCCAGCTGTTCGGCGGCCGCGGCACGGAAGGTGTCCGCGGCACCGAGGATCACGTCCTTGTCCTCGGCCACCAGCATGCGCGCCAGCTTGCCCACCGTGGTGGTCTTGCCTACGCCATTGACGCCAACCACCATCATGACGGCCGGCTTGTCCCCGTGGCGCTGGACATTGAGGGTGCGGTCCATGGTGGGGTCGACCACCTTAATGAGTTCCTCGCGGAGCATGGCCTTGACGTGCTCCGGGCTGCGCGTGCCGAGCACCTTGACGCGTTCGCGGAGGGCATCCACCAGCTGCATGGTCGGTTCCGTGCCGAGGTCCGCCAGGAGGAGGGTTTCTTCCACCTCGTCCCAAACGTTTTCGTCGATCTTGTCGCTGGAAAGCAGCGCCAGCAGGCCCTTGCCCATGATGCTGTTGGACCGGACCAGGCGTTCGCGCAGCCGGGTCAGGCGGCCTGCTACGGGCAGGGGGGTTTCAACCGGAATGGTTTCCAGTCCGGCGGCATCGTCGGGGACCGTGGTGTCAACGCCGTCAAGGTCCGCTTCGGCGGGTGCTGTCCGCTCCGCCGGCCGCTCCGCCGTGGCAGTGTCGTCGGCCACGAGGGTGCCGCCACCGGGCCGGAGTTCGGGGTCGTTCGCGTCACGCGTTCCCGGGTAGCGGTTGATGTTCTTCCGCGTCTTCACCAGGACCGGGATCAGGGCTCCGACAACCACCAGGGCACCGAGAATGGACAGGATTATGGGAAGGATGTCATTCACTCCCCTAGCTTCTCACAACCGCCGGAGCCCTTTCCCGCTCCGGCAGGGAGCTGACCTGCCCTGACTCAGAGGTCCACCCGGCGGTTTCGCAGCGTCGGTCAGGCAACCACGTTCAGTTGTCGTTCCCCAGGCGCTGGCTGATCACCGTAGAGACACCGTCGCCGCGCATGGTGACTCCGTAGAGGGCGTCTGCCACTTCCATGGTGCGCTTCTGGTGGGTGATGACAATGAGCTGGCTGGACTCGCGGAGCTCTTCGAAGATGGTGATCAGCCGGCCCAGGTTGGTGTCGTCGAGGGCGGCCTCCACCTCATCCATGACGTAAAACGGGGAGGGCCGGGCCTTGAAGATGGCCACGAGCAGGGCCACCGCTGTCAGGGACCGCTCCCCGCCGGACAGCAGTGACAGCCGCTTGATCTTCTTACCCGCGGGACGGGCCTCCACTTCGATTCCTGTGGTGAGCATGTCTGCAGGGTCAGTCAGGACCAGCCGGCCTTCGCCGCCGGGGAACAGCCGGTCAAAGACCCGGACGAACTGTGCCTGGGTGTCCTCGAATGCCTCGGTGAACACCCGCTGGACCCTGTCGTCCACTTCCTTGATGATGTCCAGCAGGTCCTTGCGGCTGGCCTTGAGGTCCTCCAGCTGGGTGCTGAGAAACTGGTGGCGCTCCTCCAGCGCCGCGAATTCCTCCAGCGCCAGCGGATTGACCTTGCCCAGGCTGGACAGGTCGCGTTCGGCCTTCCGGAGGCGTTTCTCCTGTTCAGCCCTGACGAACGGCACGCCCTCGACGATGGCTTCACCGGTTTCGTCCACCGGCGCACGGAGGGCAGCCCATTTGTCACCCGTCTCCCCTGCCGGAACCGGAACCGCAACGTGGGGGCCAAACTCCGCCACCAGGGCGTCAGGGGTGATCCCGAGTTCATCGACGGACCGCGTTTCCAGGGCTTCGATGCGGGCGCGCTGCTGGGCCCTGGCGAGTTCGTCACGGTGGACGTTATCGGTCAGTTCGGCAAGCTCCTTTGCAAGCAGCTCGTTCGCGGCACGGAGTTCCTGCAGCTCCCGGTCCCGGCGTTCGCGGTTTTCTTCTGCCAGGTCACGCGCGTGCCGCGCCACGTCGACGGACACGTCCACGAAGTCCAGGGCCGAGTCCACTGCGGCCCGGACCGCGGCGGCCCGCCGGGCCTCGATGCGCCGGCGCCGCGCCCTTTCAGCTGCCTCCTCGCGGGCACGCCGTTCAGTGGCGGCGGCACGTTCCAGTGAGGCAACGCGGTTGCGTGTGGCCGCCACCTGCTCCTCGGTGCTCCGCAGCGACAACCGCGCCTCAACCTCGGCAGCACGGGCGGCCGAGGCAGCCGTCGCGAGGGCATCACGCTCCGCCGTTGACGGTTCCTGCTCGAGCGGCACCTCCTGCGCGGCGGCAAGCCGGGCGGTGATGGCCGCGAGCGCCTGCTCCTCGGACTCCACGTTGGCCTCGGCACGGGCCAGAGAGGCCGCCAGCCGGTCGCTTTCGCCTACGGCGCTGCGGAGTACTGAGTTGAGGTGTCCCAGCCGCTCGGCTACTGCGGCCAGCCGCGCGTCGGACTCGTGCAACCTGTCCAGGGCGGCATCCGCCTTTTCCTGCGCTCCGGCGCGCTTCGCCTCGGCGCCGGCCAGGGCGAACCTGTTGCGCTCCAGGGCCGCGGTTACCTGCCCAAGTTCCCTGTCGGCGTCGTCCACGGCGGCCTGGACTTCCAGGAGTGACGGAGCCTTCGCCGAACCTCCGGTAACGGACACGGCGGTGAAGACGTCACCCGCGTGGGTAACTGCTGTCAAGCCTGGCTGTTCCGCCACGAGCGCCGCGGCGGCCCGGATGTCGGGTACGACGGCGGTCCGGCACAGCAGGTGCCGCACCAACGGGGTGTAAGCGTCGGCGGTGTCCACGAGCCCGGCGGCCAGAACCGCACCTGCGGGGAGTACAGGGGCGGGCGGAACGTCTTCGTGCAAAGTGCCGGAGGGGGCCAGCAACAGCGAGGCCCGGCCGGCGTCATCGTCCTTGAGCATCTGCAGGACGGACTCCGCGGTGGACGGGTCCTCGACCAGGAGCGCCTCGGAGGCTTCCCCGAGTGCCGCGGCGATGGCGGTTTCGAATCCGGCCCGCACCCGCAGGTCACCGGCGAGCGCGCCCTGGACCCCCCCAAGCCCGGACTGCAGGACGTGCCTGGCTGCGTCTTTCCGTTCCAGGCCGAGCTTCAGCGCCTCAAGGCGGGCTGCGAGGGCGTCGCGCCGGCGGATGCCTTCGTTGACTTCTGATTTGAGGTCCGAGATTTCCTGCAGCACGGTATCCAGCTCGTCGCTGGCGGCCTCGTATTCGGCGTCGAGGGATTCCTCGCCTTCCTCCACGCCCGCCACCTGGTTTTCCAGGGCGGTGAACTCTTCCTGTGCCCGGGCACGGCGCCCGGCGCCCGCGGCCAGCGACTCGCGCAGCCGGCCGAGTTCTGCCTGGGCGGACTCCACCCGGGAGCGGGCTGCTCCAACCTGGCCGGCGAGGCGCGCCAGGCCCTCCCTGCGGTCGGCGACCGCATGCAGTTCAGCGGTGAGCCGCTGGTCCTCGGCCTGGGCTGCACGCTCCGCTTCCGCCTTGGCCGCCGTTGCTGCTTCAAGGGCAGTCCGCCGGCCCGCGAGTGACTGCTCAAGTCCGGCCAGTTCGCTGCCTACGCGCGCCGCCTGCCGGTCCAGCTGCTCGGGATCCCGGCCCCCGGACGGTGCGTCGTCCACGGATCCGAGCACGCGGCTCCGTTCCTGGGCCAGCGATCCGAGTGAACGGAGCCGCTCCCGTGCGGCGGTGAGCCGGTACCACGTGTCCCGGGCCGCGTTGAGGCGCGGCGTTGCCTCTGCTGCGAGCTGCTCCAGGGCTGCCTGTTGCCGGCGCCCGGACTCCAATTCCTGCCCCACGATGGTGCGCCGCTCCTTCAGGGCGGCTTCGTCGGCGACGTCCTGCTCCAGGACCTGCTGCAGCTGCACCAGGTCATCGGCCAGCAGGCGGGCGCGGGCGTCCCGGACGTCGAACTGGACGCGCTGGGCGCGACGTGCCACTTCGGCCTGCTTGCCCAGCGGCGTGAGCTGGCGGCGGATCTCGCCCGTCAGGTCCGAGAGGCGCTGCAGGTTCGCCTGCATTGCCTCGAGTTTGCGCACCGTCCGTTCCTTGCGCCGGCGGTGTTTGAGGATGCCGGCGGCTTCTTCGATGAAGCCCCGGCGGTCCTCGGGGGTGGCGTGCAGGACCCGGTCCAGCTGGCCCTGGCCCACGATGACATGCATTTCCCGCCCCATGCCGGAATCGGAGAGCAGTTCCTGGATGTCGAGCAGGCGGCAGCCGGCACCGTTGATGGCGTACTCCGAGCCTCCTGTGCGGAACAGTGTCCGGGAGATGGTGACTTCGCTGTACTCAATGGGCAGGGCGCCGTCAGTGTTATCAATGGTCAGCGACACGTGTGCCCGTCCCAGCGGAGGGCGGCCGGAGGTGCCGGCGAAAATCACGTCCTCCATTTTGCCGCCGCGGAGGGTCTTGGCGCCCTGCTCCCCCATCACCCAGGCCAGTGCGTCCACCACGTTGGACTTACCGGAGCCGTTGGGGCCCACCACGGCAGTGACTCCCGGTTCGAAGTCGAAGGTGGTGGCGGAGGCAAAGGACTTGAACCCCCGGACGGTCAGGCTTTTGAGGTGCAAGGCTTTTCGGGTCTCCTGGACGGGGCTGGGCGGCTGCTTGGCGGTCCTAAATCTACCGGGTTGCCGCCGAAAGTCCCGGATCCGGCGCCGCCTGTCCCGCCCGGCCCTGCAGGAATCCGCCGGCAGTTGGGCCAGGACGCGTCATCGGACCACGGCCGGAGACCAGGCATGCTCGATGAAGAGTTCCGGTGTCGCTCCGGGCCGTGCGGACAGGGACCAAATGTCGCTGTCCTGGCCGGTGTCATCGCGGGGAAGCCCATAGAGGATGGTGTTGCCGTCCAGCCATTCGATCTGGTCGTCAATGTTCCGCTGTTCGTCCAGCACGGTGACGTTGCCCGTGGCGAGGTCCAGCACGGCGGGGTGGCGATCACCAACCAGGGTCCCCGAGTCACTTTTCTTGAACGCGATCCGCTTGCCGTCCGGGGAGATGGACGGGCATTCCACCCCTGAGGCAACCACCGTCAGCGTCCGCTCTGCCAGGTCGCCGCGGACCAGCCAGATGTTCCCCTGGGATGAGGCGGTGGCGTAGAAATCGTTGGGCGAGCCCGGGACGAACGTCACGCCCCAGATGTTCCGGTCTGTGGCCTTGATCCGGGTTCCGTCCGACATCAGGGCGAAGGTCTCGAGGTTTCCGTGCACGGTGCCGTCTGCGCCGCGGATCACGGTCTCCGTGGAGAATCCGGCGGATGCGTAGGAGTGGCCGGCGACGAAGACGGTGCTGGCAACGAGGTCTCCGTCGGGACTGATCCGGGTCCGGCTGGGGATGCCCCCGAGTGCCCAGCCCTGCAGCGGCTGAAGCGCAGGGCCAAAAAGGCCTGCCTCGAATCTGGTGGGAATCCCGCTCTGCGTCGCCAGGCAGCTGACAATCTGCCGGGTGGCATAGACGCGGTCGCATGCGTGGCCGGAGAGGAACCGTTCCCCCGACGGATTGGCGAGTGGTGCAAAGGCGGCTTCACCGTACCCCCGGCCTGCCGCGGTGTTGCGAAACATCACGAAGGGTTCCGCGGGGAGGGCGTTTGCAGCAGCGACCTGGACCGCGGGCACGGAAGCCTGGCTGTTTCTGGCCTCCTGGAATGCCGTGGCGGCGTAAGCTCCGGCCGCGGCCAGGGCCAGGAGCGTGACCGCCAGCAGCGCCACTATCCGCCGGGGGACGCCGGCAACGGACCGAAGGTGGTGACCCGAAGCTTCGGCCGGCCCGCCGCCGTCGCCCGTTTGTTCCTGGCGGGCGGGCCGCATCTGCCGGGGCCGGCCGCTCATGACACAGTCCGCGGGGTACCGCGCAGGAGTACCGTTGCTGCGCCGAGGGCCGGGAGAAGCAGGACAGCCACGCAGGCCGCCGCCGCTGCCGGGCCTGCGGCGTACCACAGCACGCCGAAAGCAGCAGCGGATACCATCCGGCTGAGGGCCACCACGGTTTGGGCCGTCCCAAGCGCGGTGCCCACATGTTCCGGTACCGCCAGCTGGGAGACCAAGGCAGCCAGGACCCCGTCCGTTGCGGCATAGAACAGGCCGAGCAGCAGCAGGCAGCCGAGGGTTGCTGCCGTGCCACCGGCCGGGACGGCAGCCAGCAGGTAACAGGCGAAGAGCGCCAGGTGGCCGGCCAGGAACACCGGCACCCGGCCCCAGCGGTCTGCCAGGCGCCCGATGGGGATCGCGAAAACGAGGAATGCGGCGTTGGTGCCCACGAACAGGAGGGGGAACCACTGCACGGGAAACGCTTCGCGGCTTTGCAGGAGCAGGTACACGAAGCCGTCACCAATGGTCAGCAGGCCCAAGAGGCCTGCTGCAACGAGCAGCCGTGGCAGGCCCTGGACCTTGAGTGCCCGCCATGACGTCCGGGACCAGCCCGCTTTCGGTTGCCGCGCGGGCGCTTCGGCCAACTGTTCCCGCGTTGTGGCCTCCGGCGCCGGCGGTTTGCCGGTCCATACCGTCCTGTTGGGCACCGCCAGCAGCAGCACGGCGACACCGATGACGGCAAACGCCAGCGACACCACGAAAACGCTGCTGTACCCGTTGGGAATGAGTGACAGCAGCGCGAACGCAATCAGCGGCCCGGCGGCAGCGCCGATGTTGTCCAGCATCCTGTGGACACCGAAGGACCGCGCAAGGTAGTCGGGCTGGGCTTCCGCAGCGATCATGGCGTCGCGCGGGGCGGTACGGATGCCCTTGCCAACCCGGTCACCGGTAACAATGGCTGCGACCGACCAGAACCCGCCGGTGAAGAGGAAGCCCACGCGGGCCACCATGGAGAGCCCGTATCCGGCCACGGCCACGCTCTTGGGCCGGCCCGTCCGGTCGGAGACCCAACCGGCGCCAATCCGGACGATGGCGCTGGCGCCCTGGTTGATGCCGTCGATAATTCCGAAGGCAATGGTGGAAAGCCCCAGGAACCCCGTGACATAAAGGGGAAGGACGGCGGCCACGGACTCCGAAGAGATGTCAGTGGCCATGCTGACGATGCCAAGCCAGATGATCACCGGGGACAGGCGGAATGCTGCGCGGGTGGCGGCAGGGACAGTGTCCGCCTGGTCCTTGCGGCCGCCCTTGCGGTCCGACATCGATATGTACAACGGCTGCCCGTCCCTCAATGAGCTGGGATGGCGTTGCACTGCCGCGGGCCGCGCACCGCCTGTTCCGGGCCAGCATTTCAGCCGGTGGCCGCTTGGGGAATCAAGAAAACCGAAACTTTTGGTTGGCGTTACCAGCGTCCGTTGCGGGGACGCGGCTGGCACACCGGGCACGTGTAGGAGGACCGGTTCATGAACTGATCACGCCGGATGGTGGCGTGGATTCCTGCGGCCGCGCATCGTTTGCAGGGCTCGCCTTCCCGCCCGTAGGCGTTGAGCGACCGGTCAAAGTATCCGGAGGCGCCGTTGACGTTCACGTACAGGGAATCGAAGCTGGTTCCGCCGGCGGCCAGGGCATCGAGCATGACCTCACGGGCGCTTTCGATAAGGCGGAAGGCGTCAGCCCGCCGCAGCTTGTCGGTGGGCCGCGCGTAGTGCAGCCGCGCACGCCAGAGGGCCTCATCCGCGTAGATGTTCCCTATGCCTGAAACCAGCCCCTGGTCCAGGAGCGCCCGCTTCAACCCGGTTTTCCGCGCACGGAGGCGCTGGTAGAAAAGGTCGAACGAGAACGCCGGGTCAAGGGGATCCCGGGCAATATGGGAAGCTTCTTCGGCGATCAGCGGAAGGGGTGACTCCGCGAGGCCGCCGGGGCCGCCGTCGTCGGTGGGAACCAAAGCGGTGACGAAGAGCCCACCGAAAATGCGCTGGTCCACGAACCGCAATTGGGCGGGCATGCCGTCCCTGGGGCTGAGATGGAGCCTGACTTTCAGGTGCTTTTCGTCAGGGACGTCCCCATCCTGCATGAGCAGCTGCCCGCTCATGCCAAGGTGGGCCATCAGCGCCACCTCCGGTGGTGGGGCATGCCCGTTGCCTGCCGCCTGCTGGTCTGCGGAACCATCGTCTAACGGGAGCCAAAGGAATTTGCCCCGCCGGACGACGTCGGACACAGTGGCACCCTGCAGGTTGCCGATGAAGTCCTCCACGCCCAGGGCGTGGCGGCGGATGGAGCGGGGGTCCAGGACTTCGACGGACTCAATGGTCCTGCCGCGGACCCAGCTCACCAGGCCGCGGCGGACCACCTCCACCTCGGGCAGTTCAGGCATGGGAGCCTACTTGGCGGCGGCGGAACCGGAGGACTTAACGGCGCCGTCAGCGGCACCCGGTCCGGACAGGACGCGCCACGCATCCGCCGCGGCCTCCTGCTCCGCTTCCTTCTTGGAATGGCCGGCGCCCTTGCCGTACGGCTTGCCGCCGATGTTCAGGACAGCGCTGAAGGTGCGTGCGTGGTCCGGCCCCGCACCCTCCACTGCATAGTGGATGGATCCAAGCTGCCGGCTTGCCGCAAGCTCCTGGATGCTGGTCTTCCAGTCAGTCCCGGCGCCCAGCACGGCAGCATCCTTGAGCAGGGGTCCGATCAGGCGCATGACCAGCTGGCGCGCGGTCTCAATGTCGTTGGAGACGTAGGTGGCACCGATCAGCGCTTCCATGGTGTCAGCGAGGATGGAGGCTTTGTTCTTCCCCTCCGTAAGTTTCTCGCCCTGTCCCAGGTAGATGAACTCGCCGATGCCAAGGCTCCGGCCGATGTTGGCAAGCGCACGCGTGCTGACAACGGCCGAACGACGCTTGGCCAGCTCGCCCTCGGGGAGATCCGGATTGTCCCGGTAAAGGGAATCCGTGACCGAGAAGCCCAGGATTGAATCACCCAGGAATTCCAGCCGCTCGTTGGTGGGGATCCCACCGTTTTCGTAGGCGTAGGAACGGTGTGTGAGCGCAAGACGAAGCGTCCCGGCGTCAATAGTGACACCGAGACGCTTCAGAAGCTCTTCAGTTGAAGACATCAGTCAGCCTGAGTGGCCGATTAGACGTCAGCGACCTTGCGGCCCTTGTACTCAAGGAACAGCGCAGTGCCAGCAGAGTCGGTAACGACCTTAGCCTGGTGCGGCAGGCTGTAGGTGACCTGGCCGTTTTCAACAGTCTTCACCAGGTGGGGGGCGGTCGCCTTCCACTGCGAGCGGCGGGCGCGGGTATTCGAGCGAGACATTTTCCGCTTCGGGACAGCCACGGCTAACTCATTTCTCTCTAGACAAACACGTACAAATCAATTTTGCCGGTCAGGCTTAGCCATATCAGCTAGGGCAGCCCAGCGAGGATCCAAGACCTCGTGGTGGTGCCCCGGCTCGTCTTCCAGGCGTACTCCGCATTCGGAGCAAAGGCCCTGGCAGTCTTCCCGGCACACCGGCTGGAACGGCAGGTTGGTGACAACCGCGTCCCGCAACACCGGTTCAAGATCGATTACATCGTGCTCGACTCGACGTTGCTCTTCATCTTCTTCTCCGTCAGAAAGCTCAACGCCTTCGTAGAAGAAAAGTTCTTGCACATTGACCTCAAGGTCATACGCAAGGGGATCCAGGCATCGACCGCATTCCCCGGTTACACCGGCGATGACGGTTCCTGATACCAGAATTCCTTCGTGTACGGCCTCCAGCCTCAGGTCCAGCTCGACATCCGAGCCTTCCTGAACACCAATGAGCGCCACACCAAGATCACCCGGTGCGGGTACATGTTCCTTCAGTGTCCGCATGCTTCCCGGGCTGCGCCCGAGGTCCTTGACGTCGAACGCCAGGGGCGAACCAGCATCTCTTTTAATGAGAACTCCTGTTGAACATATGACCGACGTACCATCTTAGCCTGAAGAGCCACGGGGACTCAAACCGGCCGGCGATACCGCCGAAGTACCGGACCAGCCTACCGCCTGGGCTGCTGATTTGCCGAAGGCTCGCCCGCCAGCAGCCTCCGCAGCACGGACCGGGGAACGTACTCGGAGACGCTGCCGCCCAGCCCGGCCACCTCCTTGATGAGGGTCGACGACAGATGGATGTAGTGGGCTTCGGCAGGCAGGAAGACAGTTTCCACGCCGCTCAGTTGCCTGTTCATCGTGGCCATGGGCAGTTCGTAATCAAAGTCCGAGGAGGACCTGAGGCCCTTAACGATGGCCGAGACGCCCCGCTGGCGGCAGTATTCAGCCAGCAGCCCCTCACCTACGGGTTCCACCACAATTCCCTTGAGGGACGCGAGGGTCTCGCGCGCCATTTCGAGGCGCTCATCGAGGCCGAACCGGTACTTCTTGGCGTAGTTGGTGGAGATGGCCACAATGACTTCGTCGAAGAGACCGGCAGCGCGGGCAATGACTTCGAGATGGCCGTTATGGATGGGATCAAAGGATCCGGGGCAGACAGCTCGTCTCATGCTCCGAACCTACCCCATGCGAAGCCCGGGATACCATGACTGGATGCATGCGTCACGGGAACTTTCCGCGCCTTCTGCCCCCGCTCCATGGCAGCGGACCGCCCTGGGAGCGAACCTCCTGGCCGCTGACGGCGGGCTTGGCGTCACGATCTTCGAGGAGATGACCAACCTCGCGGTCCAGACCGGGGCGATCAACCTGGGCCAGGGTTTCCCCGACGAAGACGGCCCGCAGGAAATCCTCGACGCCGCACGGGACGCCATCGCCGCGGGCGCCAACCAGTACGCGCCCGGTAAAGGTATCCCCCAGTTGCGTGCCGCGGTGGCCGCACACCAGGAACGTTTCTACGGGCTGACCCCGGATCCTGACACGGAGGTCCTGATCACCACCGGCGCCACCGAGGCCATCGCCGCCTCGCTGCTGGCATTTACGGGACCCGGAGATGAAGTCCTCACCCTTGAACCGTTCTACGACTCGTACGGCGCAGTGATCGGGTTGTCCGGCGCCACGCATGTCACTGCGCCGCTGCTTGCGCCCGATTTCATGCCGGACCTGGCCGCCCTTGAGGCCGCCTTCAGCGAACGGACCCGCGTGGTCCTGCTGAATAATCCGCACAACCCCACCGGGGCGGTCTTTCCCCGTGAGGTGCTGCAGAAGATCGTAAACCTGGCGCAAATGCACGACGTTCTGATCATCACCGACGAGGTCTATGAGCACCTCACCTTCGGGGTCCGCCATATTCCGGTGGCGTCCCTGCCCGGTGCGGCCGAACGGACCATCACCATCTCCTCCGCCGGGAAGACCTTCTCCCTCACGGGTTGGAAGATCGGTTGGCTGACAGGGCCCGAAGAGCTGGTGGCCGCCGCGCGGACCGTGAAGCAGTTCCTCACCTACAGCTCAGGCACCCCGTTCCAGCCCGCCATAGCAGCAGGGCTGGGCCTCCCGGATAGTTTCTACCAGGGAATTGCGGCCTCGCTCGAGCACAAGCGCGACATCCTCAGTGAGGGGCTGCGCGCCGCCGGCTTCGGCGTCTACACCCCGCAGGGCACCTACTTCGTCAACGTAGACACGGCGCCACTGGGCATCACCGACTCGGTGGACCTCGCGCGGCGACTGCCCGGGCTGGTAGGGGTGGCTGCCATCCCGGTGCCGGTGTTCTGCCACCCGGAAGGTGCCGAACGCACGCGCAGCCTGCTCCGCTTCGCCTTCTGCAAGAAAGCGGACGTCCTCGAAGAGGCAGCCGGCCGGCTGGCCACGCTCAGCAGCAGGCTCTGATGGCGGCCGGCAACCCCGGGCACGCCTCCCGGTTCCTCCGCGCCACCGGCCAGCACGCCACCATCGAGCCGGACGCATTCACCGACGGCAGCTATGTGCTCAGCATCGGCGGGGCAGAGCAGTCGCACGTGAACCTGTCCCACCCCGAAGACATCTTCTACGAGTACCTTCGCCGGATCGGCCACCTGGTTGACCTGGCCGCCCCCACCGGAGCGCCAGTCCGTGCGCTGCACCTGGGAGCGGGCGCGCTGACCCTGGCCCGCTACATCCAGGCCACCCGCCCCGGCTCCAAGCAGTACGCGGTGGAGCTGGAACGCGAGCTGCTGGATTTCGTCCTGCGGGAACTGCCCCTGCCTGAGGGAACGGACCTGCACGCCATCATCGGCGACGCCCGGCAGGCACTCGGTGACCTTGACCCGGAGCTCACGTTCGACGTCGTCATCCTGGACATCTTCTCCGGGCCGGAAGCGCCGGAGCACATCGCCTGCGCCGGCTTTTACAGCGAAGTCCGGGCGAAGCTGGGACCCTCGGGGCTGCTGGTGGTCAATGTGGGGGACGAGCCCGCGCTCACCCTGGTCCGAAGCCAGGTGGCCGCGCTGCGCGAGACCATGGCGGACGTTGCGGCCTTCGCCGAAACCGGCATGTTCGAGGGCCGGTACCCGGGCAACATCATCCTGGCCGGAACCCAGGGGGCCTGGCCGCAGGACTGGACCGCCCAGCTCACTGCCCGGGGTCCGCACCCGGCGGGCGTGCTGGCGGGAGTGGACCTGGACCGCCTCGCCCCGTAGCCGCCCGGCCCCTCAGCGTCATCCGGGCCGAATGAGGCTGCTAGGACTCCGCAGCGGCCGGTAGGTCATCGCTTTCAATGGCGTCCGGCACGTAGGGCTCAACGAACCAGAGCCGGGTTTCGCCGTACTTCTTCTCGGCGAACCGTTCCAGTTCGGCGGGCCAGTCAGGTTCGGGCGAGCGGGAGGACCGTTCCACGACGACGACGGCGGACGGAGCCAGGTGCGCTGCGAGTTTCCGCACTACAGCGGCGAGCGCCACTTCGTCGAGCGGGTATGGCGGGTCCAGGAATACCAGGTCCCACGCCGCCGACTCCGCGGCACGGTCCAGGAAAGGCTCCACCTTGGACCGGTGGACGGTTACTGCCTTGCGGCCCATAACGCCGTTGATCAGGTCCGCGTTGCGCTGGCAAACCGCGCTTGCCTTGGCATCCGACTCGACAAGGTCCACGCTGCCGGCTCCCCGGCTGCCGCTCTCAACCCCCAGCGCACCGGACCCGGCGTAGAGATCCAGTACGCGGGCTCCGGCGATGACATCGAAGGCATCCAGGCGGGAGAAGAGTGCCTCCTTGACGCGGTCGGTGGTGGGGCGGGTCAGTGAGCCCGGGACGGAGGACAGCGGGGTGCCGCCGGCCGCCCCTGCGATGATCCGGCTCATGCGGGCACCCGCTGTCCGGCCGCGGTCCTGCTGCTTCCGGCAGGGTCCTTGCTAACCGCGTTCAAGGAACGCCTCCTTCTCGGGGTTGAGGTATCTGTCGATGGCATCCGCCAGCTCAGGGTGGGCAGCGAGGGACGGATCGCCGGTGACGATTTCCTGGGCGTCGGACCGGGCCTGGGCAATGATGTCTTCGTGCTCCAGGACGCGGAGGAGCCTGAGCGTGGACCGCCCGCCGGACTGGGAGGCGCCCAGGATGTCGCCCTCCCGGCGCAGCTTGAGGTCCTCCTGGGACAGGACGAAACCGTCGGTTGTGGCCGCCACCGCCTCAAGCCGCCGCCGGCTGGGATGCCCGCGTTCCAGCGAGGTGACCAGGAGGCAGGTCCCGGGAAGCCCACCCCGGCCCACCCGTCCCCGAAGCTGGTGCAACTGGGAGATGCCGAACCGGTCGGCGTCCAGGATGACCATCATCGTTGCGTTATGGACGTCCACGCCCACCTCGATCACGGTGGTGGAAACGAGCAGTTTAACGGAGTTGGCCGCGAAGCCTGCCATAGTGGCCGACTTGAGGTCCGGGTCCTGGCGTCCATGCAGCGGGGCCACGGACACGCCGGCGATGGATGGTTCGTCCTGCAACTGCTCGACGACGGCTGTCACGGAGGCAAGTTCCCGCCCGTTCTCCTCGAGGTCGGCGGCGGCCGGCTCCGCTTCGCCCGGGCTGAAGTCGCCGTCGTCGTCGTTGCCGATCTTGGGGCAGACAACGTAGACCTGGTGGCCGGCATCAATTTCCTCGCGGGCGCGGGCCCAGATCCGCCCGGCCCAGCCCGGGTTCTCTGCCAGGCCGACCAGATGGGTGGAAATGGGGGCACGGCCCTTGGGAAGTTCGTCCAGGGTGGAGGTTTCAAGGTCGCCAAAGACGGTCATGGCCACGGTGCGCGGGATGGGTGTAGCGGTCATCACCAACAGGTGCGGAGGTTTCCTGGCCTTCGCCCGCAGGGCATCGCGCTGCTCCACGCCAAAGCGGTGCTGCTCGTCCACCACGATCAGTCCCAGATCGTAGAAGGACACGTTGTCACTCAACAATGCGTGGGTACCAATGACGATCCCCGCTGTCCCTGACGCGGCGTCCAGCATGGCCTGCCTGCGGGCCGCGGTAGGCATGGAACCCGTCAGCAGGGTGACCTGCACCGCTTCCCCGTCCGTGCCGCCGAATGCGCCGAGCAATCCATCCCTGGACAACGGGCCGAGGGTCCGGCGGATGGATTCGAAGTGCTGGGCGGCGAGGACTTCCGTTGGAGCCAACAGGGCGGCCTGGCCTCCGGCGTCCACCACCTGCAGCATGGCCCGCAGCGCCACGACGGTTTTACCCGAACCCACTTCACCCTGCAGCAAGCGGTTCATGGGGTGGTCAGCGGCGAGCCCGGCCGCCAAGGTCTTACCGACGGCGGCCTGGCCGTCGGTAAGCGTGAAGGAAAGGTTGCGGTCGAATGCAGCCAGCAGGCCGTCCCGGACCGGTCGCCTGGCCGTCGCTTCCTCAGCGGCCAGCTGGGACCGCCGCCTGGCCAGGGCGGACTGCAGCACCAGCGCCTCCTGGTAGCGGAACCGGTGGCGTGCGCGTTGCCAGTCCACGGCGGTTTCCGGCTCATGGATCAGGCGGTAAGCCTCCGCGAGCGGCAGGAATTCCTCCCGCGCGGAGACGGTCTCCGGAACGGGATCCGGAAGGGCGTCCAGGTCCACCGTTTCGAGCAGGGTGGCGATGACCTGCTGGATCTTCCAGCTGGGCAGCTTTGACGTGGCCGGGTACACGGGAATGGGCATGGCAGCGAGTTTCTCCGGGTCATCGCCGCCGGCCGTGAAGGGGTCCGAATCCAGTACCTGGAAATCAGGGTTGGTCAGGCCGAGGGACCCCTTGAAACTGGTGACCTTGCCCGAGAACAACGCCCGGCGGCCGGGCTGCAGTTCGCTCTTGGCCCGGAAAGCGTTGAAGAAACTGATTTTCAGGGTCCCGGGGACCTTGCCGTGGAAATCAGTACCGCCCACCAGCTTCAGGCCGTTCCGGCCGTCATCGTCCGAGATAACGACGTCGGTGATGGTTCCCTTGCGTGCCTGCATGGAACGGGTATTGCTTGAGAGTACGCGCGCGATGAGGGTTACTTCTTCGTCACGCGGCAGTTCGCTGATGGGCGTCAGTTCGCCGCGCGCCATGTACCGCCGCGGAAAATAGTTAAGCAGGCCCTCAACCGTGCTGATGTTGAGGTGTTTTTCGATGACCCCCGCTGAACGCTTGCCGATGCGGCGTTCGAGGGCGAGGCCGGGCTCAGCGTTCATGCCCACCGGAGTCCACTGCCTCCTGGAGCGCCTGGCTCCGGTGGCCGGACGTGTCAGACAGGGCGCTGATGGACATGTCGGTGGGCGTCCCCAGGGTGCGGATCAATTCCACGGCGGGCCCCGGCGTGGGGACGTGCACGTGGACCCGCCACCGGTAGGTGCCATCGCCGGCTTCCCCACCGCCCAGCTGGCTCATGATGACAGAGTCGCCCAGCTCGTCCAGGTGCTGACGGAGCGTGGCTGCGTCCAGGGGCGAAAGGCTGATGGTGCACATGACCTCCACGCCTTCGTCCACCGGCATGCTGGAGTGGATGTGGGGGTCCTGGACGCTGTAGCCGTGAAGGTCATCGAGCAGCGTACCCTGCAGCTCCTCCCCCAGCACCACGGAACGGAGGCAGTCCAGGATTAGCAGCAGCCCCACGCCACCGGCATCCACCACCTTGGCTGCCTGCAGGGCATCGAGCTGGTCCTCCGTGGAGACGACGGCGGCCAATGCCGCGGCCACCGCGGCGTCCAGCGTCACTCCGAGGGCGTGGTTACTGTCGTCTCCGGGGTGCAGGGCGTCGATCTCTCCGGCCGCCAGGGACGCGGCTTCCATCACAGAAAGCATGGTGCCGGGCACGGGATCGCTCAAAGCGGTCCAGGCGCGGATCTGGGCCCGGTGCAGGGCTGTTGCCAGCAGGGCCGAACTGAGGCGCTGCTGCCCCGCCAGGGGTTCCGCCGCCGCGCAAAGGAAGACGGAGAACAGCGTCCCGGAGTTGCCCCGGGCTTTTTCCAGGGCTGCCTGGCCCGCGTGGGTCAGGACGGCGCCGACGTCCATGACTGACGGGTCCAGCGCGTCCAGGGCATCGGAGGCGGCCCGGACCGTGAGGTAGAGGTTGGTGCCGGTGTCGCCGTCCGCGACAGGGAAGATATTAATGGCGTTGAGGCGGTCACTGTGGTTGCCCAGCGCGGTTTCCGCTTTGTTGAGCCACCGCCTCATAGCCTGGGCATTGGCGGCGATCTTAGTCTGCAAAGTGGTCCCATCCCCCGGTGTCCGCGGCCCGGCCCGCAATCGTCACGCGCGGACCTTCGTCGATTCCCAGTGCTTGTACCGAGCCTATCGCAGTGAATCCGGGAGGAAGCTGAACGTCCGGCGGGAAGGTGGCGAGCAATCCATGGTCCTCGCCCCCACCCAGCAACCACGTCCCTGCATCCGTATGCAGCAGGTCCGCGGCAGGTTCCAGGGCAGCGGCCAGCAGGTCCAGGCTGTCAGGATCAAGGTCTACGCAGACGCTGCTGGCCAGTGCGATCCGGTTTCCATCCCGCAGCAGGCCATCCGAGACGTCCAGCATTGCGGTGGCACCTGCCGCCCGTGCCGCAGGCCCGGCGGCGAGCGGCGGTACTGGACGGCATTGGAGGTCCACCAGGCTGCGCTGCTGCGGATCCAGCCGTCCTACCTGGACCGGGGACTCCAGGAGGGCCAGGCCCGCAGCGGCGCGGCCCGCCGTACCTGCCAGGGCAAGGACGTCCCCTGGCCTGGCGCCCGAGCGGAGGACCGGCTGCCCGCCGTCGAGCGTGCCGAGCACTGCCACGGTCACGGATATCTCCCGGCCCCGGCCAAGGTCGCCGCCTGCCACCGAACAGCCCGACGCTCCCAGTTCCCGGATCCCGGCGGTGAGGCCGTCGGCCAGTTGCTCCACCCAGGCAACAGGAGTGTCCGGCGGCAACGTGAGGCTTACCACCATGGAAGTGGCCCGGGCACCCATGGCGTTGATGTCGCTGAGGTTCTGGGCCGCAGCCTTCCAGCCGACGTCAAACCCCGTGGTGCAGTATCCGTTGGGCCAGGTGAGGCGGAAGTCCTGGTCCTGCACCTGGGTGTCGATGCTGATGACCGTCCTGGCGTCAGGTGCGCTGATGATGGCGGCGTCGTCGCCGGGGCCGAGGAGGGTGGCGGCGGAATGCCCTGCGTCCATCGCCAGGCGGGGAAAGATCCGTGCCAGCAGCTCGGCCTCGGAGAGGGCGGCAACCACCGGAGAATCTGCTTCAGTCATAGGCTTTTCAGGCACCCCACTACGCTACAGCGCGGCACTGACATTCCAGGAAGGGCAGGTGGTGGCCGGAGCTTGGGTGAGCTGCCGGCTGTTCCGGAAAGGTGGGGGGATGTCCGGAACACTCCGTTCCGGCGATAGGCTTGGACCATGCCCCGCCCCCACCTGTCCCTGCCCCGCCGTGCTGCCCGGACGGTGCTCATTGGGGCCATGGTTGCCCTCCCGCTGGCAGGCTGTTCTCCCGCCGTCGACGTTGCCCCCGCCCAGGACGCCGCCAACCCAGCCTGCGCGCCGATGATGGTAGCCCTCCCGGACACCATTGGTGAGGCGAAGCGGCGGCAGACCAACAGCCAGGCCACCGCGGCCTGGGGCGATCCGTCGCTGGTGATCCTGCGCTGCGGCGTGAACGTTCCTGGCCCCACCACGGACCGCTGCGTCACCGTCAACGGCATTGACTGGGTCATCAAAGAGGGCGATCCGGTGTGGACGCTCACCACCTATGGCCGCGAACCCGCCACCGAAATCCTGATGGATCCGGACAAGATCAGCTCAGCTACGGTGCTGGCCGACCTCGCCACGGCGGCAGGCAAGGTGCCTGCCGGCCGCAACTGCGTGGGCCAGCAGGAACTGCAGGACCTGCCCCAGAGCCAGTAGGCAGGTTTCGGCACGCCCAGCCTCCAGGAAAAGCGCAGGTCAGCGCAGTCCGGTCTTCCGGTTCAGGGCCAGGTGGATCAGTTCGTCGATCAGATCGGCATAGCCGAGGCCGGACGCAGCCCACATCTGCGGGTACATGCTCTTGGGCGTGAACCCGGGCATGGTGTTGATCTCGTTGATGATCAGGTCGCCGTCAGGCGTGTAGAAGAAGTCAACGCGGCTCAGGCCTTCGGCGCCGACAGCATCGAACGCTGCGGCGGCGAGGTCGCGCACCCTGGCGATGGCTTCATCGGGAATGTCTGCCGGGCAACTCAGCGACGCGGCGTCGTCCTCGACGTACTTGGCGTTGAAGTCGTAGAACTCGTGGCCGCCGCCGGCCACGGAAATCTCGCCGGGCATGGAGGTCCGGGGCGCATCGGTTCCACGGCCCTCCAGCACGGCACACTCGATTTCCCGGCCGACGATGCCGGCCTCGATGACCAGTTTGAGGTCGTGCCGGCGCGCTTCCTCGATGGCTGCATCCAGCCCTTCCAGCGAGTCGACTTTGGAGATACCCATGGAGGAACCAGCCCGTGCAGGCTTGACGAACACGGGGAATCCCAGCCGGTCGACCTGCTTCCGGACAGCCTCGGGGTCCTTCTGCCATTGCCTGTCGGTAACGGCGACATAGGGCCCAACATGGAGGCCGGCTGATTCGAAGACAACCTTCATGAAGTGCTTGTCCATGCCCACGGCGGAAGCCAGGACCCCGGCGCCGACGTAGCGGGTATCCGAGAGTTCCAGGAGCCCCTGGATGGTTCCGTCTTCACCAAAGGGCCCGTGAAGGAGGGGAAAGACCACGTCCACAGTGCCCAGTTCCTGCGGAACCTCGTTGGGGGCGGCGACGATCAGCTGGTGCTCTCCACCGATTTCAGCCAACGTGACGGTCTGGTCTGACGGTGCCACCTCAGGCAGCGCCGCGCCGGCAAGGGACCACTGGGCAGTATCACCGCCGGCCAGTACCCACTGGCCCGATTTGGCGATCCCGATGGGGATGACCTCGTACTTGTCCTTGTTGATGGCGCCGAGTACTCCGGCGGCGGTGACGCAGCTGACAGCGTGTTCGCTGGACCGGCCGCCGAACAGGACCGCTACCCGCGGTTTCGGAAGCCGGGCCGGCTCCCCTGACGTCAGGTTGTTGTGGGACATCGTCAGTCATCACCTTCAGGTTTCAATTCCCGGGACAGCAGGACGGGTCCCAGTTGGTCAACGGACAGCTTGCCGGCCAGCACGGCCACAACGGCGGCGGTGATAGGCATTTCCACGCCCAGCTTGCCCGCCAGTTCGTGCACGGCCTGGCCGGATTTGATGCCTTCGGCGGTCTGGGTCATCTTCTGGCCCACCTCCTCCAGCGTGAGGCCCTGGCCCAGCAGCCTTCCCGCGGTGTGGTTCCGGGACAGCGGCGATGAGCAGGTGGCCACGAGGTCGCCCAGTCCGGCAAGCCCGGCCATGGTCTTGGCTTCACCGCCGAGGGCCAAAGCGAGGCGCGACGTCTCGGCCAGGCCGCGGGTGATGACGGAGGCCTTGGTGTTGTCCCCCATCTCCTTGCCTTCGCAGATTCCGACGGCCAGCGCAATGACGTTCTTGACGATCCCGCCGATCTCCACGCCCACCACATCAGATGTGGTGTAGGGACGGAAATAGGGGGCCGTGCAGCTGCGCGCCAGCCAGCCGGCGACTGCGGAATCGGCGCAGGCGACCACCGAGGCGGTGGGCTCCTCCCGCGCAATTTCCATGGCCAGGTTTGGACCGGAAACGACGGCGATCCTGCCGGCCTCGAGGCCGAGCTCCTCGCTGATGACCTGGCTCATGCGCGCGTCGGTGCCGAGCTCGAGGCCCTTCATGAGCGAGACCACCACAGCATCGGGGGCGATGAGGTGGCGCCACTCCCGCAGCTGCGGACGCAACGACTGTGCGGGGACGGCAAGGACCACAAGGTCGGCCCCTCGGAGCACGTCCGCGACGTCGGTGGACGCCGTGATGCTGCCCGGCAGCGGCACGTCCTTGAGGTACTGGTGGTTGCGGTGGCTGTTGTTGACCTGCTCAACCACCTCACCCCGGCGGCCCCACAGCCTGATCTCACGAGGGGTACCGGCCGCCGTGGCGGCGTCGGCCAGGATCTTCGCGAACGTTGTTCCCCAAGAACCGGCGCCCAGAACGGCGACGGAGCGGGCTGAACCCGCCAGGTTCAGGGTCACTGCTCGTCCGGCCCGTTGCCGGGGTGCTGGCCGCCGCGCTCCATGAAACGACCGTGCTTGGACTGCTGCTTCCTTGCCGGATCCCAGCGCTCGGCGGGCGGTTCCTCACCCCTCAGGCCGGCGAGGAGGCCGGTGATGGAATCCATGATGGCTTCGGTGGCTTCCGTCAGCGTTGCCTTGTCCAACGGCCGGCCGGCGAAGGCGCTCAGGTCCACCGGGTCACCGATGACCACCCTGGATGTTTTGCGGGGGAAGATGTGAAACCTCTTGCCGTAGCGCGGAAACACCTCGTGCGCTCCCCAGTGGGCGATCGGGACAACCGGGATGCCGCCTTCGAGTGCGAGCCTGGCTGCTCCCGTGTGGCCCTTCATCGGCCACAGGTCCGGGTCACGGGTGAGGGTGCCTTCGGGGTAGATGATGATGGCGCCGCCTTCCGCCACGATCTCCTGGGCCACCTGCAGCGACCGGTTCGCTCCCGCCGTCGAACGTTCCACCGGGACCTGCTTGGTGGCGTGCAGGAGCCAGCCGAGCGCGGGAACCTTGAACAGGCCGGCCTTGGCGAGGAAATGCGGCGCCCGCTTCTGGTTGTACAGCATGTGCCCCACCACCAGCGGATCGATCTCCGTGCAGTGGTTGGGCGCAGCGATGAATCCACCGGCGGGAAGCTTTTCGATGCCTTCCCATTTCTTGCTCATCATGATGTTCAACAGCGGCCGGGCGATGCCGGCGATGAACACGAATGTGGCCCTGCTCTTGGCAGATTCCTTCACGGCAGCCCGCTACTTCGCGGCAGTGATGTCGAAATCGGCACCCAGCCCGGCCAGCTTCTCCGTGAAGCGCTCGTAGCCGCGGTTGATGATGTCGATGCCCGTCACCCGCGAGACGCCGGTGGCGGCCAGTGCGGCAATGAGGTGGCTGAACCCGCCGCGCAGGTCCGGCACGTCAATGTCGGTGCCCTTGAGCTGGGTGGGCCCGGAGATGACCGCCGAGTGCAGGAAGTTGCGCTGCCCGAACCGGCAGGGAACGCTGCCCAGGCATTCGCGGTGCACCTGGATGCTGGCGCCCATCCGGATGAGTGCGTCGGTAAAGCCGAAGCGGTTCTCGTAGACCGTCTCGTGGACGATCGAGACGCCCTCGGCCTGGGTCAGCGCCACCACCAGCGGCTGCTGCCAGTCGGTCATGAATCCGGGGTGTACGTCGGTCTCAAGCACCAGTGGGTTGAGCTTCCCGCCGGGGTGGTAGAACCGGATGCCGTCCTCGCCGATGTCCATACCGCCGCCCACCTTGCGGTAGGTGTTCAGGAAGGTCATCATGTCGCGCTGGGAAGCACCCTCGACGAAGATGTCGCCGCGCGTGACCAGGGCAGCGGACGCCCAGGACGCCGACTCATTGCGGTCGGAGAGGGCACGGTGGTTGTAGCCGCCGAGGTCGCGGACGCCCTCGATGCGGATGGTGCGGTCAGTCTGGACGCTGATGATCGCGCCCATCTTCTGCAGCACGGCGATGAGGTCGATGATCTCCGGCTCCGTGGCGGCACCGCTCAGTTCGGTGATGCCCTCGGCGCGGGTGGCGCTGAGCAGGACCTGCTCGGTGGCGCCCACGGACGGGTACGGCAGGGAGATCTTGGCGCCGTGCAGGCCCTTGGGGGCAGAAATATGGATCCCGCCCGGGCGCTTTTCCACCACGGCGCCGAACTGGCGGAGCACGTCCAGGTGGTAGTCGATGGGGCGGTCGCCGATCTTGCAGCCGCCAAGATCCGGGATGAAAGCTTCGCCAATGGCGTGGATCAAGGGGCCGCACAGCAGGATGGGGATCCTGGAGTCCCCGGCGTGGGCATCGATGGCCGTGCTGGACGCCGTCTTTGCTGCCTTCGGATCAAGGGTAAGGTCCCCGCTGACCGGGTCCTTCTCCACCGTCACGCCGTGGAGCTGCAGGAGGGAGGTGACAACCTCCACGTCCTTGATCTCCGGAACGTTCCGCAACACCGACGGTTCGTTGCCCAGCAACGCCGCCACCATTGCCTTGGGGACAAGGTTCTTGGCCCCCCGGACGGTGACGCGGCCAGTAAGCGGGACTCCGCCGCGGATTGTCAGAACACTACTCATATACCGGTTTCCTCACGATTACTCGCCCCCAAATCCTTGCAAAGGCTCCACCCAAGCATAGGAGGTCGCGTTACCGAACCGAAATACGCAGGCTCCTTGGCCGGGGCGTGGCGGCCAAGTACGGCGCCCCGCGCAGGGCCAAGGAGCAGGGCGCTGGCGCTAGGAAACCTTGGCAGGCAGGGTCTTGGGCTTGAACGAGGGCCGGGTGGCCTCGTAGGCGGTGATTTCGGCCTCATGCTGCAGGGTGAGTCCGATGTCGTCCAGGCCTTCGAGCAGGCGCCAGCGAGTGTAGTCGTCAATCTCGAAGGGGGCCACGATGTTGCCGCACACTACAGTCTTCGACTCCAGGTCAACGGTCACCTGGGTTCCCGGCGCGTTTTCCAGTTCCTTCCAGATCAACTCGATGTCGTCCTGGGCCACCTGGGCGGCAAGCAGTCCCTGCTTGCCCGAGTTGCCGCGGAAGATGTCGGCGAACCGGGAGGAGAGCACCGCCTTGAAGCCGTAGTCCTTCAGTGCCCACACCGCATGCTCGCGGGAGGAACCGGTGCCGAAGTCGGGCCCGGCCACCAGGACGGAGCCGGCGTTGAAGGGCTCCTGGTTGAGGATGAAGGAGGAGTCCTTGCGCCAGGCCGAGAACAGGGCGTCCTCGAAGCCGGTGCGGGTGATGCGCTTGAGGTACACCGCGGGGATGATCTGGTCCGTGTCGACGTTGCTCTGGCGCAGCGGGACGCCGATGCCGGTGTGCTTGGTGAACTTTTCCATGGTTGCGTCCTAGGCTGCGTCGGTGCGGATGGCGGCGGATTCGGGGGCAGGATCAAGGTCCGACGGCGAGCTGAGCGTGCCGCGGACGGCCGTGGCCGCTGCCACCACAGGGGACACCAGGTGGGTGCGGCCGCCCTTGCCCTGGCGGCCCTCGAAGTTGCGGTTCGAGGTGGAGGCGCAGCGCTCCCCCGGTTCCAGCTGGTCAGGGTTCATGCCCAGGCACATGGAGCAGCCGGCGAAGCGCCATTCGGCACCGAAGTCCTTGAACACCCGGTCCAGGCCTTCAGCCTCCGCTTCGAGGCGGACGCGGGCAGAGCCCGGCACCACGAGCATGCGGACCTTCGGGTCCTTTTCGCGGCCGCGGATGATGTCCGCGGCGGCACGGAGATCCTCGATGCGGGAGTTGGTGCAGGAACCGAGGAACACGGTGTCCACCCGGATGTCCTTCATCGGCGTGCCGGCT
This sequence comes from Pseudarthrobacter equi, assembly GCF_900105535.1. Lineage (NCBI taxonomy): Bacteria > Bacillati > Actinomycetota > Actinomycetes > Micrococcales > Micrococcaceae > Pseudarthrobacter > Pseudarthrobacter equi. The sequence continues at coordinate 2,892,778 of NZ_LT629779.1, forward strand.
TCCAGCCCCATGTACTGCAGGGCGCGTTCGGCGGCGGCCTTGGCGTTTTCGTCGCCGAAGTCCTCGGGGGACGGAACGGCCTGGGACAGGGACACGCCCTGGCCGGGGTTGGTGCCCCAGGTGACGAATGGCTCCAGCGTGTCGGCGTCCAGGTCCACTTCGACGTCGAAGGTGGCGTCGTCGTCGGTCTTGAGCGTGTTCCAGTACTCGACGGCGGCATCCCAGTCAGCGCCTTCGGGAGCGTGCGGGCGGCCCAGCATGTAGGCGTAGGTGGTCTCGTCCGGCGCCACCATGCCGGCGCGGGCGCCGGCTTCGATGGACATGTTGCAGATGGTCATGCGGGCATCCATGGACAGGGCACGGATGGCCGATCCGCGGTATTCCAGGACGTAGCCCTGGCCACCGCCGGTACCGATCTTGGCGATGACCGCCAGGATGATGTCCTTGGCCGTGACGCCGGAGCGCAGCGTGCCCTCAACGTTGATGGCCATGGTCTTGAACGGCTTCAGGGACAGGGTCTGGGTAGCCATGACGTGCTCCACCTCGGACGTGCCGATGCCCATGGCCAGCGCGCCGAAGGCGCCGTGCGTGGAGGTGTGCGAGTCGCCGCAGACCACCGTCATGCCTGGCTGGGTGAGGCCCAGCTGCGGACCCACCACGTGGACGATGCCCTGTTCGGCGTCACCGAGGCTGTGCAGGCGGACGCCGAACTCGGCGCAGTTGTTGCGCAGCGTCTGGATCTGGGTCCGGCTGGTGAGGTCGGCGATAGGCTTGTCGATGTCCAGCGTGGGAGTGTTGTGGTCCTCCGTGGCGATGGTCAGGTCCGGGCGGCGCAGCGGGCGGCCTGCCAGGCGCAGGCCCTCGAATGCCTGCGGGGACGTGACCTCGTGGACCAGGTGAAGGTCGATGAAGAGAAGGTCGGGCTGGGCGTTGGCACCTACGCCGTCGCCTTTGCGCACCACGTGCGCGTCCCAGACTTTCTCGGCCAATGTCTTTGCCATGGCCATCTCCCTTCACTGCTGTTTGGCTGAATGCTTCAACTGAAGCAGGACGGCTCCGCACTGCGCCAGCCGAAAGATTTGCATCTCAGATAATGAGACGGCAATATCATTACATGGACAATTCTAGTGGAGTCGGCGTCATTGATAAAGCAGCACAGGTGCTTGACGCGCTCGAAGCCGGCCCCACCACGCTGGCACAGCTCGTAGCGGCCACCGGACTGGCCCGTCCCACTGTCCACCGCCTCGCCCTCGCGCTGGTCCACCACCGGCTGGTAAGCCGCGACATCCAAGGCAGGTTCGTGCTTGGCAGCCGGCTGGTTGAACTGGCATCGGCCGCCGGCGAGGACCGCCTCATCGCTTCTGCCGGCCCCGTCCTGATGCAGCTTCGCGACGCCACGGGCGAGAGCGCACAGATCTTCCGCCGCCAGGGCGACTGGCGGGTCTGCGTGGCATCAGCCGAGCGCCCCATCGGCCTGCGCGACACCATTCCGGTCGGCACCCAGCTGTCCATGAAGGCCGGTTCCGCAGCCCAAGTCCTGCTTGCCTGGGAAGACCACGACCGCCTGCTGGAGGGCCTGCAGTCCGCGCGCTTCACGCCGACAGTCCTGGCAGGCGTACGACGGCGGGGCTGGGGCCAGAGCCTTGGCGAACGCGAGCCGGGGGTCGCCTCGGTCTCGGCACCGGTGCGCGGACCGTCCGGCCGCGTCATTGCGGCCGTATCGATCTCCGGCCCCATTGAGCGGCTTACCCGCCAGCCCGGCAGGTTGCATGCTGAAGTGGTCTGCAACGCCGGCCGCATCCTCACCGAAGCGCTGCGCAAGAACAACGACTGACCGACGTCGGGCCAAACCCGCACCCAACCCGCCCTCCGCCGGTTAGGCTGTGGCCCATGGGCAGCTACGCAGTATTTCTCCGCGGCATCAACGTGGGCGGCATCAACATCAAAATGGCGGACCTTCGGGACGCGCTGAACAGCAGCGGCTTCGCGGACGCCAAGACACTGCTGGCCAGTGGCAACGTGGTCCTTGCCAGCGGACTGGACGCCGCCGGCGTGAAGCGGGAGTGCGAGAAGGCCCTTCGCGCCGCTTTCGGCTACGAGGCCTGGGTGGTGGTCCTGCCGGCCGGCAGGGTGGCTGAACTGGTGGAAGCATGCCCGTATCCGGAGGACGACAAGTCCACGCATTCGTACATCACGCTGTCCTCCGACCACGCAGTCCTGGACGAACTGGACGCTGCGGGCCAGGCCCTCGGGGACGTACACAAGCAGCACCGGCTTGGCCCGGAAGCCCTCGCCTGGCTCGCACCGGCCGGCGGTACCCTGGACAGCCCGTTCAGCAAGGTTTCGTCGAAGGCCAAGTTCAAGGCGGCCACCACTACCCGGAACCTGCGCACCATGATCAAGGTGCGGGACGCTGCTGCCGGCCTGGAAGCCGCCGGCACCAAGGGATGAGCCCCTCCCCTAGCCCGCCGCCACCTTCAGTGCAGCGTTAAACGCCGCAAGCCTGCTGACCTCAACCTCAACCGGCTCCACCACAAGATCCCGGGCAACCCCGGACACGGCCGCTTCCAGCCGTTTCCGTGCCCTCGATGCCCGTGCCGCGGCGGCTCCTGCGGCGATAAAGCGGCCGGCCAGTGCCAGGACAATCCCCAGCACCACTCCGAAGGCGGCCATCAGGGTGGGCACCGGCCACCCTTCCACCCGTGGCGGCTCGGGCGCCGGCATCTGGAAGTACTGAAGTACCGCAAGGCCGCCCAGCCAGCCGAGGCCACCCAGGACGGTAAGCAGCGCCAGCCACTGGACCACGTTGAAGACGCCCCACCACCAGGATTTCCGGTTGGCCCCGAGGTCGGTCCCGGCGATGGCCTGGTCCAGGGCATCCGGAAGCCGCTCCCGGCCCTCCCGGGCCGCGCTGCGGATGGCGGCACGCCAGGGGCCCGGCGCGCCGGCGCTGGCGGCGTCGGCAAACTCCCTCACGGCGGAGTCGGTGCGGGCCCGCTCGGGGGCACTGGCCGGCGGAAGCGACGTGCGGTTGAGTTCAGCCGGAGCGTCCCTGCGGAGGTTGAGCCTGCGCAAGGGGTCGGGCCGGAACCTCGAGAGCCATCGGGTGGCGGGCCAGCCCGTCCGCCGGACGGATTCGAGGCGGTAGGAACGGGCCACGGCACTGACAACCACCGGCACGTTGGCTGCCGCCGCCAGCTCCGTACCCAGCCTGGCCGTCGCCTGGTTCCGGACGCCGGCGGCTTCACCGTCCCCTGACGCGTTCCGCAGTTCCCTGGAAGCCTTCGCGACGTCCGCCTCCAGCCGCTGCGAGCGGGCCTTGCGCTGCACCACCACGTTCCTGATCGCAGCACGCACGCCGTCCACGCCCTGGCCTGTCAGCGCGGAAGCGGCGAGGACCTTTACTTTCCCGAGGCCCTCAGCGGCAAGGATCCCGCGGAGGGATTCCAGCACCGGTGGCACGTCATGGGCGGGGAGCCTGTCCACCTGGTTGAGGACCACCAGCGTGACGGCGCCGTGCGAGGCCAGCGGGGCGAGGAAATCCTGGTGGACCGCCGCGTCCGCGTACTTCTGCGGGTCGAGCACCCAGACGAGGACATCCACCAGTCCCACCATGCGCTGCACCACTTCACGGTTGGCCGCGCGGGTGGAATCGAAATCCGGCAGGTCCAGCAGGATCAGGCCGGTGTCCTCACCGGCAAAGCCTTCCACGGGAGCTGCGTAGTGCCGGTTGCGGACATCGAGCCAGTCCAGGAGCGGTTCACTGCCGTCCACTCCCCAGACCCCCGCCAGCGGCTCCGATGTTGTGGGGCGGCGCGCCGCCGTCGTCGCGATGTCACCGCCGCTCACGGCATTGAACAGCGAGGACTTTCCGCTGCCGGTGGCACCGAAGAACCCCACCACGGTGTGTTCCGCTGACAGGGAGCGGCGCGATCCGGCGCGCTCCAGGATCTGGAAGACCTCCTCGAGCTGCGCGTCCGGAAGGACACCACCGGCCAGCTGCCGTGCATCGTTCAGTGCTTCCAGGCGCCGGTCCAGCCGCGATGAGTCCCGGGCGCCGCTGTGCCGGCTCACGCGGTGCCCGCCAGGCGGGCCAGAGCGTCGGCCTGGCTGTCGAGTACGCCGGCCGCCATCGTGTCTGCGGCCGGGAGCCGAACCAGGAACCTTTGCTGTTCCTCCTCGAGCAGCCGCTGGCAGCGGGCAGCCAGGTCCGTGCGCGCCTTTTCCGCCATCCGGCGCACAGCGTCTTCACCGAACACGGCCTCGAGCAGGCGCTGGCCTACGACGGCGGTTCCCCCTGCCACGCCGACCTCCAGCCCTGTCAGGCCTGCTGTCATCGAGAAGACGACGATCATCAGTGCGGCACCCAGCCCGTTGATGCCGAAGGAGAGCCACCTGGCCTGGGTCCGTTTTCCCTGGCCCTCCGTGCGGATAAGTTCCATCAGCGCCTCCTGCCAGGCGCGGATCTCCTGTGCTGCCCGGTCCGCGAAACCGGGACCCGTCCCCGAAAGGTCGTCTGTGCCCAGCAGTTGCCGGCCGGCCGGGTCGGACCGCCAGCGGTGGTCGGTTTCCTCGGCGGCGTTTGCTGCCTCATCGACAATGACGGCCTGCAGGCCCGTTTCGATGGCTGCTTCGACCTTGATGGCCGGCGGCGGTTCACCCCGGAAGAAGGCACCCAACCGGTCGCGGAAGCGGCCCACGTTCTGCTCGACGGTCCGGAAGAACTCACCGGTGCCCACAAAGTCCTGCCAGCGGGCCAACACTTCCCCGCGGAGAAGTGCGCCGTCGCGCGTGGCGTCGAGGATCCTGCTGCCCGCGTCCCGGTACGCGGCACCGACGCCGGCCTCCAGCGCAGCGGCCGCGCGCTGCTGCTCTGCGGCGGATGCGGAGATCGCTGCAACACGGCCGGCCAGTGCCCGGACCGCACCGTTGAGGGTGCGGCGGGCGACGTCAGCCCGGCCGGAGGCGTCGGCGGCGAGGCCGGTGAGCCAGTTTCGCAGCGGGAGGACAGCGCCGGCGGGCAGCATGCCCAGGGGATCCAGCGTGGACTCGGGGATGACAAACAGCTGGGCACCGGCCAGGCCCTCGCCGTCGAGGAGGCGCCGCAGGTCCTCACTGACTTCTTCTTCCGCGCCCGGCGGGACCCTGTCCAGGACCACCGCCACCATGATGTCCCTCGCGGCCGCATCCAGGAGCAGCCGCCAGGGGACGGCGTCGGCGTACCTGTTGGCGGTGGTGACGAAGATCCACAGGTCCGCGGCTGCGAGCAGCTGTCCGGCGAGCTTCCGGTTGTCATCGGAGATGGAATCGACGTCGGGGGCGTCGAGGAGCGCAATGCCCGCCGGAACGGCGTCATCGGCGAGCAGGACCAGCGAGGAGACGGCAGCAGCGTCCGGTCCCGTCACCGTCTGGGCTGCAGGGACAGGTCCGGCGGACAGGGCACCACGGATCCGGCCAAGGCCCGGCAGGACCCGGCTGCCCTCGAACCAGGCGGCTTCGGCAGGATGGTGCAGGAGGATCGGCTGGCGCGTGGTGGGGCGGATGGCACCGGAGCGGGTGACGGGATGGCCAGCCAGCGCATTCACCAGGGTTGACTTTCCGGCGCCGGTTGACCCGCCGACGACGGCAAGCAGCGGGGCGTCGAGGCTGCGGTAGCGGGGAAGGATGTAGTCGTCGAGCTGGGCCACGCCGGCCGCGGCGTCACGCCGCCCCTGCTCCGCCCCGGGCAGGGCCAGGGGCAAGGCCACCTCCGCAAGGGTGCCGCGGACCTGTTCAAGCAGGGACACGGCTGCCGTGTTCCGCTGCTCCTGCCGGTCCGCGTGGCGGTTCTCATTCGGTGAGCTCACAGCAACATCATGCCAGCTGTGACACTTGTCGTCGGCAATTACGCGCACGGCTCCACCGCAGGGCGGGACCCTCGACCCAACGCCACGAGAGCCAAGCCACGGGCGCAACGACTGCCAGGGATGCCATCGCGAAAACCACAGGTGGGACGTGAGCCTCGAATTCCGCCGCGGCCAACATCTGCTGAACGGGCCAGCCGTATATGTAGATGCCGAACGACAGGTCAGACCGCGGGGCCAAGCTGCTCATGGGGAAGTGAAGGGAGCCTGCAATGAGCAGGACGCTGAGTGGGATGTGGACCAAAGACGCCGCGAACCCCGAACCAGCGGCCACGACCACACCGGCGGCGGCTCCAACCAGCAATACGCGATTGACCGGCAGCTTGTCCTGAAACAGGTAAACCAGGGAGCCCGCCAGGAACGTCAGGATGGGGACCAGCGGCCAGTCCTGCGGCGTAGGCACCGGGCCCCACCCCGCGTCTAGGGTGAATACGAAGGCGGACCCTGCCACGAAGGGCACCAGCAGGGCTATGCGCCCCAGGTTGGTATTCAGGACCCCAAGGACAACTCCGACCAGCGCGTAGCAGACAACTTCCCAGAAGAGCGTCCATAGTGGGCCGTTCCAGGAACCGGGGTCGCGCATCCCATCCAGCGAGCCGGGTATGCCCGGCAGTGCAATGCCAGGAGTTCCAACTGAGAGGTTTGTCACGAAGTACAGCAGCCCGTCGCGCAACGAATAGACGTTGCCACGTGCGGCCGCAGTCAAGGGAGCAAAAATAAAGGCCACCACTGCAACGCAAAGAGTAAGCCCTGGGAAGATGCGAAAAAGCCTCCCCCTGGCATAGTCCATCGGCCTTGCCGCTCGTACCCGGCTTCGCGTAATTAGATAGCCAGAAATGCCGAAGAACCCGAGCACCGCCCAACTCCCGAGCTTGAGGCCGCCCGGCTGGGGTTCCGGTCCGTAGCCGCCCAGCCACCAGGAATGGGACAGGATGACGGCAGCGGCAAGAATCAGCCGAATTACGTTCAGTGAATTCTTGCCCTCGGCAAAGCTCGTTCCCAGCATAGTTCTCCCCCACCACGTAGTGGGGCCACGTTAGCGCCGAATGCCGGGAGGAAGTCGCAGCTTTAGCGCAGCTTAAACGAAAGAAATGGCCCCGGGCTTATTGCCCGGGACCATTTCAGTGGTGACCCCAGCGGGATTCGAACCCGCGTTACCGCCGTGAGAGGGCAGCGTACTAGGCCGCTATACGATGGGGCCAAGTAACTTTTTTGGCGTTTCCGCCGTTCAAGCTCAGTGATTGTTTCATACACTTTGCTTTAGTTTCAAATCGGCGAACCGGCTGAAACTGCCTGATGTGAAGATGTAAACCATATTCAAACCAGAGCTGGGATACCAGGACTCGAACCTAGAATGACGGTACCAGAAACCGTAGTGTTGCCAATTACACCATATCCCAATGGAACTTTCGGGCCCGGCCTCCAGGGCCTTCGCCCTGCTCCGTGCGCCTCAGCACGAGAAAATACTCTACCCGAGACTTTCGGCTCGCACAAATCGAGACGACGGGACCTTTGACCGCGCCCGGCACCGCCCCGGAATTGACCCCTTGCCCACGGGCTAAATTTAAAGTTACTGTCGAGTAAGTTACTCATCGGTAACTAGATGCATGCCCTGCCAACCGGGCACCTCCATAGAACTGGAACCGTTCCAACCACCATGGTCTTCGCCGCCGGGCAGCGTCGTCCGGTGGCGGGTTAGGAAGTCAGCGTTGACAACCCGTACAGCAGCCATTGCGGCAGACGGCCGCAAGAGCCGGTCCCAATCCATCGCAATCTTCGCTTTATCCCTGTTGCTTGTTCTACTCCTTGCTTTTTACACCTACCTGACCGGCCAGATATCCGGCGGCGCCGCCCGGCTCAGTGATGGCGCCGCCAAGGCAGCGGCCGGTGCGGCCCAACTCAGGGACGGCTCAGGCCAGCTCGCCACCGGGGCGGGAGCAGCCAACTCGGGCGCCGTCCAGGTCAGGGACGGCTCAGCAAAGGTCGAGGACGGGATAACGGCACTGAACACCGGCGCCGTGGCCCTCCAGTCCGGGGCGGGCGAGATCTACTCCGGAGTCCGGGACAAACTCGCGCCCGGAGCGGACAAACTGCATTCAGGCACCACCAAGCTCCAGAACGACGTGGTCAACAGGCTCGTTCCGGGTGTCTACCAGGTCGATGACGGCGCCAGGAAGCTTCAGGCGGGTGCCATCGAGCTTTCCACTGCTTTGACCCCCTCGCCGGCCGGGAACACCCCGAACAACCTTGCCGACGGCGCCGGGCAATTGGCGGCAGGAACCGGCCGCCTCGCTGCGGGCGCAGGACAGTTGGACACCGGTGCGGGCACCCTCAACGCCGGTGCGGCGGCGCTGCGTAACGGCACAGCCCAGCTCAAGGCAGGAACAGATCGGCTTGAGGGATACCCGGGCGCGGGCAACGACCCCGCCAAGGGAGACGGGCTGGCTGCGCTCAGCCAGGGCCTTGACCAGCTCGAGTCTGCGGCGAACGGCCCCCAGGGCCTGGTGCCGATCGGCCTGCTCAAGGACAAGATTGCCAAACTTGCCGAGGGCGGCCGCAGGGCCTACTCGGGGGCAGCCCAGCTCAATGCGGGTGCCGGAACGCTCGACTCCGGGGCGGTTGCCCTCAGCGACGGCGCAGGCAGGCTCAAGGCCGGAACCAGCACCCTCACTGCGGGAGCGGACGAGCTGAATTCCGGTGCGGGCAGGCTCACGGCAGGCTTTGCCACGCTGGCGCAGCGGCTCAACTCGACGGACCCGCACAACCCGGGAGTGGTTTTGGGCACATCCCTGCTGGCCGACGGCACGGCAAAGATCCGCACCGGCATGGACGGCGTGCCCGGGGACCCGGAGAGGCCGGGACTGATTTACGCCGCAAACACCCTCAATGACGGCACCGCCAAGCTCATGACAGGGATTAACGGCGACGGCGACCCGTCGAACCCCGGCCTCCTCGCAGGGGCGCAGGCCCTCTCCGACGGCACCGTCCAGCTGAGCGCCGGCGCAGGCAAGCTCCAGGCAGGCAGCAGCCAACTGGCTGAGGGCACGGGAAAGCTCGCCGAGGGCAACGGCAAGCTGGACAACGGTTCGGGCAAGCTGGCGGAGGGCGCGGGCACCCTGGCCAACGGGAACTCACAGCTGGCCGCGGGCACGGAAGAGCTGCACGCGAAGGTGACGGCAGTATCGCCGTCGTCGTGGCTGAACGGCCCTGCAACGGCGCTTCTGCTCGTCGGGCTGCTGCTGACCGCCGGCGTCGCCGCCTTCCTCGTCCTGCGCCGCCGCGCTGCCCGTACGGGAGCGGACTGAGCGATGAGGGACTGAGCGGTGGCGGACTGGGCGACGCCGGGCCGGCTGCACTGACCCGGCACTCCCCCTAGTGGAAGAGCGGGAGCAATTCCGCCAGCGTGGAAATCGCGGCACCTGAAAAATGCGCCGCGGTTTCCGCGTTCCGGTTCAGCCAAACGCCCTGCAGCCCGGCCGCCATCGAGCCCTCCGCATCGAGCAACCTGTTGTCGCCCACGTAAAGCGTTTCGGCGGGTGCAGTGCCCAGGAGCCGGACACCTTCGAGATAGATCGCCGGGTTGGGCTTGGCCACCCCCAAGGTGTCGGTGCCCACGAGGTGCGCCACCCGCTCCAGGCCGGCGCCATCCAGTTTCGCCCGTTGGTAGTCGTGGACGTTGTTGCTGACGGCCCCGTACGGGATCCCTGCCCGGTCCAGGACATCGAGCAGCGGCAGGACGTCCGGGAACGGCTTCACGTAGGACGGCTGCTTCTGGATGTAGGCGGTCAGCCACTGGTGCGATTCCTCGCCGTCGGCCAGTTCGATGCCGAAGTGTCCCAGCGCAGCCCGGCCCCGCAGAAGGCGCTGCTCATTGAACGTCAGCTCGCCCGCAAGGTACTGGTCGTAATAGTGCGTGGTCTCGTGGGTGAAGATGCGGCCGAACCGCTCCCACCCGGACTGGTCGAGGCCGGGCAGGAGATGCTCGCTGACCTCCCGCAAGGCGGTGGTCATGGAGTATTCGAGATCCACGAGGGTGTCGTCGATATCGAACAGGACACCCCGGACGGTACCCACTTGGGCCTCCAGGAGGCCGCCGACGGCGGAACTGGCCACAACCATCAGCCGCGGAAAGCCTGAAGCCTGCGGAGTGAGGCATCCTTGCCCAGGATCACCATCGACTCGAACAGCGGCGGCGAGATACGGCGGCCGGACACGGCGGTGCGGACCGGTCCGAAGGCCAGTCGCGGCTTCAGTCCAAGGTCCTCGACGAGGGCCTGCTTGAGGGCAGCCTGGATGGCCTCCGGATTCCATTCCTCGATGGGCTCAAGGGCACCGATCGCTGCGTCCAGGACTTCGGCCAGGTTTTCCGGCAGGCCCTTGCGCGCGTCGTCGGCAACGTCAATGGCGTCATCGGCCTTGAACAGGAAGGCGATCATTTCCGGTGCCTCGCCCAGCAGGGTGATGCGCTCCTGGATCAGGGGTGCGGCTTCGGTGACGATCTCTTCTTCGCGGTCGGTCAGGATCTCCCCCACCAGTCCGGCTTCCCGCAGGTAGTGCGCCACCCGGTTCCGGAAATCCTCCGGGGCGAGCATCCGCACATGCGTGCCGTTGATGGCTTCGGCCTTCTTCAGGTCGAAGCGCGCGGGGTTGGCCAGGACGTCGTGGATGTCGAAGTTCTCCACCAGCTGCTCCACGGTGAAGATGTCCTCGTCGGCGCTGAGTGACCAGCCCAGCAGGGACAGGTAGTTCAACAGGCCCTCCGGGATGAAGCCCCTCTCGCGGTGGAGGAAGAGGCTGGACTCGGGATCGCGCTTGGAAAGCTTCTTGTTCCCCTGGCCCATGACGTAGGGCAGGTGGCCGAATTCCGGCATGTACTCAGCAACACCCACTGCGTGGAGCGCCCGGTAAAGGGCAATCTGACGAGGGGTGGAGCTGAGCAGGTCTTCGCCGCGGAGCACGTGGGTGATGCCCATCAGCGCGTCGTCCACCGGATTGACCAGGGTGTACAGCGGGTGGCCGTTGGCCCGCACCACTGCGAAGTCGGGAACCGAACCGGCACGGAAGGTAATCTCGCCGCGGACCAGGTCGGTAAAGGTGAGGTCCTCGTCGGGCATCCGGAGGCGGAGGACGGCCTGGCGGCCCTCGGCCCGGTACTGCGCCAGCTGCTCGTCCGTCAGGTGCCGGTCGTACCCGTCGTAGCCGAGCTTGGGGTCACGGCCGGCGGCGCGGTGACGGGCCTCAATCTCGTCCGGCGTGGAGTACGACTCGTAGATGAATCCGCCCTCATGCAGCCGCTTGATGACGTCCTGGTAGATATCGCTGCGCTGGGACTGCCGGTAGGGTTCGTGCGGGCCGCCCACCTCGACGCCCTCGTCCCAGTCGATGCCGAGCCACTTCAGCGCGTCCAGCAGCTGGTGGTAGCTCTCCTCGCTGTCCCGCGCCGCGTCCGTGTCCTCGATGCGGAACACCAGGGTGCCTTTGGTGTGCCGTGCGTAGGCCCAGTTGAACAGGGCGGTACGGATCAGGCCCACGTGCGGGGTGCCGGTGGGTGAGGGGCAGAAACGGACCCGTACGGGTGTTTCCGGGGTAACAGACGGGATGGAGGCGGCAGGCGACGAAGAAGCGATAGTCATAGTGGCTTCAACTTTACCGTCTGGCGCCTGCCGCCACCGCGGCTTGTCCGTTAGCGGCGGACGATCGGGTTGGACAGCCGGCCGATGCCTTCGATTTCCACTTCATACCGGTCACCGGCGGTGACCAGACCGACGCCGGCGGGAGTGCCGGTCATGATCACGTCACCGGGCAGCAGGGTGAACGCCTGGGAGACGATCGAGACCAGTTCCCGGACGCCGCGGATCATCTGGTTGGTGTTGCCGTCCTGGCGCATTTCGCCGTTGAGCCTGCCCTGGATCTGCAGGTCCTCGGTGTCCAGCTCCGTTTCGATCCACGGGCCAAGCGGCGCGGACGTATCGAACCCCTTGGCGCGGGTCCACTGCAGGTCGGTCTTCTGGACGTCGCGGGCCGTGAGGTCGTTGCCGCAGGTGTAACCGAAGATGACGTCGTCGACGCGGTCCTCCGGGACGTCCTTGCAGATCCGGCCGATTACGACGCACAGCTCTGCCTCAAAGGAGATCTCCTCGGAGAACTCCGGCAGCACGACCGGATCGTTCGGGCCGACGACGGCCGTGTTCGGCTTCAGGAACAGCAGCGGCTGGGCGGGCACGTCGTTGCCGAGCTCGTGGGCGTGCTCCACGAAGTTCCGGCCGACGCCGATCACCTTGCTGCGCGGGATAATCGGCGCCAGCAGCCGGACGTCCTCCAGCTTGTGGCGGACCGACGTGCGCTCCACGCCATTGAAGAACGGGTCACCCTGGATGACAGTAATTTCCTCGCTGCCGGCGTCACCTTCAACAACGCCGTACAGGGGATCGGAATCGACGACAAACCTCGCAATACGCATGGTTCATACCCTACCGTTTCCGGGGTGGGCTCCCGCATTTCCGGGCCCCTCCCGCAGGTAGTGCAGCTGCGCGGCCACTGACATCTCGGCGGCGCGCCTGACGGAAGGTCCGACGTCGGAATAAACGGCGTCCGCCACGTGGCCAACGGACGCGTCCCGGCCCAGCCGGTCCAGGGTTGCGCGGATCTGCGCCAGGCGTTCGTGGCGGTGCGTCCGGTAGCCGCGGACAACCTCCGCCAGGGAGGGGAGGACAGGTCCGTGGGCCGGCAGGACGGTGGCCGCCCCCATGTCCTCAAGCCGGTCCAGGGTGGCCAGGTAGTCCCCCAGCGTCCCGTCGGGATAGTCCAGCATGGTGGTTCCCCTGCCCAGGATGGTGTCCCCGGTCAGGACGGACCCGTCCGGCCCATCGCCGGGCAGGTGGAAGCAGACTGAGTCGGAGGTGTGCCCCGGAGTGGCCAGGATGGTCAGCTCAAGCCCCGCGGCGCGGACCACCTCACCGTCCTGCAGCGGCACTCCCCCACCGTGGCAGTGGGCCGGATCCGCGGCGCGGACAGGGGCGCCGGTGAGCTCGTGCAGCCGCGCCGAACCCGCCGTGTGGTCGGCGTGGCGGTGGGTGATGAGGACGAGTTCAACGTCGGCCGCGCGCGCCAGAGCCAGGAGGTGAACTTCATCGTCCGGTCCGGGATCCACCACCACCGCGGTGGGGCTGCCGGGACCGGCAAGGACATAGGAGTTGGTCCCGTCCAGGCTCATGGGTCCGGGATTGGGCGCAAGGATGAACCGGGTCAGGTCGGAACTGCGCTGCAGGGTGGCGGCGGGATCATGAGTCACTGCCCCATCCTTGCACCGATGGACCGGGGTTTCCCGATCACCGGCCCCGGATCACGGGCCGGAATAGATCTAACACCCGGGAGGGTTGACCACAAATGATGCCCCATCCACCATCAGGAAGCCGGATACATTCATGACCAGCGCACCCAGCCTTGCAGAACTCATCGCCAACGCAGAAGCGGACGGCCACGACCACTCCTCGACGGAGAAGAGCACCGGGCTCCTGCACATCCACAACCATGCGGCAGGAACCGTGGTCTGGTTTCCCACCTGGAAGACGTTCCGCGGGACGGCCGACTGGAGCGAAGCAGTGGACGCGGCCGGGGCGGAACTCGCCGAGTCGGAGGCAGCAGACGCACAGGCGGCCGGTATCCTGGCCGGCGAACTGGAGGAACTGCTGGCGCGTGCCGCTGTGTCGGGTGACGCCGCAGCTTTCGCCAATGAGAACATCACCACGCACCTGACCCGCGCCTGGGCGCTGGGTGACGCGGCCGCCAAGGCCACGGGCAGGGAACCGTTCAATGCCGGAGCCACCCCCGCGGCCTTCGAAGGCTATCCCTATGAGGTATACGCGCAGGACGGCGGCGTGTTTGCCTCGTCCCTGTTTAACGACATCATCGATGCCCGGCGCCAGCACGCGCTGGCCGAAGAGGCGGCCCGGAAGGCCCTGAAGCCGGTCTCCCGCAAAGCCCAGAAGAACGCCGCCCGCAAGGCAGCCCGGCGCTGACCGCCGTCGTAGGCATTATGCCGACCCGCGCACACCGCTCCAAAGCTCCGAAGCTTCTTCGCGAAACCCGGCCTCGACGGTTGTGATCCGCGAACAAGGCCCGGACCGGCAGGCGAAGGGCTTAGACGCAAACGGCGCCTGCATGGACCGGAGTCCGGCAGGCGCCGTCGTGCGCTTCTAAACCGTCAGCCCGCTCAGGCGAGGCGGGTCAGCCAGCCGTGGGTGTCCGGAACGGTGCCGGTCTGGATGCCCAGCAGCTGCTCGCGGATGGCCATGGTAGTTTCACCGGCCTTGGCGTCCTCCGTGCCGATGAATTCCGTGGCGTCCTTGAGGACACCGATGGGGGTGATGACGGCCGCGGTTCCGCAGGCAAAGACCTCCGTGATCTCGCCGGAGGCAACGCCGTCGCGCCATTCATCGAGGGTGATCTTGCGCTCGGTGACCTCCCGGCCCATGTCCTTGGCCACCTGCATGACGGACATCCGGGTGACGCCTTCGAGGATGGTGCCGGTAAGGGCGGGCGTGACCAGGGAGCCGTCCTTCATGACGAAGAAGACGTTCATGCCCCCGAGCTCTTCCACGGCGTCGTCGTTGAAGTGGTCGAGGAAAAGGACCTGCTTGCAGCCGTTGGCTTCAGCTTCCTGCTGGGCGATCAGGGACGCGGCGTAGTTGCCGCCGCACTTGGCATCGCCCGTTCCGCCGCGCCCTGCACGGGCGTACTCGCGCGAGATCCAGATGGAAACCGGCTTGAGCTCGCCGCCGAAGTAGTTGCCGGCAGGCGAAGCGATGACCCGGAAGGAAACCTCCCGAGCGGCGCGGACACCGAGGAACGCCTCGGTGGCGATCATGAACGGCCGCAGGTAAAGGGCCTCACCGTCGCCGTTCGGAACCCAGTCCTTGTCCGCGGCCACAAGCTCGCGGATGGCGCCGAGGAAGTACTCCACGGGCAGCTCGGGCAGGGCAAGCCGGCGTGCGGACTTGTTCAGCCGGGCCGCGTTGGCCTCCGGACGGAACGTCCAGACGGAACCGTCGGCGTGGCGGTAGGCCTTCAGCCCTTCGAAGATCTCCTGGCCGTAGTGGAAGACGGCTGCAGAAGGATCCAGGACGATGGGTCCGTAGGCTTCGACCCGGGGGTCGTGCCAGCCGCCGTTGCCGTCCGCGTCCACGCTGTAGTCGACGACGGCGGTGTGGTCGGTGAAGTAGTTGCCGAATCCCGGGTTCGCCAGGATGGCTTCACGCTGTTCTGCGGTCTTCGGGTTCGCCGAAGGCTGCAGGCTGAATTCGACGCCATGGGCAGTCTGGGTCATGGTTCCTCCACGATCGGCCGCCGGGGGTTCAGCGCTGAACGGAGGTGGCGGCATTTGGTAATTCGAGACAAGCTTACGCCCGATGCCGGTGGCTCCGGCGCGGGTCAGAGTCCGGCGGCGATGGCGTCGCCGACGGCGGTGGTGCTGCGGGCGGTGCCGTCGCGCTTTTCGACGTCGGCCACTACCGCGGCTTCGATCTTTCGGGCCGCTTCGGCGTAGCCAAGGTGGTCCAGCAGGAGCGCGGCGGAGAGGATGGCCGCCGTCGGATCGGCCTTGCCCTGGCCGGCGATGTCCGGCGCGGAACCGTGGACGGGCTCGAACATGGAGGGCGCCGTGCGGTCCATGTTGATGTTCCCGCTGGCGGCCAGTCCGATGCCGCCGGTGATGGCGGCAGCCAGGTCCGTGAGGATGTCACCGAAAAGGTTGTCGGTGACGATGACGTCGAAGCGGGACGGATCGGTAACCATGAAAATGGTGGCGGCGTCCACGTGCAGGTAGTCGTGGGTGACCTCCGGGAACTCCTGGGCCACGGCCTCGACAGTGCGCTTCCAGAGGTGCCCGGCGAAAACCAGGACGTTGTGCTTGTGGACCAGGGTGACGTGCTTGCGTTCGCGGGCGCTGGCGCGGCGGAAGGCATCGCGGACCACGCGCTCCACGCCGTGGGCGGTGTTCAGGGACACCTCGGTGGCCACTTCGTGCGGGGTGCCGGCGCGCAGGCTGCCGCCGTTGCCCACGTAGGGTCCTTCGGTTCCTTCGCGGACCACGATGAAATCAATGGTGCCCGGGTTGGCGAGGGGACTGCCGACTGTGCCGTACAGCCGTGACGGGCGCAGGTTGACGTAGTGGTCGAGGCTGAACCGCAGTTTCAGGAGCATCTCGCGCTCGATGATGCCGGACGGGATGCGGGTGTCACCGGGGGCTGCCCCGACAGCGCCGAACAGGATGGCATCGCGGGTCCGCAGGTCCGCGAGGACCTCGTCCGGCAAGGTCTCGCCGGTGGCCAGCCAGTGCTCGGCACCAAGCTTGTAGTGGGTCTGCTTGAGCTCCACTCCCTCCGCGGCCACAGCCTTTTCCAGCACTTTGACTGCCTCGGCAATGACTTCAGGGCCGATGCCGTCGCCGGGAATTACTGCAAGGTCAATGGAGGATGTGCTCATATTTTCAGGGTAGCCAAAACATCCATATGCTGGTCAACATGTCTCACTATTCAGACACGACCGTGCCTTGTGCCTCCCGGGCGGACCCTCCGGAAGCGAGATCAGCCTCCGGTATGAGGCGTCGTCAGGCCCCAACCGCATAGAGTTCCCGGGTGGAACGACGGCACAAGATCTATCAATGGCTCCGGGTCAACACCTTCCGGGTGGACCTGGCCCTCATGTTTGCGGTCCTGGTGTTCTGCGGCCCGGTCTATCTCCTCGCCGACAGGCCAGGCCACTTTCTCCTGTCCAGCGCGCTGGTGGTTCCGCTGGCCTGGCGGCGGACCAGCCCGGTCCGCGCCGCAGCAGCCATCGTGCTCGCTTGCCTTGCGCTGTGGGCCGCCGGGCTTGAGCCGCTGGCGGGCCTGGTGGCCGTTCCGCTGATCATCTACGCCGTTGCCGCCTACGGTCCCGTCTGGGCCAGCCGCTCCGTGCTTGGCCTGGGCCTGCTCGGCGGGGTGCTCCTGACCAGCCGCAACCTCAGCAGCACCGCCGAAACCGGAGTCCTTGGCCTGACCATCAGCGCGGTGTATACGGTGCTGATCTGGATGCTGGTCCTGTTCAGCTGGACCCTGGGCGACCTGACCCGGGTGCGGCGCCAGCAGCTCCAGACCCTGTCAGACCGTGCCCGCAGGCTCGAGATCGAACAACAGCAGGAACGGTCACTCGCCGCCGCCGATGAACGCGCCCACATCGCCCGGGAAATGCACGACATTGTGGCCCATTCCCTCTCGGTGATCATCACCCAGTCTGACGGCGCCAGGTATGCCGCCGCGGCCAACCCTTCGGTTGCCACCGAGACTTTGGCCACTGTCGCCGCCACAGCCCGGACCTCACTGGCGGAAATGCGGCGCCTGCTGGGCGTGCTGCGGCACGGCGATGAGGCCGCCACCCGTCCGCTGCCCGGGTTGTCAGACGTGGACGAGCTGTTCCTCGGCTTCCGGGCGGCAGGCCTTCCCCTGGCCTTTGAACAGCAAGGCTCCCCGCGCCGGGTTCTTCCGCCCGGTGCCGAACTCACCGCCTACCGGGTGCTCCAGGAGGCGCTCACCAACGTCCTTAAGCACGCAGGGCCCCGGGCCACCGCCAGTGCCGCCATCCGTTGGCAGCAGCGGGGCCTGCAGATAGAGGTGTACGACGACGGCCGGGGCGCCTCCGCGGACCACGCCGGCGACGCTGCGGAATACGGCGGCAACGGCCTGCGCGGAATGCGGGAGCGAATCAACCTCTACGATGGTTCGTTGGCGGCCGGACCGGCCGCGGGCGGGGGCTTCCTGGTCTCGGCTTTCCTCCCGTACACAGAGGCCTGAGCAATGACACTCCTGGAAGAACACGCGCCTGCGGACAGGATCAGGGTTGCCCTGGTCGATGACCAGCAGCTGGTCAGGTCGGGATTTGGCATGCTGATCAACTCCCAGCCCGACCTCGACGTGGTGGTCGAAGCGGGCAATGGCCTTGAGGCGCTGCAGGCGCTCGGCGCGGTGGCGGCCGACGTCGTCCTGATGGACGTCCGGATGCCGGGCATGGACGGAATTGAAGCCACCCGCCGGCTGATGGAAAGCGCGCTTGCCGCCCCGGCCGGCTCGGCCAGGACAGAGCTCCGGGTGGTGGTGCTGACAACCTTCGACCTGGACGAGTACGCGCTGGCCGCCATCCAGGCCGGCGCCAGCGGGTTCCTGCTCAAGGACGCTCCTCCCGAGGAACTGCTGGAGGCCATCCGGACCGTACACCGCGGAGACGCTGTCATCGCTCCGTCAACCACCCGGCGGCTCCTGGACCATGTTGCCCCGCTGCTGCGCACCCAAGGCAGCGAACGGCCGGAACACCATGCGGCCGTCCAGCGGCTCACCGCCCGCGAGCGCGAGGTGTTCCAGCTCATTGCGCAGGGACAGTCCAATCCCGAGATCGCGGCAGGCCTGTTTGTGTCCGAGGCCACGGTCAAAACCCATGTGGGGCATATCCTGGCCAAGCTGGGAGCCCGCGACCGGGTCCAGGTCGTGGTGATCGCGTACGAGACCGGAGTGGTCACTCCCGGAGGCTGACAGCGTATGGGCGCGGGCTCAGACCACGGTATGATCCCGTCCCCGGCAGGACCAGACCCCAGGCCGATCCCCCGGCCGGGTGCCGGCCCATAGCGTGGAACCATGACAACTTCCGTGCATGACCACCCTGGTTTGAACAGGGATAACGCCACTTCCTCCCCCGCTGTCCAGGCACTGTCCCTCACCAAGAACTACGGCCGCGGCGCCACCCGCGTCAGTGCCCTGCGCGAGGTCAGCGTCACCTTCGACGCCGGCCGCTTCACGGCAATCATGGGACCGTCCGGCTCGGGCAAGTCGACCCTGATGCACTGCCTCGCCGGCCTGGACACCGCGGACTCCGGGCAGATCCTGGTGGGCGGGACGGACATCACGGCCCTGAACGACAAGCAGCTCACCGCACTGCGCCGCGACCGGATCGGGTTTGTCTTCCAGGCGTTCAACCTGGTGCCGACCCTGACGGCCGAACAGAACATCACCCTCCCGCTGGCGCTGGCCAACAAAGCCACGGACACCGCCTGGTTCGACACCGTGGTGTCCACACTGGGCCTCAAGGACAGGCTCCGGCACCGGCCGCATGAACTCTCCGGCGGCCAGCAGCAGCGGGTTGCCGTGGCCCGGGCCCTGCTGACCCGGCCCGACGTGGTCTTCGGAGACGAACCCACCGGTAACCTTGATTCGACAGCCGGCGGCGAAGTCCTGTCACTGCTGCGCCGGAGCAGCCGCGAAATGGGCCAGACCATCATCATGGTCACGCACGATCCCGTGGCAGCCAGCTACGCCGACCGGGTGGTCCTGATGAGTGACGGCAACCTGGTGGGCGAGATCGCCGAACCCACCGCCGCATCCGTCCTTGCCGCCCTCGGCAAGCTGGGAGGCTGAGCGTGCTGCGCGTCGCCCTCTCGCAATTCCAGTCCCACAGCCGGCGGTTTATAGCCGTCGGCCTGGCCGTCATGCTGTCGGTGGCATTCCTGTCCACCACACTGATGGTGGGTGCCAGCACCAGGGCGTCGCTGGGCGCCAGCCTTGGCGAGGCGTACAGCAGGGCGGAACTCATCGCCACACCGGACAGGGGTACTTTCAACGGTGCGGCCCTGGCAGCGGCCCGAGGGGTACCTGGCGTCAGCGAAGCCTACGGTCGCCTTCAGGCGTATGCGGAATTCACGGCAGGCGGCCAGGAAGTGTTCGCGCAGGCCCGCAACCTGGCGCCCGATGCCCTGGAAACAGCGGCCGTTACCGATGGCGCCCTGCCGGTGCGTGCCGACGGCGTCGCCGTGGACAGCGACACTGCCGGGCGCTACGGGCTGCATGTCGGCGACGCCCTGGAGCTCAGGGCTCCGGACGGCGCCACCACCACGGCGATGACCGTCACCGGGATCCTCCGCGCCAGCCATGATCCTTTCGCCTCCGCCCTCCCGCAACTGCTGGCCGGAACTCCTGCGGTCAGTGCGCTGGCGGCGGACGGCCAGGCCCCCGGTGCCGGCCCGGGCGCTGCGGACGGCTATGCCAGCATCCAGCTTGCGCTGGCGCCGGGCACCGACGTTGCCGCGGCCAGGGCGGGCGCCCTGGCAGCGATTGCCGGCACCGGAACCCCCGCGCAGGTCAAGACCGCGGACGAGCAGGTCACGGCCCAGGTGGCCCTGATGACCGGCGGCCAGGACGAACTGACGGTGGTCCTGCTGGCTTTCGCCGGAATCGCCCTGCTGGTTTCCGGCCTGGTGGTTTCCAACACATTCGCAGTGCTGGTGGCCCAGCGCACCCGGGAACTCGCGCTGCTCCGGTGCCTGGGCGCCGCCCGGGCGCAGGTGCGCAATTCCGTCCTGGCCGAAGCCCTCGTGGTGGGCCTGGTGTCTTCCGTGGCGGGGGTGCTCGCCGCCGTCGGCCTGATGGCAGCCCTGATTGGCTGGGCCGGGACGCAGCCGGACATGGCCTTTGCCACCATGGCGGTGCCGCCGTCGTCCATCGTGGCGGGCCTCGCCGTGGGTACGGTCCTGACCGTGGCCGCCGCCATGGTCCCTGCCAGGGCGGCGACCGCCGTAGCGCCGCTCGCTGCCCTGCGCCCCGCCGACGATGCCGGCATCGGGAACCGGCGCGGCCGGGTACGGCTGGTCATGGGCCTTGCCGCCCTCGCCCTGGGAGTTCCGCTGCTCGCCTTCGGCGCGGCCAGCGTGATGCTGGTAGTGGCGTTCGCCGGCGGCGTGCTGTCCTTCATCGGGGTGTTGCTCTGCGCCACGCTGTTCGTGCCCCGGCTGGTAGGCCTGGCGGGACGGCTGGCCGCTCCCGCCGGCGTCCCCGGCAAACTGGCTGCGCTCAACGCCGTCCGCAACCCTGGGAGGACATCAGTGACGGCTGCCGCCCTGCTCATCGGGGTCACGCTGGTGGCCCTGATGATGACCGGGGCGGCCACCGCACGCCAGGCATTCGATGACGCCCTCGCCGAGACCTACCCGGTGGACATGGCCGTCACCGCTGAGCACCTGACCGCGGCCCAGCAAGACGCCGTGGCGCGGATCGATGGCGTTGCGGCTGCCGCGCTGCTGCCCGCGGCGGGGCGTTTCGAGCAGCAGGGCGCGGAAAACCCCGTCTACGCGGTCGGCGCAGCGGAGGCCGGACGGCTGCTCCGCGACACCACACTCGTCCTGGAGCCCGGGAAGATCTACCTGCCCGAGGGCGCCCAAGCGGGGCGCGTCGACGTCAACGGCGCATCCGGCACGGCCACCCTGGAGGCAGAGGTCCTGCGGACCCGCAACATTCCGGCGCTCGTCTCCGCGGAGACCGCGCAGCAGTCCGGCCTGCTGGGCGATGCCACGGCGGGCAGCACCGTGTGGGTGCGCCTTGCAGACGCCCCCGGCGGCGGGCAGCTGTCCGGGGACCGCATCAAGGACATCCAGTCCGCCGTGGCCCACGCCCTCGGCGTTGGCGGGAGCGCTGTCAGCGGTGCGGCTATTGAGCGTGTCACCTTCAACGAGGTCATCGACGTGCTGCTCCTGGTGGTCACAGGCCTCTTGGGGGTCGCGGTGCTGATCGCGCTGATCGGCGTGGCCAACACCCTGTCCCTGTCCGTGCTGGAGCGGACGCGTGAGAACTCCCTGCTGCGGGCGCTGGGCCTGACCCGAGGCCAGCTACGCGGAATGCTTGCCCTGGAAGCCGTCCTGGTTGCCGCCGTCGCGGCGCTGCTCGGCTCAGCCCTGGGAACGGTGTACGGATGGCTGGGCGCCCGTTCGGCGCTCGGCAGCCTGGCCGCGGTCACGCCGGTGGTTCCTTGGCTGCAGCTGGCGGGAGTGCTGGCCGTGGCAATCGCCGCCGGGCTGCTGGCATCGGTCCTTCCCGCCAGGCGGGCGTCCCTGCTGTCACCGGTGCAGGGGCTCGCCACCACGTAGATCCGCCGGAGGCACCACTAAAAAGGGCAGGAGCCGCGGAAATCCCGCGGCTCCTGCCCTTTCGTGAACCGGCTAGGCCTCTGCCGGTTCCTCGTACTTGGGGAACACCGGCGCCGGCGCAGGCAGCGGCGTCCCGGCGGCGATGCGCGTGGGGACTGCTGCGAACTGGCGTGCGTCCCCTTCCGGCTGGCCGAGGGCGTCAAGCAGCCGCGCCGTCGAACCCGGCATCACCGGCTGGGCGAGGATTGCCACGATGCGCAGCACCTCCAGGGTGACGTAGAGGACGGTGTTCATGCGTTCGACGTCGGTCTTCCGCAACACCCAGGGCGCCTGTTCGGCGAAGTAGGCGTTCGTGTCGCCAAGGACCGCCCAAATGGCCTCGAGGGCGCGGCTGAACTCCTGCTTGTCGAAGGCCGCACGCGCTGTGTCCAGCAAGGCACCGGCCTGTTCCAGGATGGCGGTGTCAGCATCCGCGAAAGCGCCCGGGGTGGGAACGGCTCCCCCGCAGTTCTTGGCCACCATGGACAGGGAACGTTGCGCCAGGTTGCCGAAGTTGTTCGCCAGGTCCGAGTTCATCCGGCCCACGATGGCCTCATGGTTGTAGCTGCCGTCAGCTCCGAACGGCACCTCGCGGAGGAAGAAGAACCGCACCTGGTCCAGGCCGTACTGCTCCACGAAATCGGCCGGTGCCACCACGTTGCCCAGCGACTTGGACATTTTGACGCCGTTGTTGTGCAGGAAGCCGTGGATCATGACGCGCTTGGGCAGTTCCAGGCCGGCACTAAGGAGGAACGCGGGCCAGTAGATGGCGTGGAACCGGGAGATGTCCTTGCCGATCACATGGACATCGGCCGGCCAGAACCGGCGGAACTTCTCCGAGTCCACGTCCGGGTAGCCCACACCGGTGAGGTAGTTGGTCAGCGCATCCACCCACACGTACATGACGTGGTTGCTGTTGCCCGGCACCGGGACGCCCCAGTCGAAGGTGGTGCGGCTGATGGACAGGTCCTCAAGGCCGCGCTTGACGAAGCTGATCACTTCGTTGAACCGGGACTGCGGGGCACCGAACTCCGGCTGCGCTTCGTAGAGGGCCAGCAGCTTGTCCTGGTACGCCGACAGCCGGAAGAAGTAGCTCTCCTCGGCCGTCCACGTCACCTCGGTGTCCGTCTCTTTCGAGTAGCGCACGCCGTCGTCCTTCACGACTGTCTCATCCTCGCCGTAAAACGCTTCGTCACGGACGGAGTACCAGCCCTCGTACTTGTCGAGGTAAATGTCGCCGTTGGCTTCCATCTTTTTCCAGATGGCCTGAGACGCTGCGTAGTGGTCCTCGTCCGTGGTGCGGATGAAGCGGTCGTACGTGATGCCGAGGGCTTCGTGCGCCGCCTTATAGACTTCCGCGTTCCGGTCCACCAGCTCCTTGGGAGTGATGCCTTCCTTTTCGGCAGTCTGGGCGATCTTCATCCCGTGCTCGTCCGTGCCCGTCAGGAACATCACGTCGTAGCCGTCCAGCCGCTTGAAGCGCGCCATGGCGTCGGTGGCGATGTACTCGTAGGCGTGGCCGATGTGCGGCACGCCGTTGGGGTAGGTGATGGCCGTGGTGATGTAGAACGGCGTTTTCTCTGAAGCAGTCACGTGCGGACAGTTACCTTCGATGCGGAGGGACGGGCTAGATCAGTTCAGTCAGGCTATCGCTCAGCCGGACCAGTTCGTGGTCGTGTGACGCCACCAGGACGGCGATGCCGTCTGAGGTGGTGTCCTTGAGGATGCTGATGATGCGGTTGGCGGAGGCGCGGTCCAGGCTGGCGGTGGGCTCATCCACCACCAGGACGCGGGTGCCCAGGATCAGGGCGCGGGCGATGGCGACGCGCTGCCGCTCACCGCCGGAAAGCTGCGCGGGCCGGTGCCGCATGCGCCGGCCCAGGCCCACCAGGTCCAGGAGGTCCTTGGCCATGTCGCGGCGCTGGTCCACCTCGCCGTCGGGGACGGCGGGCAGGAGGACGTTTTCCAGGGCGCTCATGCCGTCAATCAGGGCACCGCCCTGGTCCACGTAGCCGATCAGCGCGCGACGGCGGTCGGCAATTTCGTCGTCGCCCATGCTTTCAAGGGAATCGCCTTCCCAGAAGACGCGTCCCGACGTCGGCAGGGTCAGTCCCGCGCCGACCGTGAGGATGCTGGTCTTGCCCGAGCCGCTTCGGCCGGCGACGCAGTGCATCTCGCCTGCGTGCAGCGTCAGGTCGAAGCCCTCCACGACGCTGACGGCTTCGGCTCCGCCCTTGCCGCCGCCATAGCGGATGGTGATGTCACTCAGCTCCAGCGGGGTGGCGTGGTCAGCCGCCTTGACGATGGTGTTGGCGCGGGTCTGCAGGGGAACCTCGCCGGAGCCGCCCCTGCGGCTCCGCTGGACATTCGTCGGGTTTGTCATTGGACCACTTTCGTTGCAATTGGAATCCAGCAAAGTACTGCCACGAGGCCGGCAACGCCTGCCCACAGCGCGGCGTAGGGGGCCAGGAGGAGGCCGATGCCGAGGGCGCCCAGCACGCCCAGGGGCAGGGCGACGGTTCCCACCAGCGCGTTTTCGAACAGGCGGACCTGACGCAGCATGTCGGGGTTCCAGCCCATGGCCTCGAGGATGCCCAGGTACTGGCGCTTGGCGTTCAGTTCGAACCTGCCGGTGACCAGGGTGAGGATGAGGCCCACTGCCACGCCGGCGATGGCCAGCAGGATGCTGGGCAGCGCCACGCTGGCTGCGGCAAGCCCGCTCAGCGCGCTGGCGCCGGCAGCGCGGGGAATGTCGATGAGCAGTGCAATCAGTCCGCCCACGGCGGCGCCGAAGACACCCACTGCCACGGCCAGGGACAGGGTGTTGAACTTATTGGTGCCCAGCTGGCGGTTGGCGAAGGTCAGCGGCGAGTCCACCGGGATCAGCCGTTCGTCGTGCTGCGGTTCCTGGTCGATGACGTCGCGGTGCCTGAGCTGCTGTGCGGCAAACAGTGCCGCGGCGGCGTAGAGCACCAGGACTGCGGCGCACACCAGCGCGGTGGACAGGCTCCAGCTGATGAGGCTCAAGACGATGCCTGCCACGGCCAGCAGGACCGCGCCGACGCCGAATTCCTCGAGTACCCAGCTGCGGATCCGCCGCTGGGTCCAGCCCATGGCGCGCAGGGTCCCTGCCTCGCTGCGACGTTTACGGATGTAGCTGACGGTCGATGCCCCGGTGAGCAGGGCGGCACCGCAGAGGGTCAGGAAGAGCAGGGTGACGTTGGTTCCGGACAGCGAACCGGTGACGGCGTCGGCGGCGTTCTGCCGGACCCAGGACTGCTGCACGGTGCCCAGCGGCGATTCCTTGCCGGCGTCGTCCTTGGAGTAGCCGGGTACAAAGATGCTGGCGTCTTCACGGGCTGAACCTGCCACGATGGTGGCTTCCAGTCCCATGTCGCGGATCTCCGCGGCGAGCTTTTCGACGTCGGGCTGTGCTTCCTTCCAGCTGCCCGGCGCCTTGGCGCGGACCCGGATGGCGTCGATGACGTTGGCGTTGTTGGTGTAGCCGCGGGCCGCGGCCAGGCCGTAGTAGTCCGTGATGGCGCCCGCGGACTGGCTGGCCAGTCCGGTGGCGCTGAGGGACGGCTGAAGCTCCGTGGCCGGAACATCCTTGCCTTCGGCGTCCTTGACCATCGTGAACGGCGTGGGGTCGTAGCCGCCCAGGGGCAGCTTGTTGACGTCGCCGGATGCCTCGGCCACTGCGGCGGGGTCGAAGGTGCCGTACACCATGGCCAGCGGGGAGGCCTGCTTCTGTCCGGTGGACAGGTTGTCCCGGTAGGAGCGCTCGTCCACGGGCTCGCGCTGGGTCTGGTCCACCGGGGCGCCGTTGGCGCTCTTTTCGGGCAGGCGGTTGACGGTTACCCATTCACCGGGGACGGCGTTCTTGTCCACGGCACCGTTGGCCGCTGTGCCGGCGTCGGTGTACTTGGGAGCTGCCGCGAAGTCGGTGCTCCATTTTGCGGGCGTGTAGAGGCCCTGGTTGAAGTTTCCGTTGGCGCCCAGCAGCGACGTGTGGTCGGTCGAGCCGGGCCAGGACAGCGCGAAGGGGTCCTTCGAGACGAAGGGAAGGTAGTCCTTGTCGAGCGAGCGGGTGGCGGTGCCCACCTCGTTGATGACCTTGCCGGAGTCGTCGATCTCTTCGATCTTGACGTTGTACTTCAGGTCAAGGGAGGTGCCGGAGCGGACCACGAGGGGGATGGCCTGGGAATCGGTCGTCAGCTGGCCGGTGCGCTTGGCCTGCTGGTACTGGGTCATCAGCGGTGCCCAGTACTTGAGCTTCACGCCGAGGAAGTCAGGCCCGTCCTTGAGTTCATCGAGGCCGATGCCATTGGTGAAAAGGCCTTCGAGGTACCGGCCGACGGCGCCGGCGTTGCGTGCGTCGGCAGGCGGCGCTTTTTCGAGCGGGGCCAGGAAGTCCCCGGCAGTGCCGAGGAGGTCGCGCTCCGATGCGGGGTCAACGGCCACCACGGATTCCGTCACCTCGGGCGCGAGCGGCAGGGAGACGGAAAGGTTGAACAGGTTGTGCTCGGAACCGCCGGCCGGAGACGGGAACTTGATGCCGGTTTCGCCCGCTGGCGCAGCGATGCGGATGCTGCTGCCTCCAGCGGCCTTTTCCTCGACGAGCTTGGCCTTGCCCAGGGTTCCCTCGGCGGTGGACTTGAACAGTGTCTGTTCGGAAACGCCGTCCGAGCTGACTGCGCTGGCGGTCAGGCGGTACTTCTTGGCTTTGTCGCCCAGCACGGATTCGGCGGCGGGCCACTGGTCCGGGGACGTGGCTCCAGCGGCCTGGTCAGCCGTTGCCGTTCCGGCGAGGCCGGCGTTGTAGCCGAGGTAGTCCATGGCGTCCAGCCGGGGCGCTTCGAGGTTCTGCGTCACGCGGGACACGAGGCTGATGGGGGCAGCCACCGACGTTCCGGAGAGCTTCCGGATCGAATCCAGCTGCTCGAAGCTGATGCCGCCGGTGCCGTTGGCGATCTCGGGCTGGAGCAGGGCTCCGGCAGGAGCCTTGGCCTGGACCAGCACGTCGTACAGGCCGCGTGAATTCTCATCCACGGTCCTGTTGAGTGCAGCCTGTGACTGGCTTTGGACGAGGACCGACAAGCACATGGCTGCGATCAGGATGGCCGCGGTCAACAGCAGCACTTTGCTCCTGATGAACCTCTGGACGGCGTTCATTGAACTCCCTGAGACCTGGATTGCGTGGCGCACACCCGTGTCGACCACGTGGCGGCAGCGGACATGGACGATTACGGACGGATGTGCAAAAAGTATTGGCCGGCCTGCCGGACCGGTCCCGAAACGGGACCAGGCCATATTAAGCAGACCGGCCAATCATACGTGGCCGCGCCGGGACGCGCCGAGCGGAGACGTGTCGTTCGGCGTTTCGTGCGGCCGGGCGGACTGGTTAGTCTTCCAGGTCCACTTCGCGGACCATCTCGGCGCCGATGCCGGCCTTGATGGCGTCCAGGACCTGCTGCGGCACAGAGCTGTCGATGGTCAGCAGCGCCAGCACCTGTCCGCCTTCGTCGTGGCGGGCCACCTGCATGCCGGCGATGTTGATGTTGTTCATGCCCAGGATGTGGCCGATGGTGCCGATGACGCCGGGACGGTCGGCGTAAGCCACCACCACGAGGTGTTCGCTGATGGGGATTTCCACCTCGAAGCCGTTGATGCCCACCAGCTTCTGGACCTGCTTGGGACCGGTCAGGGTGCCGGCCACGGAGATCTGGCTGCCATCGCTCAGGGCGCCGCGCAGGGTCAGTACGTTGCGGTAGGACTCGGTATCCGGGGTGGTGATCAGGCGGACGTTGATGCCGCGCTGTTCGGCAATCACCGGGGCGTTGACGTAGGAAACCTGCTCGGTGACAACGTCGGCGAAAATACCCTTCAATGCAGCCAGTTCCAGGACCTTGACGTCCAGCGAGGAGATTTCGCCGGCAACCTCAATGTCGAACTGCGTCAGCGAGTCGTGGGTCAGTGCCGTGAAGATGCGGCCCAGCTTCTCGATGAGCGGGATGCCGGGGCGCACGTCGGGGGCGATGACACCGCCGGCCACGTTGACTGCATCCGGAACCAGTTCGCCGGCCAGGGCCAGGCGGACAGACTTGGCAACGGACACGCCGGCCTTTTCCTGGGCCTCATCGGTGGAAGCCCCAAGGTGCGGGGTGACCACGACGTTGTCGAGCTTGAAGAACGGAAGGTCCGTGCTCGGCTCCTTGGAGAAGACGTCGACGCCGGCACCGGCGATGTCGCCGTCCTGCAGGGCCGTGAACAGGGCCTCTTCGTCCACCAGGCCGCCGCGGGCGACGTTGATGACGTAGGCGGTGTTCTTCATCTTCTTGAAGGCATCCGCTCCGAGCATGCCCACGGTTTCCGGGGTCTTCGGCATGTGGATGGTGATGAAGTCGGACTGGGCGAGCAGCTCGTCCAGGGTGACCAGCTGGACGCCGAGCTGGGCTGCGCGGGCCGAGGTGATGTAGGGGTCGTACGCAAGGATCTTGGTGTCGAAGCCCTTCAGGCGGGCTGCCACGAGGGCGCCGATGCGGCCGAGGCCGATGATGCCGATCTTCTTTTCGAAGAGCTCGATACCGGTGTACTTGGACCGCTTCCATTCGCCGTCCTTGAGGGCGGCGCTGGCCTGCGGGATGTGGCGGGCAAGGCTGAGGATGTGGCCCACCGTGAGTTCGGCCGCGGAGACGATGTTGGACGTGGGGGCATTGACCACCATGACGCCGGCCTGGGTGGCGGCTTTGATGTCCACGTTGTCGAGCCCCACTCCGGCGCGGGCGATGACCTTGAGGTTCTTCGCCGCTGCGATGGCTTCGGCATCCACCTGCGTTGCGGAACGGACCAGGATGGCGTCAACATCGCCAATCGCCGAGAGCAGCTGGGAACGGTCAGCGCCGTCGGCCTGGCGGATCTCAAAGTCCGGGCCAAGGGCCTCGACGGTAGCGGGAGAAAGTTCTTCGGCGAGCAGTACTACGGGTTTTGACACGGCTGATCCTCTGCGTTGCAGTCCTGGGGATGGGAACAAGTCTAGGCCGACGGAAAGGCCGGGCTCACATTGTTAAGTGTGAACCCGGCCTCATCGCGGCACTTTAGCTGGCTGTCGCGCGTTCGCCTGGCGGCGCGCGGTGGCCTTAGCGGGCTGCGGAACCTTCGACGTAGTCCGCGTCCTGCTGCTGCCAGGAGAAGAGGGAGCGCAGTTCGCGGCCAACCTCTTCGATGGGGTGCTGCTCTGCCTTGGCACGCAGTTCCTTGAACTCAACGCCGCCGTTGTCCTGGTCCTCGATGAACCGCTTGGCAAAGGCGCCGGACTGGATGTCAGCCAGGACTGCCTTCATGTTCTCCTTCACCTCGGGGGTGATGACGCGCGGGCCGGAGACGTAGTCGCCGTATTCCGCGGTGTCGGAGACGCTCCAGCGCTGCTTGGCGATGCCGCCTTCCCACATGAGGTCCACGATGAGCTTGAGCTCGTGCAGCACCTCGAAGTAGGCGATCTGCGGCTGGTAGCCGGCTTCGGTCAGGGTTTCGAAGCCGTACTGGATCAGCTGGGACACGCCGCCGCACAGGACGGACTGCTCGCCGAAGAGGTCCGTTTCGGTCTCTTCGGTGAAGGTGGTCTTGATGACGCCGGCGCGGGTGCCGCCGATGGCCTTGGCGTAGGACTTCGCCAGGTCCCAGGCGGAGCCGGAAGCGTCCTGCTCCACGGCGATGATGTCGGGGATGCCGCGGCCGGCTTCGAATTCGCGGCGGACGGTGTGGCCGGGAGCCTTCGGGGCAACCAGGATGACGTCAACGCCCTCGGGCGCCTGGATGTAGCCGAAGCGGATGTTGAAGCCGTGGGCGAAGGCCAGTGCCTTGCCGGGGGTCAGCTTGTCCTTGATGGAGTCGTTGTAGATCGAGCGCTGGTACTGGTCCGGCGCCAGGATCATGATGACGTCGGCCCATTCGGCGGCGTCGGCAACGTTCTTGACCGTGAAGCCGGCGTCCTCGGCCTTGGCGGCTGACTTGGAGCCGTCCTTCAGGGCGATGACAACCTCGACGCCGGAATCGCGAAGGTTCAGTGCGTGGGCGTGGCCCTGCGAGCCGTAGCCAACGATGGCAACTTTGCGGCCCTGGATGATCGACAGGTCGGCGTCGTCGTCGTAGAACATTTCAGTCACTTGCGTAACTCCTCTTGAGTGGTTTTGTACATGGTGGTCTTGCGGTGCTGCGGTTACGGGCAAACGTCCCGCCGTGGCGTACTGCCTAGGCGGAGCGCAGTGCCCGGTCACTCATGGAGCGGGATCCCCGTCCAACGGCCAGGGTGCCGGACTGCACAATTTCGCGGATGCCGAAGGGCTCCAGCACTGACAGCAGTGCCGTGAGCTTTTCGGGATGGCCGGTGGCCTCGATGACGACGGAGTCTGTGGACACGTCGACCACCGAGGCGCGGAACAGGTCTGCAGCCTGGGTCACCTGCAGGCGTGTTGCGGCATCCGCACGTACTTTGACCAGGATGTGGTCGCGCTGTACGGAAGATTCGGAGGTCAGTTCAACGATCTTGATCACGTTCACCAGCTTGTTGAGCTGCTTGGTGACCTGCTCGATGAGCTCACCATCGGCGTCGACCACCACTGTCATCCGGGAAATGCCCGTGACTTCGGTGGGGCCAACGGCCAGGGAGTTGATGTTGAAGGCCCGGCGGGCAAAGAGGCTTGCCACGCGGGTGAGGACGCCGGGTTTGTCTTCAACCAGGACGGAAAGTGTATGGCGGCTCATGGTCAGTCTTCCTCTTCCCAGTCCGGGGTCATGTTGCGGGCAACCTGGATCTGGTCGTTGCTCACGCCGGCGGGCACCATCGGCCACACCATTGAGTTGGGGCTCACCACGAAGTCGATCACCACGGGGCGGTCGTTGATTTCGAGGGCCTTCTGGATGGTGGCGTCGATGTCCTCGTCGCGTTCGCAGCGGAAGGAAGCGCAGCCGTAGGCCTCCCCCAGCTTGACGAAGTCCGGGATACGGACGGTGTCGTGGCCGGTGTTGAGGTCGGTGTTGGAGTATCGGCCTTCGTAGAAGAGGGTCTGCCACTGCCGCACCATGCCCAGCGAGGAGTTGTTGATGACGGCAACCTTGATGGGGATCTTGTTGATGGCGCAGGTGGCCAGTTCCTGGTTGGTCATCTGGAAGCAGCCGTCGCCGTCGATGGCCCAGACCACGCGGTCCGGCTCCCCCACCTTGGCGCCCATGGCTGCCGGCACGGCGTAGCCCATGGTTCCGGCGCCGCCCGAGTTCAGCCAGGCGTGCGGGCGCTCGTACTTGATGAACTGCGCGGCCCACATCTGGTGCTGGCCCACGCCCGCCACGTAGATGCCTTCGGGGCCCGTGAGGGCGCCGATGCGTTCGATGACCTTCTGCGGTGCGGTGAGCCCGTCCTCGGGTTCGGTAAAGCCCAGCGGGTAGGTTTCCTTGAGGTTGTTCAGGAAAGCCCACCAGGTGGTGAGGTCCGGGGTTCCGGCGGCCTCGAACTGGGCCCGCACGGCCTCGGTCAATTCGGGAATGATCTCCTTGACCGAGCCCACGATCGGAACGTCCGCGGTGCGGTTCTTGGAGATTTCCGCGGGGTCGATGTCTGCATGGATCACTTTGGCGTGCGGCGCAAACGTCTTGAGGACACCGGTGACGCGGTCATCAAAGCGGGCGCCCAAAGTGATCAGCAGGTCCGACTGCTGCAGGGCGGTCACCGCCGAGACAGTGCCGTGCATGCCGGGCATGCCGACGTGCTGCGGGTGCGAGTCCGGGAACGCACCCTTGGCCATCAGGGTGGTCACCACCGGCGCACCGGTGGCTTCGGCCAGCGCCCGCAGCTCGGCGCTGGCGTGGGCCTTGACCACACCGCCGCCAACGTAGAGGACCGGCTTGGTGGCCGCCGCGATGAGCTTTGCCGCCTCGCGTACCTGCTTGTTGTGGCCGCGGGTGACAGGCCGGTATCCGGGCAGGTCAATGCGGGGCGGCCAGGAGAAGGTCATCTGGCCCACCTGTGCGTCCTTGGCAACGTCCACGAGGACGGGGCCCGGACGGCCGGTGGAGGCCAGGTGGAAAGCTTCCGCCATGACATGCGGGATGTCGTTGGGGTCGGTGACCAGGAAGGAGTGCTTGGTGATGGGCATGGTGATGCCCACGATGTCCGCTTCCTGGAAGGCGTCAGTGCCAATGACACCGCTGGACACCTGGCCGGTGATGGCCACCAGGGGCACGGAGTCCATGTGGGCATCCATGATGGCGGTAACGAGGTTGGTGGCGCCGGGGCCGGAGGTGGCGATGCACACGCCCACCCGTCCCGTCACCATGGCGTAGCCTTGCGCGGCGTGGCCGGCTCCCTGTTCGTGACGGACCAGCACGTGGTTCATGGTGGAGGCCATCAAGGGGTCGTAGGTGGGCAGGATCGCGCCACCAGGCAAACCGAAAATATCGTCGACGCCGAGTTCTTCGAGCGAGCGGACAATAGCTTGCGAGCCGGTCATCACCGTTGGGGGTACAACGTTGTTCGGCCCAAGGACAGGAGAGACAGCAGCGAGGTCAGCGACGACGGCGGCATGCTCAGCCGTCCGGTCGGCACGTTCCGGAGCCTTGGGGGCTCCAGGGGACTTGGCAGCCATCAGCGAGGGGCTGATCGGCGATCCTTTGCTCATCGGACTCTTCCTTGTGGATCATCAATAACGGTGAAACTGCGGGGGAATAAAAAAACCCCTCAAGCCGTGCTGGCTCTTCGAGGGGTTTGCGCGTGACAGTTCGTTGCCGGGGCTAGTGAGCCACGCGCTTGGTAAGGACGACGACTGCAACTGCGCAGTTGGTAACGAAAGTCATGCGTTCAGTTTTCCCTCTGGTGTGACGGGTGTCAACGCGGGACAATCCCATCTCACCATGTGGACTCCAATGTCCACCCCTTGATCATATGGCATGGGGACCAAAGGTTTCGCCACCCGCACCCCAACCTCGCCAGCGGTCAGGGTGCGTGTGGCCTCAGCTCAACCGCGGACGGCGCGGTTGGGCTGCCGGAGCCGGTTAGCCGCAGTACGCACCAGTGCTGGCGCTGTGCACCAGTTTGGCGTACTTGGCCAGGACGCCCTTGGTGTAGCGGGCCGGCAGCGGCTCCCAGCCAGCCTTGCGGGCTTCAAGGTCAGCGTCATCCACCAGCAGGTCGAAGCTGCGCGCTGCGATGTCCACGCGGATCCGGTCACCGTCCCTGACAAAGGCGATAGGACCGCCGTCGACCGCTTCCGGCGCGACGTGGCCGATGCACAATCCGGTAGTACCGCCGGAGAACCTGCCGTCTGTCAGCAGCAGGACGTCCTTGCCCAGCCCCGCACCCTTGATGGCGCCGGTGATGGCGAGCATCTCCCGCATACCCGGGCCGCCCTTGGGGCCCTCGTAGCGGATGACCACGACGTCGCCGGCATGGATTTCGCCCTTGTCCAGCGCCTGCAGGGCACCCTGCTCGCGGTCGAACACGCGGGCGGTCCCTTCGAAGACGTCGGCGTCGAAGCCTGCACTCTTGACCACGGCGCCTTCCGGAGCCATGCTGCCATGCAGGATGGTGATGCCGCCGGTCTTGTGGATCGGGTTGTCCAGCGCGCGCAGGATCTTGCCGTCGACGTCCGGCGGGTTGATCGCGGCGAGATTCTCTGCCACGGTTTTGCCGGTGACGGTGAGGCAGTCGCCATGCAGCAGGCCGGCGTCCAGCAGTGCTTTCATGATGACGGGAACGCCGCCGATCTTGTCGACGTCGGTCATGACGTAACGGCCGAACGGTTTGAGGTCGCCAAGGTGCGGAATCCTGTCGCCGATGCGGTTGAAGTCGTCGAGGGTCAGCTCAACCTCGGCTTCGCGGGCGATGGCCAGCAGGTGCAGGACCGCGTTGGTGGACCCGCCGAACGCCATGGTGACGGCGATGGCGTTTTCGAAGGCCTTCTTGGTCATGATGTCGCGGGCGGTGATGCCCAGGCGGAGCAGGTTGACCACCGCTTCGCCGGACTTGCGGGCGAATTCATCACGACGGCGGTCTGCCGAGGGCGGGGCGGCAGAGCCGGGCAGGGACATGCCCATGGCCTCACCGATACAGGCCATGGTGTTGGCCGTGTACATGCCGCCGCAGGCGCCTTCGCCCGGGCAGATGGCCTTTTCAATACGGGTCAGGTCTTCCATGCTCATCTTGCCCGCGGCGCAGGCACCCACGGCTTCGAAGGCGTCAATGAGGGTGACTTCCTTTTCGGAACCGTCTTCCAGCTTCACCCAGCCCGGCATGATGGAGCCGGCATAGAGGAACACGCTGGCCAGGTCCAGGCGTGCTGCGGCCATGAGCATGCCGGGGAGGGACTTGTCACAGCCGGCCAGCAGCACCGAACCGTCAATCCGCTCGGCCTGCATGACGGTCTCGACGGAATCAGCGATGACTTCGCGGGAAACCAGGGAGAAGTGCATGCCCTCGTGGCCCATGGAGATGCCGTCGGACACGGAGATGGTGCCGAACTGCATGGGGAAGCCGCCGCCGGCGTGGACGCCCTCCTTGGCACCCTGGGCCAGCCGGTTCAGGGAAAGGTTGCAGGGAGTGATTTCGTTCCACGAACTCGCGACGCCCACTTGGGGCTTCGCGAAGTCGTCGTCGCCCATGCCGACCGCACGGAACATGCCGCGGGCCGGTGCGGCGTGGATGCCGTCGGTAACCACCCGGCTGCGGGGCTTGATGTCAGGCTTGCTCTCGGTTTCGATCTGGCTCTCGGTCATGAGGGAAAGTCTATGACCCCCGTAGTGCCAAACGGACTGAAGGGGCGGTTAAAACCGGATCGCTGGACCTGCCTCCCGCCGGCGGCCTCCCACGACGCAGCGTGGCAACTCCATAAGCCCGCGCCCCGGCCCTGGCCAGCCAAGGGATTCCCCCGCGCGCCATTGCCGGCAAACCTAGACAGCCATGGTGACCCGACGTAGCGTCGGGGCAGAACGCGTTGTAAGCCAAAGTGAAGGGAATGCCATGGATGTCGTCATGTGGATCGTGGTAGCAGTCATTGTCATCGGCGTGGTGTGGTGGCTGGTCAGCCGCAACAACCGCAACAAGGACGCCGGTGCCGCTGGCCCTGCCGGGAACACCCGGCCCGCCGCGACACGGCCCCCGGGTTCCCCGGCAGACCGTCGGGCGGATGGGGCCCTTTCCGGCGGCAGCGCCGCGGCATCGGCCGAAGCAGCGGGAACAGCCGGGCTTGCCTCCGCTGCCGGCTTCGGGCGTCCCGCCGAGCCCGCGGCGCCCTCAGCCGCCGACGAGCCTGCCGACTCCGCAGTAGCGTCCGCAGGAGCTACGACCCAGTCAGACGGCGGTCACATGGCAACTGCTGACCACGCAGGGGCCGGCCGGGACAACTCCAGCCCATCCGATACGGAAGCGGTAGCGGATGGCGCTGGGGCGTCGCCCCTGGAAGCCACCGACGCGGAATCGGCTTCGATGGCTGAGGCCCACCCGGAAAACCCCCGGGACGAGCGGACCCGCCAGGACCAGGCGGAATGGGAGACGCAGTGGTCCGAGGCTGGCGGTTCGGGTACCCCGGAGTCAGCACGCCACGCCGTACCCGCGGCGGAACAGGCCTCGGTGCAGGCCGCCCAGCCGGTTCACCACGCGGAATACACAGAGTCCCACGCACCGACCCTTCCCGGCGCTGAGACAGCGGCGGTGGAAGAGGACGACGCCGGCCCGTCGGCTGCCGCCCGGACCGGAGCGGACAGAAGCTACTCCCCCGGCGCCGACGTCCCCGTCGGTATGGGCGCAGCGACTGCGCCGGGCTCACCGGACAGCGGTACGGGCAGCACCGCCGGCGACGCCGTTGCTGCCCCAGCTGCGGAACCCGCCGCTGCTGACTTCGCTGCCGCGGAGGCCACGGACCGCACCCAGTCATCTGACCTGGCCGAGAACGGTGCAGACCACTTGCAGGCACCGCCGTCCGCTCCCCCGCAGGGAGCCCCGGAACCACAGGGGCACCTTGCGGCAGAGGAACCGTACGGAGCAGGATCCGCAGGCGCCGGTGCGGACGGCAGCGGCCCCGCGGAGTACACGGTCAAGGGCGATGCCGGCTCAATGGTCTATTACGAAGAGGGCCACCCGGACTACGACGGGACACGTGCCGACGTCTGGTTTGAATCCGCCGCCCACGCCGAAGCCGCCGGCTTCCGGGCTCCCCGCCGCAGGCGCCTCTGAGGCGGAGCCGGCAGAGGCGGCAGGTGTCAGCAAACCCCGCAGATCCCGCCCGCACCCCTGTGTCCCAACTCACAGCGGGGCCGGGCGGCCGGAGCGCCTTCCGCGGGTCACTTTCCACACCCTTGCCGCCAACAGCAAGAGCCCAAAATCCTTGAGTTTCCGCGGCTCCTGCACCCGAAGACCCTCCCCATGGAGCTCCCGGACGGGCCGATTTCACATGCACCAAAAGTTCGTGTAGAGTTTCATGTCGTTGCGGAGATCAACGGGAAAGAAAAAGCCCGGGAGATTGAAACAAACAAGATGCACCTCTAGCTCAATTGGCAGAGCAATTGACTCTTAATCAATGGGTTCCGGGTTCAAGTCCCGGGGGGTGCACCACTGGGAAAACAGCCTCTGGCTCGCGGAAACGCAAGCCAGGGGCTGTTTTGTTTTATTCTGCATTCTTTGGCCCATCACGCATCCCCGGCACGCAGGGACGAACGCGGACTCCTCCCGCAAAAGAGGCATTCTGGGAGCACAAAAAACGTGGCCTGGGAGTCCGGGCCACGTTGTCTGTGGAAAGAGTGCGTTTGGGGTGGCGCGTTCAGCTTGAAGGGTTGTCCACCAGGGCGGCGGCGTTGCCCGGGGTGGTGGCGAACTGGCTGGCCAGTTCCCGGACCACGGATTTGAGCTCCTGCCTCAGGAGTTCGGGGTCGATGGACGAGGACGCCAGCACCGAACGCTCCATTTCAACAGCCTCGGCCACCGCTTCCTTGCCCCTCTCGGTGAGGGAGACCACGTGGCTGCGGCGGTCCGACGTACTGCGGACGCGGGCAATGTGGCCGTGCGTCTCAAGCCGGCTGAGGGTCTTACCCATGGTTTGGGCCTGGACACGCACGTATTGGGCCAGTTGCGCCTGGGTCATGGGCCCCTGCGCGGCAAGGACCTCAATGGCGATAACGCCGGCGTGGGTCAGGCCGATGGCGCCGAGTTTTTCGTTCCACGAGTGTTCGACGAGGCGTGCGGCAGTGGACAATAGGCGCCCCGTGGGCCAGTGATCCATATCAGGCATAGCAGCAAGTATAGCCAAATGCTGATTAGCGCTGGCTTCCGCTGCTTATTAGGCTGTTGTGTCCCGCCCGCAACAAGGAGAAAAACAATGGCTGAAAGACTCGTTACCGGCGACGACGCGCCCGGATTCACGCTCAAGGATGCAACGGGCAACGATGTTTCCCTCTCCCCCGGCTCGGGCCGGAACACAGTTGTGTACTTCTATCCGGCAGCTGCCACGCCGGGCTGCACCAAGGAAGCCTGCGATTTCCGGGACAGCCTGGCGTCCCTCCAGTCCGCCGGATACGACGTGGTGGGAATCTCCCCGGACCCGGTGGAGAAGCTCGCTAAATTCGCTGCGGCGGAAGAACTGACCTTCCCCCTGCTTTCGGATGAGGACCACGCCGTGGCGGAGGCCTACGGCGCGTGGGGTGAAAAGAAGAACTACGGCAAGACCTACCAGGGGCTCATCCGCTCCACCATCGTGGTTGACCCCGACGGCAAGGTAGCACTGGCGCAGTACAACGTCCGGGCCACCGGCCACGTTGCCAAGCTGCGGCGGGACCTGAAGCTCGACGCCTGACGGGTGGCACCGGGCGGTGCACATGCGCACCGCTACAATGGAAGCTGGCATCCGCCGTCGTGGGCATTTTTTTACGCAGCGCAGCGGTGCCGGGCGCGAGTGGTGAAATTGGCAGACACGCAGGATTTAGGTTCCTGTGCCTTCGGGCGTGGGGGTTCAAGTCCCCCCTTGCGCACTCAGTAAATACGGGAATCCCCTGGCTTCGGCCGGGGGATTTTTGTGTTTCAGCAGGTGGACCCCTGAAAAACTTTCCCGAACCGCCCATCCGGATGGACCTGCCGCCCGAATGCACTGTGAGACGCCAGCCACAGTGCAGGTGCCCACCAGCCGGATCAGCACCACTTCCGCAGACATCCAGTCGGCGGCCGGCCCACAACAAACAAGGAGAACGCAATGCAGACAATCAAGCGCACAACTTTCACGGTCGCAGGCGTTGCAGCAGCCGCGCTGCTTAGCCTGACCGCGTGTGGCGGCTCCGGAAGCACCTCCGGATCCTCGTCCGCCCCCTCGGCGGAGCCGTCGGCCTCCAGCATGGCCGCGTCGCCGTCCGCAAGCTCCACTGCCAGCGCCTCCGCCGGCGCCATGGACCCGGCGGCAAACCTGGTGGGCCCGGGCTGCGCCGGCTACGCCGAGAAGGTACCCACCGGCGCCGGATCGGTCCAGGGCATGGCCCTTGACCCCGTCGCCGTCGCGGCTTCGAACAACCCGATCCTGACCACCCTCACCGCTGCGGTTTCGGGAAAGCTGAACCCGAAGGTGGATCTGGTTGACACGCTCAACGGCGGTGAATTCACGGTCTTCGCCCCGGTTGACGACGCCTTCGCCAAGATCGACCCCGCCACCATCGAGACACTGAAGACCGACGACGCCCTGTTGAGCAAGATCCTGACCTACCACGTGGTTCCCGGCCAGATCACGCCCGACATGATCGCTGGCACGCACGCAACTGTCCAGGGCGGCTCCGTGACCGTAACGGGCAGCGGCGACAACCTCAAGGTTGACGATGCCAACGTGATCTGCGGCGGCGTCAAGACCAAGAACGCCACCGTTTACCTGGTCGATTCGGTGCTGATGCCCAAGTAGGCAATGCCGGATTTCCGGCCCAAAACGTTGAAGCTGGGCCCGCTGTGAGCGGGCCCGGCTTCAGCGCGTTGGACCTGTACCCGCCCGGCGGCGGTCACCGCCCGCGCCGGCCCGGTGGCGGCGGCTAGACTGGACCCGGTCCGCAGGCGGCGGAGATCCACGATCCAGGGGTGATAAACGGGTGACCAGAAGTACATCGCGGCGAACGGTCCTCACTGCCGGCGCCGCGCTCCTGGCCTGGGGTGTGACCTCGTGCACCAACGCACCGTCCCCCTCGCCGTCGTCGGATTCCCCCAGCTCCGCGGTCGCTGCCGAACCGGCGGCGACGTTCAACTTCGGTACGGCAGCCCAGCCGCTCGGCCTGGACCCCGCGCTCTCCAGCGACGTCGAATCACAGCGCATCACCCGGCAGGTCCTCGAAGGCCTGGTGGGAGTCGACCAGACCACCGGCAAGCCCACTCCCCTGCTCGCCACCGAATGGTCCGAGTCCAACGAGGGCCGCAGCTACACCTTTAAGCTGCGCGACGGTGTCACCTTCCAGGACGGCACCCCCTTCAACGCCGACGCCGTCTGCACGAACTTCAACCGCTGGTTCGCCTTCCCCGCAGAGCTGCGGCGGCAGGCCCCCGGCAGCTCGTTCAAGGGCGTCTTCAAGGCGCACTCCGACGAAGCGGCGCTGTCCATCTTCAAGAGCTGCACGGCGGTGGACCAGGGCACAGTCCGGATCGACCTCACGCAAAGGTTCACGGCCTTTCTCCAGGCGCTGACCCTGCCTGCCTTTGCCATTGCCTCCCCGGCAGCCCTGGCGGCGGGGAAAGCCGATGTCCTGGACCAGAACCGCGCCGGGCGGCCCGTTTCCGATTTTGCCACCGCGCCAGTGGGTACCGGGCCCTTCAGCTTTGGCTCCTGGGATGACCAAAGCGTCACCCTGCTGACCAACAAGGCCTATTGGGGTGACCGGGGCCAGATTGCCACCATCAATTTCCTGGCCTACGACCACCCGCAAACACGGCTGCAGGCATTGCTCGACGGCCGGATCGACGGTTACGACGCCGTCACCGTGGGCAACTTTGACCAGCTGGTGAAGCGCGGCAAGCAGATCGTCCAGCGCGACCCGTTCTCGGTCATGTACGTGGGAATCAACCAGGACATCCCGGTCCTGCAGAACCAGAAGGTCCGGCAGGCCATCGAGATGGCCATCGACAAGGAGACCCTGATCCGCAGGTTCTTCATCGACAACACCACCAAGGCAACCCAGTTCGTCCCGCCGAAGATCAGCGGCTTCAACAAGGACGCACCCGAGCTTGGCCACGATCCGGCGAAGGCAAAGGAATACCTGAAGGACGGGGGCTATGCCGGCGAGGAACTGAAGTTCTACTACCCGCT
This sequence comes from Pseudarthrobacter equi, assembly GCF_900105535.1. Taxonomy (NCBI): domain Bacteria; kingdom Bacillati; phylum Actinomycetota; class Actinomycetes; order Micrococcales; family Micrococcaceae; genus Pseudarthrobacter; species Pseudarthrobacter equi. The sequence goes on from NZ_LT629779.1 coordinate 2,932,959, forward strand.
CAACGTCACCCGCCCCTACCTGCCTACTCCCGAGAAGGTGTACGCCGAGATCAGCCGGCAGCTCACCGCCGTCGGCATCAATGTGCGGCCGGTTCCCGTGGACTGGGCCGACGGCTACCTGCAGAAAGTCCAGTCACCCGGCGACCATGCCCTGCACCTCTTGGGCTGGAACGGTTCCTACTCGGACGCAGACAACTTCGTGGGGCCGCTGTTCGGCGAGAAGAACGGCGAGTTCGGCTACCAGGATCCGCAGGTGTTCTCCAAGATCAACCGTGCGCGGGGGCTGCCCGAGGGTGAGGACCGTGATGAGCTCTATCACACCATCAACGCCCAGATTGCTGCCACCGTCCCGGCAGTCCCCATCGCTTTCCCCATCTCCGCGCTGGCTTTGTCCGACCGGGTTGTCAGCTACCCTGCGTCACCGGTCTTAAATGAAGTTTTCACGAAGGTGCAATTAAAGCCTTGACGGGCCGGGCCAATTTCAGTATGTCGGCAGGGCGGGGATATTCTGTGACAGCCAGAGCCGCTGCAATCGGAGACTGATCGTGACCTTCATTTCCAAGACCCAACATGCCGACGTCGTCCTGATTGGCGGCGGCATCATGAGCGCAACGCTGGGGGCATTCCTCAAGCAGCTGGAACCGGACTGGACCATCTCCCTGTTCGAGCGGCTGGACCAGCCCGGCCTCGAAAGCTCAGACCCCTGGAACAACGCCGGAACCGGCCACGCGGCCCTCTGTGAGCTCAACTACTCCCCCGCAGCCAAAGACGGATCGGTCAGCCCGGCCAAGGCACTGCTGATCAATGAGCAGTTCCAGCTCTCCCGCCAGTTCTGGTCCCACCTGGTGGACGGGAACCTGATCGGATCCCCCAAAGGCTTCATCAACACCGTGCCGCACATGAGCTTCGTGATCGGCGACGACCACGCCCGGTTCCTGAAGACCCGCTACGAGGCCCTCAAGCCGCACACGCTGTTCCGGAGCATGGAGTACTCGGAGGACCACGGCCAGATTGCCAAGTGGGCGCCGCTGATCGTCAAGGGCCGCAACGCCCAGCAGAAGATCGCCGCCACCCGCGCCGCCGAGGGCACCGACGTCGACTTCGGTGCACTCACCCGCGAGCTGACCACCTACCTCGGGAACAACGGCGTCGAAATCAATTACGGGCACGACGTCACCGGGATCAGCAAGGCGTCCGACGGCGGCTGGGACCTGACGCTGAAGCACCCCAGGTCCGGCGAGCACGGCAGGATCCACGCCAAGTTTGTCTTCGTCGGCGCCGGCGGCGGTGCCCTGCACCTGCTCCAGGCCTCCGGCATCCCGGAGAGCAAGGGCTACGGCGGGTTCCCCGTCTCCGGCCAGTTCTTCCGCTGCACGGACGAGACCATCGCCGCCCAGCACAGCGCCAAGGTCTACGGCCAGGCGTCGGTGGGCGCCCCGCCCATGTCCGTCCCGCACCTGGACACCCGTTACGTCAACGGCAAGCGGTCCCTCCTGTTTGGCCCGTACGCCGGGTTCTCCACCAACTTCCTCAAGAACGGTTCCTACCTCGACCTGCCGTTGTCCATCCGGCCCGGCAACATCATTCCGATGCTGGCGGTAGCCAAGGACAACATGGACCTCACCGCCTACCTGGTCAAGGAAGTGGCCAAGCGCCACGGTGACAAGGTTGAAGCGCTCCGGGAGTACTACCCCGAAGCCAAGGACGGCGACTGGGAACTGATCACGGCCGGCCAGCGTGTACAGATCATCAAGAAGGATCCGCAAAAGGGCGGCATCCTCCAGTTCGGTACTGAAGTGATTGCCGGCCGCGACGGTTCCATCGGCGCGCTGCTGGGAGCCTCACCCGGAGCCTCCACCGCTGTTCCCATCATGATCGAACTGCTGCAGAAGACGTTCCCCAAGAACTTCAAGGGCTGGCAGGGCAAGCTGAAGGACATGATGCCCGGTTACGGTGTGAAGCTGGATGAGAATCCCGAGCTCGCCGCCGAGCTTGAACGGGCAACTGCCAAGTCCCTTCAGCTGGAGAGTGTTTCCGCCAGCAACTGACCCTGCCGGGGCCAGTGGCTGGCTTACCGGGATCCAGTCACTAACCCTTCCAGGAGACCATCGATGTTTCGGCTGGCACACCTTTCACTGGCGAACCGGGCGCTGATCGCGCTGATCACCATCTTCGCTTCGGTCTTCGGCGTGATCACCATGTCGTCGCTGAAGCAGGAACTCATCCCATCCATTGAGTTCCCGCAGATCACCGTGCTGACCTCCATGCCGGGGGCCTCGCCTGAGGTGGTGGACAAGCAGGTCAGCGGCCCGCTGGAAACGGCCCTGAACGGCGTGGAGGGGCTGGAATCCACCTCCTCCACGTCCCGCAACGGCGTTTCGCAGATCACGATGGTGTTCACCTACGGTTCCAACCTGGACCGGGCACGGAACCAGATCGACCGGGCCATCTCCAACGCCAAGCGCACCCTGCCGGCTGACGTCCAGCCGCAGGCCATCGCCGGGAGCATCAGCGATTTCCCGATCGTCTTCCTGGCGGTGTCCTCGGACAAGCCGCTCAGCGAACTCAACACCGACCTCCAGCGGCTCAGCGTTCCCCGGCTGCAGAAAATCGACGGCGTCCGCGGCGCCGATGTCACTGGCGGCGCTACCCAGCACATCGAGATCCTTCCGCGCCCCGAGGCGATGGCTGCGTCCGGTGCCACCATCGCTTCCCTCCGCGACACGCTCTCCAACAACGGAGCCCTGGTTCCGGCCGGCACGCTGGAGGAGCAGGGCAAGACGCTCTCGCTGCAGATCGGCAGTCCGGTCGACTCACTTGACGCCGTCAAGGCCCTCCCGGTGTCCGGCGCCAAGGACGGGGCCACCATCGGATCCGTGGCCGACGTCGCCATCAAGGACGACGAACGCACGTCCATCACCCGGACCAATGGAGCAGAAACCCTCGCGGTGTCCGTCACCAAAAAGCCCGAAGGCGACACGGTGGCCATCTCCCACGCAGTGCGGGACAGCCTGGACGAGCTGGCAACGGAGCTCGGCTCCAACGCCACATTCACCCCGGTCTTCGACCAGGCGCCCTTCATTGAAAAGTCCATCAAGGACCTCACCACCGAGGGCCTCCTGGGACTGGGATTCGCCGTGGCGGTCATCCTGGTCTTCCTGATGTCGGCCCGCTCCACCCTGGTGACAGCGGTATCCATCCCGCTGTCCCTGCTCATCACGTTCATTGGGCTCTCGGCTACCGGCTATTCCCTGAACATCCTCACCCTCGGCGCCCTCACCATTGCCATCGGCCGCGTGGTGGACGACTCCATCGTCGTGATCGAAAACATTAAGCGGCACCTCACCTACGGCGAGGACAAGGTCACTGCCATCCTCACCGCCATCCGTGAAGTGGCAGGGGCCATCACCGCGTCCACCCTCACCACGGTGGCCGTGTTCCTGCCCATTGCCTTCGTGGGTGAACTGGCCGGCGAGCTGTTCAGGCCGTTCGCCCTGACGGTGACCATCGCACTGCTGGCGTCCCTGCTGGTGTCGCTGACCATCGTTCCGGTGCTGGCTTACTGGTTCCTCAAGAGCCCCTCGCCGTCCGGTGCAGGCGGGCGCACGGACGCCGAGGCTGCCCGGGCAGCGGCGCAGGAGAAGGAACAGCGCGGCCGGCTCCAGCGCGGCTACCTGCCCATCCTCACCAAGACGCAGAAACACCCCGTGCTGACCCTGGTGGCCGCAGTCCTCGTGCTGGGCGCAACGGGAGCGATGACACCGCTGCTGGCCACCAACCTGCTGGGCAACTCCGGCCAGAACAGCCTGACAGTACGCCAGGTGCTTCCAGCCGGCACCAGCCTGGCGGACACCAGTGCCGCGGCCGTCCGCCTCGAAGAGGTCCTCCGCGGAATCGACGGCATCAAGGACGTTCAGGTCACCTCCGGCAATGCGCAGGCCGGGTTCGCTGCCCTGGTGTCCTCCGGCTCGTCGAATTCAACCTTCACGGTAGTGACGGATGAGAAGGCGGACCAGGACCGGCTGCAGGAAACCGTCCGCACTGAACTGGCCAAGGTTCCGGACTCCGGCAAAGTCTCCGTGGGAACCCAGCAGGGCGGCTTCGGCACGTCCTCCACCGTGGACATCACCCTTAAGGCTGCCAGCACCCTGGACCTACAGGCAGCCAGCGACGCCATGGTCAAGGCCATGACCGGAGTACCCGGCACCAGCGAGGTGGAAACCAACCTCGCCGCGAGCCAGCCGGTGGTCCAGGTCAAGGTGGACCGGGCCAAGGCAGTGGCGGCGGGCCTGAATGAGGAGCAGGTGGCGGGAGTCCTTGCAGCCACCATCAGCCCGGTCCCCGCCGGCACTGTCCGGATCGACACCAACGACTTCCCTGTGAGGATCGGCCAGGGAACCAGGTTCACCAGCATCGACGCCGTCCGGAACATCCCGCTGCCGGCCGCCGGAAGGCCTGTCACCCTGGGCAGCATTGCGTCCGTGGAACAGGTGGATATTCCGGTGTCCATCACGGCCAGCAACGGCCAGCGCACCGCGAAGGTGTCCGTGACGCCGTCGGGGTCCAACCTGGGTGCCGTCAGCACCGAGGTGCAGGGGCGCCTGGCAGGCGTCGAGCTGCCTGCGGGTGTAACCGCTGAGATCGGCGGGGCCACCACGCAGCAGGCAGAGTCCTTCCGGCAGCTGGAGCTGGCGCTGCTGGCCGCGATCGCCATCGTGTACGTCATCATGGTGGCCACCTTCAAGTCCCTGGTCCAGCCCCTGATCCTGCTGGTGTCCGTGCCGTTTGCCGCCACAGGAGCCGTTGCCCTGCTGCTGGTCACCGGCGTCCCCCTGGGGCTGCCATCGCTGATTGGCATGCTGATGCTGGTGGGAATCGTGGTCACCAACGCCATCGTGCTGATCGACCTCATCAACCAGTACCGGCAGCCGCGAACCGGCCCTGGCGGAACAACCTCGCCGGGAATGAACGTCGCGGACGCCATCACCCACGGTGCCCGGCAACGCCTCCGGCCCATCCTGATGACGGCACTGGCAACAGTTTTCGCGCTGACTCCGATGGCGATGGGACTCACCGGCGGTGGCGGCTTCATTTCCCAGCCGCTGGCCGTGGTGGTGATCGGCGGCCTGGTTTCTTCCACGGCCCTGACCCTGGTCCTCGTTCCTGTCCTGTACCGGCTCGTGGAGGGCCGGCGCGAACGGAGGGCGCTCCTCCGCGACCTGCAGGCACAGCCGGAATTCGAGCAGGCGGCCGACGTCGATGCCGAGTTCCGCGACTGGACCGCCGGCGATGTGCCGAGGGTCAGCGGACGCCGCGCGGCGCCCGGCAGCCCCGACTGACAAAAACGGAATAAATCCCGCCTGGATGCGTTGTATCCGGCGATAGATGCAAATGCATCTAATTTGGACTACACTGGAACCAAGCCAGCAAGTCCATGAAACGGAAGGGCACATCATGCAGTTCGGTGTTTTCAGCGTCAGCGACATCACTACGGACCCCACCACGGGCCGCACCCCCACCGAGAACGAACGCATCAAGGCCTCGGTGGCCATCGCCAGGAAAGTCGAAGAGATCGGCATGGATGTCTACGCCCTGGGCGAGCACCACAACCGGCCCTTCTTCTCATCCTCCCCCACCACCACCCTCGCCTACATCGCCGCGCAGACCGAGCGGATCACCCTGTCCACGGCAACCACGCTGATCACCACGAACGATCCCGTGAAGATCGCCGAGGATTTCGCCATGCTCCAGCACCTGTCCGATGGGCGCGTGGACCTGGTGCTGGGCCGCGGCAACACCGCCCCGGTCTACCCGTGGTTCGGAAAGAACATCCAGGACGGCGTGGAGCTGGCCATCGAGAACTACAGCCTGCTGCGCAAGCTGTGGGATGAGGACACCGTCAACTGGTCCGGTAAGTTCCGCACCCCGCTGCAGAATTTCACCTCCACCCCGCGCCCGCTCGACGGCGTGGCCCCCTTTGTGTGGCACGGTTCCATCCGCACACCGCAGATCGCCGAGGTGGCGGCCTACTTCGGTGACGGGTTCTTCGCCAACAACATCTTCTGGCCCAAGGAGCACTACCAGCAGTTGATCGGGCTCTACCGCGAGCGGTACGAGCACTACGGCCACGGCACCGCGGACCAGGCAATCGTGGGCCTCGGCGGCCAGTTCTTCATGAGGAAGAACTCGCAGGACGCTGTGAAGGAATTCCGTCCCTACTTCGACAACGCCCCGGTGTACGGCCACGGACCCTCACTGGAGGACTTCACGTCGCAGACCCCGCTGACCGTGGGCAGCCCGCAGGAAGTCATCGAGAAGACCCTGAGCTTCCGCGAGCATTTCGGTGACTACCAGCGCCAGCTGTTCCTGATCGACCACGCCGGCCTCCCGCTCAAGACGGTCCTTGAGCAGCTGGACTTGTTTGGCGAGGAAGTCCTGCCGGTCCTCCGCAAGGAGTACGCGGACCGCAAGCCCGCGCACGTGCCGGACGCACCCACCCACGCATCCCGCGTCGCGGCGCACCTGGCAGCCCAGGACGCCGAAAAGGCCACGGCGGAGGCGTAATGGCAACCAGCCAATCCACGTCCCCCGTCCGGCTCGCAGCGGAAACCTGGGAGTCACTGTTCCGGGCGCAGGTAGCCGTGATGCGCAGGCTGCAGTCCGGCCCGGCATTCCGGAAACTGGCGGTGAATGAGTACGATGTCCTGTTCACGCTGTCACGCTGCCCGTCGGGCTGGCTCCGGCTGAACGAGCTCAACGACAACGTCCTGCTCAGCCAGTCCAGCCTGAGCCGGCTGGTGGAGCGGCTGGAAAAGCGCGGCCTCGTGGCGCGGATGCCCGCCCCGGAGGACGGCAGGGGTGTGCTGCTTAAGCTCACCGACGAAGGCCGGGAGCTCCAGAAGGAGATCGGCCGGGAGCACGTCCGCGACATCTCTGCCCTGGTGGCGCCGGCGCTGACCCCCGACGAGCAAAAGGAACTGCGCCGGCTCACGGACAAGCTCCGGAACTCACTGGGCCAGCAGCCGCGATAGGAGCGCCGGGCGGGACCTGAACCGGCCGGGCTTGAACCGGCCGGGGACAGGTCAGCCCAGCGCCACCAGCGCGGCAGGGTCCTCTGCCGGCAACATGCCGTTGACCACTGCGGTGACACGGAGCTGGTTGAGTGTCAGGCTTCCGCCCACCGTGGACAGGAACGCAGTGTCGGACGAATCACGGCCGGCCGTGATGCGCAGCATCGACTCCCGCGGGGCCAGCCCCGTGGGGTCGATGATGCGCCATGCGCAGTTAACGTAGGCCTCTGCCACGGCATGGAAATCCATGGGCGACAGCCCCGGCGCGTAGACCGCGGCGAGCCGTGCGGGGACATCCTTGGACCGCAGCAGCGCGATGGCCAGGTGTGCGAAATCCCGGCATACTCCGCGGCGGTGCAGCAGTGTTTCCACGGCGCCGTCTGTGCCACGGGACGAACCGCTGATGTACCGGAGTTCCCCGTAGACCCAGTTCCTGACGGCCTGGACAAGTTCTTCCCCGTGCAGTCCCCCGAATTCCGCGTAGGCGGTGGGGAGGAGCCGGTCAGATTCGGCATACCGGCTGGGCCGGACGTAGCGGATCTGTTCCGCCAGCGTGGCACCCTCCGGCTCGGCGCGGCCGGCCACTGTAGCTGAGTACTCGACAGTGACATCGGTGGGTTCGGCGAACTCCATGTAGTGGAACCGGCCGCCGTGGTGGTCGGAGATTTCCGTCAGCGGGACTTCCTCACCGCCCGCCAGCACCGACAGGGATTCCTCGAAGGACGAGTATCCGTTGTTCCTGGCGGCGGCAATGGCCATGGCCACCTTGGTGTTGGCCGCGGTGCGGAAGGCCAGGCGTGCGGAAACAGAGCGTTCCATGAATCTCCGGGGGTGTCGGCGTTGGAAAGCAGTGCCGTGCCTGGGCGCCCTGTGGGGGCCGGCAACGGGACTAGTTTTTGATCTCCAGCGACATTAGCATCCGCTGGACATTGGCAAAGTCCGGGCTTTCCCCGGCGTACGCGGCCGCCGCGCCAAGGGTGTCGAAAGCTTTGGCGGGCGCCACTTTTTCATCCGGCGCAAACGCCCTCAGCGCCACCAGGTCGCCGAAGGACCAGTCACCTTTGCCCGCCGGCCCGCGGACGGTGTTGCGCAGTTCGCAGGCCTGGTTTCCGGTGCCGCCCACCACGTTGGTGATCCCGTAGGAGCCGAAGTAGCGGTAGCCCTGGATTACGCGGAAGACCACCCGGGGCGGGATGGTGCCTTCGCCGGACCCGGCGGAGGCGCCCGGGGACGCGGGAACGCTGCTGATCACCGTGTAGGGCCGTCGCGAACCTTCGGGGCATTCGGCGGACGACGGCGGCAGGCCGGTCCGCAGCGCGGCCATGAAGGTCCCGTCGGGCTTCTTCACCTCGATCTTCAACGCCCCCGGAAGGGTGCCGTCCTCGGGCTGGACTGATTGGGCGATCCAGTCCTGGGGAAGTTCAAAGCTGACCGTCCTGGCAGGATCGGCGAAAGTCTTCCACGCCGCGGCGGTAGCCGCCGGCCGGGGTTCGGCTGAGGCAGTGCCGGAGGCGCCGGCTTCACCGGACGGTCCCGGCGCGCCACCCGATGTCGAGGTGCCCGCCTGCGCCGTGGTTGACGCACCCGCGGCACCGCTGGAGGGATCCGCCTGCGCGGTCCAGCCCGAACCGGTTCCGCCGGCCTGCGGGCCGCTGCACCCGGTAACCAGCAGGGCAACCACCGTCAGGACCACCAGGGACCCCGACCTGGCCGGGCCCCGCGCCGGTGCTGCTGCTGTTCCCCTGGCTTCCATGCAGCCAGCCTATCCGCGCCGGGCTGCACCGCCGCCCAGGCGCGTGGCGTTTCCCGGTGCCGGGTGTGGACCGCGCGTGCACCGCACCCCGCTGCACCGCACCCCGCTGCTCCGCGCCGCACTGCACCGCGCCGCACTGCACCGCGCCGCACCGCACCGCACCGCACCGCAGCCATCGAACCGCAGGAGGTGCCGTCGTCGTGCGCTGCGCCTTCCGTACGCGGCAGTGCGGCTAGGCTGGGGATATGGCGTACGGGCAGCAGGGCATGGACGAAGAGAACCTGGCGGAAATGTCCGCCGTCGACATCGCCGACTGGAGGTTACGGACCTTCAACCTTTACGACAATGTGCGCCGGATCGCCGCCGATAACCCGGCGGAAGCGCATTCGTACTGGCGCCATCAGCGTGACCTGATGTTTGCCACGCACCCGGCCTCGGCGCTGTCGCCGGCGGACAAGGCGCAGTTCTCCGGGTTGAAGACTGCTGACTACGATCCCATCTACCGGTTCCATGTTCCCCTCACCAAGGAGGGCGCAGGCCGGGAAATGAGCGTGGAAACGGGCACTGACGGCGTGGTCAACTTTGTCCGCCTGGGCACCTTCGACCTTCCCGAGATGGGGCAGTTGGCCGTGTGGAAGCTCAAGGGATACGGCGGCGGCATCTTCGTGCCGTTCCGTGACGCCACGGCGGGCCGGCCGGGCGGCACCTATGGGGCCGGCAGGTACCTGCTGGACACCATCAAGGGTGCGTTCCACGGTGTGCAGGGCTCCGGCCCGGACGCCACCTTTGTCCTGGACTTCAACTTTGCCTACAACCCGTCCTGCGCGTACAACGACGCCTGGGCGTGCCCGCTGCCCGGCCCCTCAAACCGGCTGGCCGTGGAAATCCCCGCCGGCGAGCTTTACTGACGCTTCAGGAACCCGGGCGCCGCCTGCCCGCCGGCACCAAACACAACGCCGCGCCCACGGACTGAACCGGGACGGTGCTCCCGGTATGGCAGGGTGGACGGATGGATTCCACCAGCGCGCCGGCAGCCGTCCAGGAGCTGCAGGACGCCCGCCGCAGGCCGGCCGCCCTGCGCCGCCGCGGAATCCTGCGGTTTCCGGTGGTCCGGCAACTTCTTCGCTTCTCGGGTGTAGGGATCATCTGCACGGGCGCATCCCTGGCGCTTTACGCGCTGCTCCGGCCGTGGATCGGGCCGCAACCGGCGAACGCCGTTGCCCTGGTCCTGACTTCGCTGCTGAACACCGCGCTGAACCGGCGGCTGACGTTCAAGATCTCCGGGACCCAGCGCCGGGCCAGCGACCACCTGAACGGGCTGGTGGTGATCGCCGTGGCACTGCTGATCACCGGAGGCAGCCTGGGCGTGCTGCACTGGATCAATCCGGACGCCACTGTGGGGGACGAGCTGCTGACCACCACCCTGTCCGGGTTCCTGGCCACGGCGGTCCGGTTCACGCTGCTCCGCCACTGGATTTTCCGCCGGGCCCGGCACCGCTAACCGGTCCACCGGATCAGTTGGTGCCGAGTGACCTCACTCCGGCCACGGCCGAGCACACGGCTTTGGCCGCGGTATCCAGGTCTTCGCCAGTTACCGCCGCGTCGAAGCTGAAGCGGACCGCCGTCTGCGCCACCTCGCGGGAAATGCCCAGGGCCGACAGCACGGCAGAGGGTTCATCCGAACCCGCCGCGCAGGCAGATCCGCTGGAACACACCACACCCTGGCGTTCGAGTTCCAACAGGACCGATTCGCCGCTGGTGCCGGGAAAGCAGAAGGACGCCACCGAGGGCAGCCGGTCCGTGGGGTGCCCGGTGAGGATGGCCTCCGGCACTCCGGTAAGCACGGCGTCAATGAATGCGTCCCTCAGCCGCGAGACCCGCCCGGCCTGTTCATGCTGTGCGGCCTGCGCCAGGGACAGTGCGGTGGCGAGGCCCACGGCACCTGCGACGTTTTCGGTGCCGGACCGGCGTCCGCGTTCCTGGCCGCCGCCGTGGAGCACAGGTTCCAAGCGGACCCGGCCCCTGATGTAAAGCAGGCCGCAGCCCTTGGGGGCGCCGAGCTTATGGCCGGAGATGCTGAGGGCGTCCACGCCGAGGGCAGCGGTGTCCAGCGGCAGCCATCCCGCCGCCTGGACGGCGTCTGTGTGGAAGGGGATGCCGCGGCCGCGGGCCAGCTCCGCGAGCGCCGGGATGGGCTGGACTGTACCCACCTCGTTGTTGGCGTACATGATGCTTACCAGCGCCGTTTCCGGCCGGAGCAGCGGCAGCAGCGCTTCCGGCGTCACCTGTCCGGTCGCGTCCACGGGAACCACGTCAATGGAGAAGCCGTGGAAGCGTTCAAGGTACCTGGCGGATTCCTCCACGGCGGGATGCTCGACGGCGCTGATCACCACACGGTTCAGGGCGGGGTTCGCAGCCTGCCGGGCCAGGGCAATGCCCTTGACGGCAAGGTTGTCCGCCTCGGTGCCGCCTGAGGTGAAGACCAGCTCGCCGGGCCTGCACCCCAGGACCGCTGCCACGGAGGCCCGGGCACCCGCGAGCGCGGCAGCCGCCGACTCCCCCAGGCTGTGGTGGCTTGAGGGGTTGCCGAAGTCGCCGGTCAGGTAGGGCCAGATGGCCTCCAGCACTTCGCGGCGGACGGGTGTGGTGGCGGCGGCGTCAAGGAAGATCATGGCTTCACCCGACGGTCAGTTCCACGTCCAGGCCGAGGTCCAGGGCGGCGACAGTGTGGGTGAGGGCGCCGATGGAGATGACATCCACGCCGGTGGCGGCGATCGCGGCGACGGTGCCCAGGTTCACGTTGCCGCTGGCTTCCACGCGGGCCCGTCCGGCCACCTGGGCAACCCCTGCACGCAGCTCATCGAGGCTGAAGTTGTCGAGCATGATGGTGTCCACCCCGGCGGCGAGGACGGGTTCGATCTGGTCCATCCGGTCCACCTCCACTTCGAAGTGCGTGGTGTGGCCCAGCTGGGCCTTCGCCGCCAGGAGGAGTCCGGTGAGTTTGGCGGGGTCGCCGCCGGTCATGACTGCCAGGTGGTTGTCCTTGGCGAGCACGGCGTCCGAGAGGCTGTAGCGGTGGTTCGCTCCCCCGCCGCAGCGCACGGCGAACCGCTCGAGGATCCGCAGCCCGGGGGTGGTCTTGCGGGTGTCGGTGATTTGCGCCTGCGTTCCTTCAGCGAGCCGGACGAACTCGGCGGTCCTGGTGGCGATGGCGGACATCCGCTGGACCAGGTTGAGGGCCACGCGTTCGGCGAGCAGTACCGAACGCGCCGTTCCGCTGACGCGGGCCAGGTGAGTGCCGGCGTCGAACGCCTGCCCGTCCTGCACCAGCAGGTCCACCTCCGTGGCCGGGTCCACCAGCTGCATGGCGTCCCGGAAGACCGTGGCGCCGCTGAAGACGCCGGGCACCCGGGCGTTCAGCACGGCCGTGGCGCGGGCCTGGGCGGGGATAAGCACCTGGGAAGTGATGTCACCGGCCGGCGCGTCCTCCGCGAAGGCACGCTCGAGGATGTCGCGGACGGGTGCCTGCGGCAGAGTGGGGCCGGTGTTTGTGCGGGTGTGCTCAATCACGGTGGGTTCAGTCATGGGAGAGGCTCGCTTTCGGCCGGAGTGGGATGGTCTCGAGAGTTTCGTCGCTGCGGTAGTGGGCGCCCAGTGAGTCGCGCCGCGCCAGGGCGGCGGACACCAGCAGCTGCGCGGCCAGGAGCAGGTTGCGGTCTTCATGCACGGCAGGGTCCGCGGAGCCAGGCACCGCATCGGGGCGCACGACGGCGGCCCAGCGCGCCAGGGTGCCGGCAGCCCCGGCCAACAGTTCCCCGGACCTCAACACCCCGGCATGCGACGTCATCAACGACCGAAGAGCCTCGCGGGAAAAGGGTTCAGTCCGGCTCTCGCCCCCTCCGCTGCTGCACGGCCCACTCCCGACTGGCGCACCTGAGCGAGGTGTGAGCGCAGGCACCGAGGGATCTGCGGAACTGCCTTCCAGGAAGTCTTCAACAGCGCGGCGGCCAAAGACGAGCCCTTCGAGGAGGGAGTTGCTGGCCAGCCGGTTTGCCCCTTGGACTCCGGTGCACGCAACCTCCCCTGCGGCGTAGAGCCCGGGGATGCTGGTGCGGGCGTGGAGGTCGGTGGCGATGCCGCCCATCCAGTAGTGCGCTGCCGGGGCAACCGGGACCAGTTCCCGGGTCCAGTCGATACCGGCGTCCAGGGTTTTCCGGGTCAGGGTGGGGAAACGCCGGCCCAGGAAGCCTGCACCGTGGTCTTGCTCGATGGGCCTGGCGTCAAGGTAGACATGGCCGCCGGGGTTTCCGAGCTTGGCAAGGTGCAGGGCGATGCTGCGTGAGACGACGTCGCGGGGGGCCAGTTCGGCGTCCGGGTGGTAGGCCTTCGTGAAGCGGCGGCCACCCGCGTCCACCAGGACGGCGCCTTCGCCCCTGACGGCTTCGGAGATCAGCAATGGCCCGTCCAGCCGGTGGGGCCGGGGAGTGGCGGCGGCCACCAGGCAGGTGGGGTGGAACTGGAAGAATTCGAGGTCTGCGGGAGCGGCCCCGGCGCGGACGGCGAGCGCCAGGCCGTCTCCGGTGGCCACAGCTGGGTTAGTGGTTTGGCCGAACAGCCGGCCCGCTCCCCCGGTAGCCAGCAGGACGGCGTCGGCGGCCAGGGACCGGAGCGTCCCGTCCTGCAGGTATTCCACACCGGTCACCCGCCCGTTGTGCTCCTTCAGGGCGGTGGTGTGGGCGTGGGTGTGGATGGTGAGCGTCCCCCGGGCTGCCCGTGCCAGCACGGCGCCGATCAGCGCGCCGGCGGTACGGGCACCGGTGGCGTCGCCGCCGGCGTGCAGGATGCGGGGAGCACTGTGTGCAGCCTCGAGTCCGAGGGCAGGCCCGCCGTCGGGCCCTGCATCAAACCGGACGCCGAACTGCTGGAGCGCGGCAATGTCGCTGCCGGCCTCGGTGCACATCAGCCGGACGGCGGCCTCGTTACAGTGCCCCGCCCCCGCGCGCAGGGTGTCTGCGATGTGGGCGGCCACGGTGTCGCCCGGGGCCGGTTCAGGCAGTACCGCCGAAATGCCGCCCTGGGCGTACCAGGTGTTGCTGTGTTCGAGGCTGCCCTTGGTCAGCAGCACCACGTCCGCACCGGCGTCGGATGCCAGCAGGGCGGCGTACAGCCCGGCGATGCCGCTGCCGACGATGACAAGCCGGCGGCTCATCAGGGCCTCGCGGCGAGCATGCGCTCAAGGGCTGTGCGGGCGTTGGCCTGGACGGCGTCGGCAACGGTGATGCGGTTGACCACCCGTCCGGCCACCAGTTCCTCCAGGACCCAGGCCAGGTAGCCGGGGTGGATCCGGTACATGGTGGAGCAGGGGCAGATCACCGGGTCCAGGCAGAAGATGGTGTGCTGCGGGTATTCGGCGGCGAGCCTGTTCACCATGTTGATTTCGGTGCCGATGGCGAACGTGATGGGCTCGGTGGCGGCGGCAATGGCCTTCTTGATGAAGTCGGTGGAACCAGCGGAGTCGGCGGCGTCCACCACTTCCATGGGGCATTCGGGGTGGACGATGACCTGGACACCCGGGTGCTCTGCCCGGGCCTGCTCGATCTGGGCCACGCTGAAACGCTTGTGCACGGAGCAGAACCCGTGCCACAGGATGACCCTGGAGTCCAGCAGCTGCTGTTCTGCGTTGCCGCCCAGGTCCTTGCGCGGGTTCCACATGGGCATCTGCTCCAGGGGAACGCCCAGGGCCTTGGCGGTGTTGCGCCCCAGGTGCTGGTCCGGGAAGAAGAGCACCCGCTGGCCCCGCTCGAAGGCCCATTCCAGGACCGTCTTCGCATTCGAGGACGTGCAGACGATGCCGCCGTGCTCGCCGCAGAAAGCCTTGAGGGCTGCGGAGGAGTTCATGTAAGTGACGGGGATGACCGGAACCCTGCCGTCGGCGTCGGGCTCGGTTCCGAAGATCTCCTCAAGCTGCTCCCAGCACTCCGCTACGGAATCGGCGTCGGCCATGTCCGCCATGGAGCAGCCGGCGGCCAGGTTGGGCAGGATCACGGCCTGTTCCGGCGTGGACAGGATGTCCGCCGTCTCCGCCATGAAGTGCACGCCGCAGAAGATGATGGCTTCAGCCTCCGGCTTGGTGAGGGCGGCGTTGGCGAGCTGGAAGGAGTCACCCACGAAGTCCGCGTACTGGATGACTTCATCCCGCTGGTAGAAGTGGCCCAGGATGACAGCCCGGTCGCCCAGGGTGGCTTTGGCCGCGGTGATCCGCCGGGCGAGCTCCGCGTCAGTGGCGCGCTTGTACTCCTCCGGCAACTGGCCCTGCCGGGGGGTTGCCGCCGGGGCAACGTCCGCGCTGGAGGCACCGGGACCGTAGGCGGGGATGCCGGCCAGGGCTTCGGCGAGGTCGTAGTCCCACGGCCCCTTGGCAAGGGCAGGGCTGCAGGTGCTGCCGCGGGCAGCACCATTTTCAGCCTGCTCGCGCGTGATCAGCTGGATGGCTGTGTTGACGCTGCTCATGGTGTGCTCCTGTTGTCTGGGTCGAGGCCGGGGCGGCCGGTGTAGCGGTAGAGGCGTGGCGGGCGGTGCTTGCCACCCTGCAGGTATTCGCCGGTTTCTTCGATTTCCGGTGTTGCCTTGAGCTGGCGGCGGAAGTTGGCCGGGTCCAGCTGGCGGTCCAGGACTGCCTCATAGACTTCGCGGACCTGTGCCAGGGTGAAGTATTCGCCGAGCAGGTGGTAGGCCACTGAGCCGTAGGCGAGTTTGTTGCGCAGCCGCCAGAGGGCGTAGTCCACGATCGCGTTGTGGTCGAAGGCGAGCTCGCCCAGCCGGTCCGCCCGGAACCACCTGACGTTCTCGGATTCGTCAGCGAGCGCCGCTTCCGTGGGCTGGACCAGGGCCCAGTACACGATGGACACCACGCGCTGGGAGGGTGACCGGTGCAGCCCGCCGAAGGCGTACAGCTGCTCGAGGTAGCTCGGTGCCAGCCCGGTGGTGTCCCGGAGGTTCCGCGACGCTGCGTCCTGCAGCGACGCGTCATGCGACAGCGGGCCGCCGGGAAGCGCCCACAGGCCCTTGAAGGGCTCACGGATGCGCCTGACCAGCGGCAGCCACAGGGTGGGCCGCCCGGAGGTCTCACTCGGGCGGAGCGCGAAAATGACTGTCGAGATTGCCAGCGACGGCGGCGCGGCCTGGCGTTCGGAGACGTTTGCCGAACTGGAGAACATGGCCACACCGCCTTTCGTTCCATTAGCCACACGGCACCCTCAGGGCGCCGCGCTAGTTATAGTCATTTTGACCTGAACTAATTCTACGGCCACGCGGGGCCCGATGGGAAATGTTTCTGCTGACGCGGCCGGGCGCCCACCGGGCCGGCCCGGTGGGCGCGCTCCCGGCGAAGGGAGTAAATTCAAGAGGTCCCACGAGGAACATCACGCCAAACCCCAAGAAGGTTCAACCGCACCATGACGACGAAGTCCGCATCCGTACGCCCGGAACGCCACCTGGGCCACACCATGAAACCCCGCCAGCTCACCATGATGGGCCTGGGCAGCGCCATCGGCGCCGGGCTGTTCCTCGGCTCCGGAGCCGGGGTGCAGGCTGCCGGCCCCGCCGTCCTGCTGTCCTACCTCGTGGCGGGCACGCTGATCATCCTGGTGATGTGGGCACTGGGTGAGATGGCCGCCGCGAACCCCAACAGCGGCGCCTTCTCCGTGTACGCCGAACGCGCGCTGGGGCGGACCGCCGGCGCCACCATCGGCTGGCTGTGGTGGCTGCAGCTGGTGGTGGTCATCGCCGCCGAGGCCCTTGGCGCCGCCGGGCTCCTGTACTCTGTGTGGCCCGTGGTTCCGGTCTGGGCCCTGGCACTTGCCTTCATGGTGGCGTTCACCGCGATCAACCTCGCCGGGGTGCGGAACTTCGGTGAGTTCGAATTCTGGTTCGCCATCCTCAAGGTGGCCGCGATCGTGCTATTCCTGGCAGTCGGCGCCGCCCTCCTGCTGGGCTTCCTCCCCGCCGTCACGTCGCCGGGACTGTCCAACATCAGCTCCGATTTCGCCCCGCAGGGCCTCGGCGGGGTGGCCGCCGCACTGTTCGTAGTGATCTTTGCGTTCGGCGGCACGGAGATCGTTTCGGTCGCCGCTGCCGAGACCCAGGACCCCGAGCGCAGCGTGGGCAGGGCCATCCGCACGGTGGTCTGGCGCATCCTCGTTTTCTACATCGGCTCCGTGTTCGTCATCGCTGCGGTCCTTCCGGCCACCTCCGAAAGCCTGGCGTCCCCCTTCGCCGGCGTCCTGGACGCCGCCCGGATCCCCGGTGCGGCAACGACGATCACCCTGGTGGCCGTCGTCGCCCTCCTGTCCGCACTCAACGCCAATCTGTACGGCGCCTCCCGGATGGCCTACTCGCTCGCGGAACGCGGCGAAGCCCCGCAGTTCCTGACACGGCTCAGCGGGGCCAGCGTGCCGATGCTGGCCGTGGCCGTATCGGTGGCCTTCGGTTTCGTGGCCACCGTGCTGGAACTGCTCTTCCCGGACAAGGTCCTTCCCGCGCTTTTCCAGCTGGTGGGTTCAACCTGCCTGGTGGTGTGGGGAAGTGCCCTGGTGTCCCAGCTGATCCTGCGGCGCCGCGCCGCACGCGACGGCACACCGCTTCCACTGAAGATGAAGGGTTTCCCCGCCCTGACCGTCCTGGGGCTTGTCCTGCTGGGCCTGATCTTTGCGGTGGGCTTCAGCGCCCAGGAGAGCCGGGTGCAGCTGTTCAGCACGTTTGCGTTGATCGCGGGAATTGCCTTGGCCTGCGCCGCAGGCGCCCGGATCCAGGGCCGCCGCCGCCCGTCCGAGTGACTTGAAAAACCCGGCAGCCCGGCCGGTAGAGTGGCTAGTACCTTCGGCGGCGCCGCACGATCCGTGCGGACCCCCGCCACCGTGTTCGAGTTGATGAGGACTGACACCATGAGCGGCAGGCACACCGGCCAACAGCATGCGCACACTGTGGAGGGCACGGACCCCCAACTGTTCGTGGCGGTGCATGACCCCGCTGACGATGCCGGGTTGCGGCCGGTCCTGCTGCTGCACGGCTTCTCCTCCTCGGGGAAACTCAACTGGGAAGACACCGGCTGGGTGGGCGCCCTCCTGGAGGCGGGCCGCCGCGTGATCACGGTGGACCTGCCCGGCCACGGCCGCAGCGGCGCGCCGGAGGACCGTGATTCGTACTCCCCCAGCCGCATCCGCGCCGATCTGCTGCAGACAGCGTTCGACGCCGGCGTCCGGCCACTGCAGGACGGCGATCCTTCCAGCGGGCTCGACCTCGTCGGCTACTCCCTGGGATCGCGGCTGGCGTGGGAGTTTGCCTCCACCCAGCCCGAGATCGTCCACCGCCTGGTGCTTGGCGGACCCAACATCTCCGATCCGCTGGCCGAGTTCGACCTGACGGCCGCCCAGGATTACCTGGCCGACGGCACGCCGATCGCCGACGGGTCCACCGCGCAACTGCTGAAGATGGCGCTGCTGCTGCCCACCAACAACATCTTTGCGTTGCTCACCCTTGTCGAGGCCATCAAGGCCGAGCCCTATGACCCCGCCGAAGCGGTCCCCCACGTGCCAATGCTCCTGGTGGCCGGCGACCAGGATGAACGGATCGGCAGCCTCCCCAAGCTCGCCGAGCTGGCCAACAGTACCGGGGGCATGGCTGAACAGCTCGTCCTGTCGGGCCGGAACCATACCAATGCCGTCACCAGCAGGGCCTTCAAACAGGCGGCTATCGCCTTCCTGGCGGTCTGAGGATTCCAGCACCCCGGATCATGCCGGCACCCTGAATATCCCGGCGGCGCCCAGCGGTAGGCTGGAATCACAGGGCCGGAAGAGCCTGGAGGGGCAGATGGGTACGCGATTCGAAGACCGAACCGAGGCAGGCGAGCGCCTCGCCGCCGCTCTGACCCAATTCAGGGAGCGGCCCGGTGCCGTTGTCCTGGGCCTGGCCCGCGGCGGGATACCGGTAGCAGCGGCCGTGGCCAAGGCACTCTACCTTCCGCTGGGGACCATCCTGGTCCGCAAGCTGGGCATTCCGGGCCACGAGGAAACGGCATATGGAGCACTGGCGTGGGCCCGCGGCCGCACCGTCAGGCTGGTCAACAAGCCGCTGGTGGACCGTGTGCTGGAGCACGGCGTCCGGCGCGAATGGCTGGACGAGGTGGAAGAACGCGAGCGTGCCGAGCTGCAACGCCGGGTGGGCCTCTACCCCGGAACGTCCATTGACCTGGCCGGGAAGACCGTGCTGCTGGTGGATGACGGCCTGGCCACCGGCGCCACCATGCGGGCAGCCGTGGAAGCGGTCCGCGAGAGTGGCGCTGCCGTTGTGGTGGCCGCCGCTCCGGTGGGTTCGATCGAGGCCGAGGCGTCAGTGGAGCGCGTTTGCGATGCCGTGATCTGCCTGCACCTGCCGGGCAAGTTCCGGGCGGTGGGCAGTTTCTACCGGCACTTCGAACAGCTGTCCGACGACGCCGCCATCCACTACCTCAGGAATTAGCTACGGCGGCCCGGACGCAAAAGTCCGGCCCGCCGTCGCCTTCGTTCCCCCGGGCCCCGCCGTCAAGTTTCCTTGGCCGAAGCGAAGCGGGGCGCGGGATTTGTGGTCAGTGGTGGGCGCTGACGCCCAGCGGGCGGCCCTTGGTTTCCTTGGCCAGCACTACCCCGATGGCCGAGATGACGCACAACACCATGATGTAGATGCCGATGGACCCGGCCCACTTGGTGCTTTGCAGCAGTGTTTCAGCAATGGTGGCCGCAAACGCGCCGCCCAGGATGGCGCCGAACGCGTAGCCGATCGAGATACCGGAGTACCGGACGTTCGCCGGGAACATTTCGGCGTACATAGCGGACATGGGCCCGTAGGACAGTCCCAGTCCGATGGTGAGGACGAACAGCGCCACACCGTAGAGCCAGATGTTCTTCGTGTCGATCAGGGCGAACATGGGAAGCATCCAGGCGAACACGATGGCGTAGCCGGCAAGGAACGTCTTGACCCGGCCGATCTTGTCGGAGAGCCAGCCGCCCGCCAGGGTGAAGATCAGCCAGCCGAAGGACGCCAGGGTGGTGGCCAGCAGGATCTGCGGGGTGGGCATCTTGAGGGTCCTGGTGGCGTAGGAGATGAAGAACGCGATCAGCAGGTAGCCGGCGGCATTATTGCCGATGAAGATCAGGGTGGAGTACAGGACGGGGAGTTTGTGGTTGCGGATGAGCTCGCCCAGCGGCGCCTTGCTTTCCTTTTTCCGCAATGCCATCTCCTGGAAGACAGGGCTCTCGGCCACGGCGCGGCGGATCAGGTAACCCACCACGATCAGGACGATGGACAGCAGGAACGGGACCCGCCAGCCCCAGGCAGCGAAGTCTTCCTTGGACATGCTGCTGTTGAGGAAGAACAGCAGGCCGGTGGCCAGGATCATGCCGACGGGAACGCCGATCTGCGGGTAGGCACCGAAGAGGCCGCGCTTGTTCAGGGGTGCATGTTCAACGGCCATCAGGGCTGCGCCGCCCCATTCGCCGCCTGCGGAGAAGCCCTGGATGACGCGCAGGAGGATCAGCAGGATCGGGGCCCAGGCACCGATCTGGGCGTAGGTGGGGAGCATGCCGATGAGGGCCGTTGCAGCACCCATCATGACCAGCGTGAACACCAGCATGGCCTTGCGGCCCAGCCTGTCACCCAGGTGCCCGGCAACCACTGCACCGAGCGGCCGGAAAAGGAAGCTGATGCCGATCAGGGCGAAGGACAGGATCTGCGCCAGTCCGGGGTTTGACTCGTTCAGCGGCGCCAGGAACAGCGGCGACAGCAGCGTTGCCGTCAGCTGGGCAAAGATGAAGAAGTCGTACCACTCGATGGTGGTGCCGACGAGCGTGCCCGCGAGGACCTTGCGCTCTTCCCTCCGTGTGCTGGGACCGGAGAGTGTATCCACCTGGGAAGGTGTGGTCATTGAAACTCCATTGTTTATTGGCGGCATGCACCGCCGGACGCCTTCAGGATTACCGACAGAACGGTCAGTTGGTAAGTAGAGTACTACGAAAATGTGAGACGCAACACGGTGTGGTCGAATTTTGTGGTGAACGGCGGGATGGCATCTCAGTTCCATATTTGAATGGTGAGTTCCCATAAAGGACACACCTACCCCGCTCCGGGCACCTACGATGGACTCCATGACCTCCACCGCAGCCGCCCCGGCAGGACCGGCAGCCCAAGCTTCGCCCTCCCAGACTCTCTCGCGCGGTATTCGCGCCCTTGAGATCCTGGCAGCTGCGCCCGGCCCGCTGACCATCGCCGAACTGGCCGATGCCATGGGCGTCCACCGGTCCGTGGCGTACCGGATCCTGCGCACACTTGAGGACCACTCACTGCTGGTGCGGGACGACGCCGGAAAAGTACAGCCAGGCCCCGGCCTTGCCGTCCTGGCACGCGGAGTCTCGCGAAACCTCCAGTCGGCCGCCCTCCCCGAGCTCACCTACCTCGCAAACAGCTTGGACATGACTGCTTTCATCGCGGTCTGGGACCATCATGACTGCATCACGCTGGTCACCGTCGAGCCGCGGCATTCGGGGGCCACAGTGGCCCAGCACCCCGGCACGAGGCATCCCATCAACGCCGGGGCACCGGGCATCGCCATCCAGTCAGCGTTCACCGGGGCCGAATGGGACCGGCTGGACACCGGCGTGGCCTACCGGCAGGAGGCCGGCGAGGCCCGCCGGCTGGGATACTCGGCAAGCCACGACGAGGTCATCGCAGGGGTTTCCTCCCTGGCTGCCCCCATCAAGGTGCCGGGCGGCCGGCCCGCCGCCCTGGCCGTCGTCTACATCCGTTCCGCCCACGACCCCGAGGCCGTGGGCGCCGCGCTGGCGGGGAGCGCGGCGAGGATCCAGGAACAGTTGGCCTGACCCGTCCGGCCGTGCTTCCGCCTCTGGACGCGAAGCCGCATCAGCCGCGGCTGCCGGTTCCGCGCTTTCCAAGCACGACGGCGGCAGCGGCGCCCAGCAGTGCCAACAGCATGGACGCTGCGATGGGGACCAGGAACGCAAGGTGATGGCCGCCCGCTTCTGCCAGGTAACCACCGATGGCTGAACCCAGTGCCGTGCCGGCCACGATGCCGCTGGCCAAGGCGGTCATGACCGTTCCCAGCCGGCCGGCCGGCGCCAGGACGCCGCCTGCCGTAAAGACGGTCACCATGACCGGGCCCACCGGGATCCCCAGGATCAGCAGCACAGCCACCATGGCGGCCAGCGAATCCGGCAACAGCAGGAGCAGTGACAGGAGCGCCATCAGCCCGGCGGACACAATCCATCGCCGGGGCAGGGTGAACGTACGCGGCCAGTAGGCCACCGAGAGTGCCGCGGCGGCGGAGCTCAAACCCACGGCCGCGTACAGCAGTCCTGCAATTTCCGGCCCTGCGATGGGCGCGGAGAACGAGCTGAGGGCTGCCTGCGTCGAGCCGAAGAACGTTCCCATGCAGACCATGGCGGCGACAGGGAGGGCGACGGCGGCCGGCAGCCTTCCGGCCCGGGCCGCCGGCTTCCCGGTTGCTGCCTTACGCGGGGCGGGCCGCACTGCCCGGTGGGTCGGGTGGGCCGCGAACGCAGGTACCAGGGTTGCAGTCATGGCGGCGGCCAGGACGAGGGGCAGCCACGGGGCCACGAGGCTGGCCAGGATTCCCACCAGGGCCGGGCCCAGGACGAACGTCACTTCGTCGGCGGTGCTCTCGTAGGACAGCGCCGTGTCCAGGTCCGCGGCCTGCTGTGACGCCGGGCCATGCGATGCGAGTGCCATCCAGCGCACCCGGGCCAGGGGGCCCACCTGCGGGGAACTCGCGCCGGAAATAAGCGCCGCCGCGATGACGGCTCCAAACAGTCCGCCGGAGGTTACAGTCGACGTGGCCGCCAGAATGAGGGCCAGGACCGCCACGGTGTTGATGATCGCCGCGGTCAGCAGGACGGGCCGCTGCCCCCGCCTGTCGGCGAGCGCACCGAGCACCGGTGCGCCAAGGGCCGAGCCGATGCCTACAGCCCCGGCAGCCGTGCCGCCCGCGGCGTAGGACCCGCTGACGGACGTGACCATGGTGAGGGTTCCCACCGTCAGCATGGCGAGCGGAAGCCGGGCAAAAAGGCCAAGGGGAATGAAGCTGCGGCCGGCCAGCAGGGGAAGCCGGGCAAACCGGCCGGTCCTGGCCGGTTGGGGAACGCCCGTGGCCGCTGTTGGTTGCGACGGGGATCCGGGTTCGGTTGATACCGGGGACGGCGGCGCGGTGGACGGCGACGTGGGAGAAGGGCTGTGTGAAGTCAATTCCGGGCTCGTTCAGATCATGCGCATCGTCCCTCCTCCCGATGCACGCAACCCGGTAACTACACCATTCTACGCCTGCATCCCAACCGCGGCCCGGCCGGCTGCGGGTCAACCGGCGTCGAGTGCCTCCGAGATCCTCAGCGTGGATCCGGTCCGGCCCTTGAGCACCTGCAGTTGGGTCCCGATCCGCTGCTTCATCTCACCGACGTGGCTGACGAGCCCCACGACGCGGCCGCCATCACGCAGTCCCTCAAGGGCGTCCATGACCTGCTCCAGTGACTGCTCGTCGAGGCTGCCGAAGCCCTCGTCCACGAACAGGGTTTCGATTTCCACTCCCCCGGCTTCCTGCTGCACGACGTCGGCGAGACCCAGCGCCAGCGACAGGGAAGCCATGAAGGACTCACCCCCGGACAGGGTGGACGTGTCACGGCGGTGGCCCGTCCATTGGTCCACCACTTCCAGGCCCAGCCCGGATTTGGCCCCGCGTGCCGCTTTGGCGTCGGTGTGCTTCAGCAGGTACCTGCCGTCACTCATCGCCACCAGCCGCTCGGACGCCGCAATGGCAACCTGTTCCAGGCGGGCTGCGAGGACGTAGCTGTTCAGGCTCATCCGGTAGGTGTTCTCGCCCCGGCCGGCGGCTGCGTCCGCCAGCCCCGCCAGCATCCGGGCCCGCTCCGCCGGTTCCCTGGCAGAACCTGCCAACGTTGCGTAGTCCTGGCTAATGGCCGCCAGCGATGCCAGGCACCGTGCGGCCATCCCGGCGGAGAGGTCTGCCTGGCGCGCCAATTCGCGGGACTCGGCAGCTGCGTTTTCCAGCGCGGCGAGCCTTTCCCCGCTGGGGTCAAACTCTCCGGATTTCTCTTCCGCGGCGCGAACCAGGTCTTCGGCAGCGAACAGCTCCCGCACCCTGGCTGCCTCATCCTGGCCGGCACGGACCTCGGCCTGGAGTCCGTCCGCCTCCGCGCTGTCGAGGAGTTGGCTGCGTGCTTCCTCGGCCGTCGCGAAGCCGGCCGACGGCAATGCCAGCTCGAGCTGTTGGCGGGCGTCGTCCGCCTGTGACTGCGCCACTGTCAGCGCGGCCTGAGCTGCCACGGCCTTGTCGAGCACAGCCACTGCGCCCTCCAGCGAGCGCAGCCGCCGGGCCAGGCTGGGACGGCCGGCCCGCAGACCGGACAGGGCCTCGTCCAGCGCAGCGGCCTGATCGGACACTTCTGCCAGCGAGGACTCCGCCTGCACCAGCCCCGCATCGATTCCGGCCTTGGCGGCTGTGGCCTCGGCAATTCCAGCGTCCAGCGCCTCAAGTTTTCCGCGGACCACTGAAAGGTCCGCTGCCGCACGCTCCGCCTCTGCAGCTGCAGTACGCGCCTCTTCGGCGGCGGCGAGTGCTTCGTCCTCGGGGGTGTCGCCGCCCTGCCCGGCAAGAACCGCCACCGACTGCTCAGCGGTGGCCAGTTCGGCGCCAACCCGGGAAAGGGCGTCATCTGCAGCCTCGTAGGCAGCGTGTGCTGCGTCCTCTGCCTGTGCCAGCCCGGGGCCCTGGCTGCCGCCGGCGGCAGGCGCAGGATGCTCGGCGCTGCCGCACACCGGGCATGGGTCACCGGCGTGCAGCTGGGCGGCAAGTTCGGCAGCGGCATGGGTGAGCCGCTCCTCCCTCAGGTCCAGCCATTGCTGCTTGGCCTCCAGTTGGCGTTCCCTGGCCGCATCGCAGCGCAGCTTCACGGCATTGCGCGCCGCCACAGCTGAGGCGTGGCGGCGCACCACGTCCAGGAGCTCTCCTGCTGACGCTGCTTCCTTGCTCCGCAGGGCAGCGGTTCCGGCCAGCAGCTCCAAGGGCCCCAGCCCGGATTCGAGGCCTGCCCGTTCGTCCAGGAGGGCGGCGGAGCGGGTCCCGAGCTTGGCTCCGGCCGCCTCCAGCTCTGCCTGTTTCCGGCCAAGGTCGGCGTGACGCTTTCGCAGGGCCTGCAACCTGTCTTCGTCCGGAAGGCGCGCCTCCACCACGGCCAACAGGGAACGGAGCCGGCCCAGTTCATCCGCCGCAGACGCCGTGACGGATGCCGGCAGGGAAGCAGCACTGCTCCCGGCCGCAGCGCCGTCAGTGAGTTCCAACGGCGCCAGTTCGGGGTCGTCGTCAGCGGCAAGACGAAGGAACGTCAGTGCCGACTCCGCGGCCCGGGACGCGCTGGCGACCCTGGCCGCAGCACCGTCAACGTTCTTCAGCTGACCTTCGAGGACTTCGGCCTTGCGGTGCCGCGCCAGGCGGGCCGCAAGTTCTTCGAGTCGGGGCGCCGCATCCGCCACAGCATTCCGCCGCGCTTCGGCCGCTTCAAGCCTGCGCCGCCGTTCGCGGCGTCCGGTTTCCTCATCAACAGCCAGCGTCCGCACTGCGGCCGCCGTTTCGGCCTCCGCCGCGGACCCGCGAAGTACCTCCAGGCGTTGCGCGACCGCTCCCTGCAGCCACTCCAGCCGTTCGGAGGCGTTGTCCGCCGCAGGGGCGCCGTCCTCGGCCAATTCCAGGGAGGCGGCCTCGGATTCGGCACGCGCAGTGAGCAGTTCCAGTTGTCCCGAAAGTGCAGCGACGCTTTCCCGGGCCGCCAGCGCCTCCCGGGAGAGCTCCTGCTCCAGGGCTTCGAAGCGCTGGGTGCCGAAGAGCTTCTGCAGCAGCTCGAGCCGGTCAGCAGCCTTCGACCTGAGGAAGGCCGCAAAGTCCCCCTGCGGGAGCATCACCACGCGGGTGAACTGATCGCGGTCCATCCCCAGCAGCGCAGTGATCTCCGCGCCGGCCTCGTCATTGCGGGCGGACTTTTCCACCCAGGCGCCGTCAGCACGCTCCCGCAGGAGCGTCTTTGCCTGCTGCGTGGTGAATCCGTTCCTGCCCCGCGTGCTCGGTTTGTCCCAGGCGGGTGAACGGGTGACTTCGAAGCGCCGGCCCTGCGCCGAAAATTCCAGGGTCACGGCAGGTTCCTGGGACGGCTCTGCATGGTCGCTCCGGAGGCGTTTGCCGTCCTGCCGTGCACCCGGGACGGAGCCGTACAGGGCGAAGCAGATGGCGTCCAGGACGCTGGTTTTTCCTGCACCCGTTGGCCCGTTGAGGAGGAACAGGCCGTGCCCGCTGAGCCGGTCAAAATCAACGTCCTCGGTGCCCGCGAAGGGGCCGAAACCAGAGATGCGGAGGTGGTGGATCCTCACAGTGCCGCCTCCTGGAGCCGGACGTTCTCCAGCGCGGCCGCGAGCGCTGCCTTCTCGGCGTCGTCCGGTGTTCGGCCGCGGACGTGGTCGAGGAACCCGCAGCACACTGCGAGGTCGTCCGGGGCTTCGGCGAGCCTGCTGCTGTAGCTGGTGGAGAGCGCCGGTGCGGCGCCCTGGGGGTCGAAGCCCAGCACCAGGGTGTCGGGGAACCTTGCGCGGAGCCGCTCCATGGCGCGTGCCGGCCGCTGGTCATCCGTCAGCGTGACCTGGCAGTAGGCAGTTTCGGCCCATGCATGGTCCGGTGACTCCAGGAGTTCCGCCAAGGGACCCCGCAGGACCGCCAGGCGGCGCGGGGCGTCCCACAGCACTTCCTCCACAGACGTGACGCCGTCCGGCCCGAGGTCCACCAGCCAGGCGCCCTTGCTGTGGTTGGCCTCGGAAAAGGAATAGGCCAGGGGTGAGCCTGAGTACCGGACCTGCGGGGAAAGGGACTGGCGTCCGTGCAGGTGGCCCAGCGCGGTGTAGCTGAAGCCGTCGAACAGGTCCAGCGGGACTGCTCCCACCCCGCCGATGCTGAGTTCACGTTCGCTGTCCGAGCTGATGCCGCCGCTGGCAAAGGTGTGGGCCAGGACCACTGAATGGACCGCAGCGGAGCCGGCGCGCCGCGCGATGTCCTCCCGGATGAGGGTGGTGGCCGCGCGGGTGACGTCGAAATGGCTGGCCGCCTCCACACCCAGCTGCTCGGCCACGAGCCGCGGCTCCAGCCATGGGATGCCGTAGATGGCGGCAACGGCATCCCCGCCGGCCGCATCCGGACCCAGCGGCAGAAGCAGCGGCTTGTCCAGGTCTTCCACTCGTGTCCGCAGGTGCACTCCCCCGCGTTCGAGCAGCCGGGCCGCAAAGCCCAGACGGATGGCGGAGTCATGGTTGCCACTGGTGAGGACCACCTTTGCCCCGGCGTCCGTGATCCCCACGAGGGCCTCATCCAGCAGGCGCACCACGTCGACGCCCGGCAGGGCGCGGTCGTAGACGTCCCCCGCGATCAGGACAACATCAACCCCGTGATCCGATACCGCCGCCACGAGCTGGCTGACGAACGCACGCTGGGCATCAAGCATGCCCACGCCGTGGAAAGACCGGCCAAGGTGCCAGTCCGATGTATGAAGTAACCGCATCTTTCTAAGCTATCGGCTGCCACTGACAGTTTGCGCCAGCGCCGCAACCCGTCAGTGGCATCCCACAGTAAAAGGGCCCTCAGCCCCGCTTGCCGTCGAAGAACTCCTGGGCCTCGCTGGGGGCGCCGCCGGTGGACCCGACCGCACGATCCGGCTGCGCTGCGCTGCGGGCTCCCCCGGCGGAGCCGGCTGTGGCGTCCGCGCCGGCCCCCGCAGCAACCGCAGGGTGCCCGTCCAGGGAGGCATCGTCGTCGGACGTGTCCCCGGTGACGGGCGCGGGCGCCGGCGTGGCGCGGAAGATGCGGAACAGCAGGCCCGCGATGGCCGCACCGGCGAGGGGCGCCAGCAGGAATACCCAGAGCTGTTCAACGGCCCAGCCTGAGCTGAAGACGGCGGACGCCAGCGCCCGGGCGGGGTTGTAAGGCAGGTTTCCCACGGCCTGTCCCAGCTGTAGGAGGGCGGCGAAGGTCAGGCCCACGGCAAAGGGCGCGACGACGGCGCCGGCCCTTTCGCGGGCGGCGGCACCAAGGAAGACGGCCACCACGATGGCTGCGCCCAGCACTTCGAGGAGGAGCACGGCAGCCACGGGCGCCTGGATAATCGAGTGCTCACCGAAGCCTGCGGTGACGGTATCGAAGGCGGTGCGGCTGTCCGCGATGCCCGGCAGGGTGCGCAGTACCGCGAACAGCACCAGGGCCCCCACCACGGCGCCGGCCAGCTGGGCAACGGCGTAGGCGGCTGCCGCGCCGGCACGCATGCGCCCGGCGAGAAGGTGGCCCAGGGTAATCGCCGGGTTGAAGTGCCCGCCGGACACGTGCCCCACCGCGAGCATCGCCGCAGTCACCGCAAGGCCGGCCGCCAGGGCTGCGGGAAGGGGGCTGGACTGCGGGATGCTGAACAGCGGTACCCCAAGGCCGGCGACGGCGATGAAGAGGCTGCCGAACGCTTCGGCGCCAAGCCTGGGCAGCAGGCCCGGACGGACGGCGTCGGAGGTGCCGGGAAGGGCATCGTGTCGGTCAGGAACGGTAGTGCTCATGATGGGACCTTTGGGTAGGGGCCAGGGGTGCTGCCGCCGGGCAACCCCAGTATTGTTCCAGCCCCGGCTGGGCGTTGGCTGGACACCGGCCGGACGCCGGCACCGTCGCCGATCCAGCGGCGCAGTCCAGCGCCGCTGCTTTCCGGCCCACTGCACGCCCACGGTAGATTTGCAGCATGAGCTTTGACACTGCCGTGCCCGCACTGAAGTCCCGCATCCACGGATGCCTGCTCGGCGGCGCACTCGGCGACTCCCTCGGCTACGAAGTTGAATTCGATCCCATTTCCGACATCCGGAGCCGCTTCGGCCCGGACGGGCTGAGGGACTTCGCCGACATTTCGGGCAGCACCCACATCTCCGACGATACGCAGATGACCCTGTACACCGTGGATGGCCTGGTTGAAGCGCTGGAGTGGGCCAACTCGGGAGTCGGCGCCGACGTCAATGCCTGCCTGTGGCTGGCCTACCTGCGGTGGCTTGCCACCCAGGGTGAGGATGCCGGGCCCGCGGCGCCGGCCCCGCAGCCCCGCTGGATCGACGGGCATGCGGTCCTCCACCAGCGCCGCCACCCCGGCCGTGCCTGCATTTCGGGATTGGCCACCGGGGAAATGGGAACATCCTTCCGGCCCGTGAATCCGGACTCCAAGGGCTGCGGCACCGTCATGCGTTCGGCACCTTTCGGCCTGGTGCCGCATGTGACGGCCGACGCCGTCTACAAGTTGAGTGCCGACGCCGCCTCCCTGACGCACGGGCACCCTTCGGCGCGGCAGAGCGCCGGGGTATTCAGCCTCCTGATCCACCGCCTCATCTCAGGCGACGCCCTGCACGATGCAGCCGCGGCGGTAACTGCCCACGCCGCCGGCATCACCGGCGTGGCACCGGAACTGCCGCAGCGGCTTGAGGTGGCGCTTCGGCTGGCAGCCAAGGGCGTTGTCCCGCCCGAGGAACTCGTTGCCGAACTCGGCGAGGGCTGGGTTGCGGAGGAGGCGCTCGCCGTCGGCCTTTACGCCGTCCTCGCCACCCGCCCCGCCGATGACGCAGCCGCGGACGCTCCCGTGCGGCATTTCCGGGAAGCGGTGGCGTTGGCCGTGAACCACAGCGGCGACAGCGACTCCACCGGATCCGTGGCGGGCAACATCCTGGGCGCCTACTACGGCGAGGCGTGCCTGCCGGAAGAGTGGCTTGGCGTGCTCGAGGCCCCGGAAGTGATCCGGGGCATGGCGGACCTCCTGGTGGGAGTCACAACCGGCGAAGGCTGATGTTGTTGCACGCTTCGCAGACGTCCTCCGGAATCAGCCCGCGGCGCTGAAGCCAGCCGAAGATCACGCAGCCCAGGCAGAACGCCAGGAACGCCTCCAGCGAAGCCGCCACGATCAGGACGCCCAGGACAGCCCACGACGCCGGTACGGCACCGGAGAGGAACAGGACCAGCGCCGCGGTGGACACCAGCGCGCCCATCCCCTGGGCGAAACGCTTGGGCGGTCCGGCCACGAGCTTGACCCTGCCCAGCCGCGGCGTGATGACCTTGACGGACAGCAACGCAAGCGGGGAGATCCGCGGGCCGAACAGCAGCCTCAGCCAGAAACCCGCGGCAATGGCCGCCAAACCCCATACGGAACCGCTCAAGGCAGTAGCCACGGCCGCGAGCACCACCAGCCCTGCAGTGACGCGGGCCGCGTACTCGTTGACGGGGTTGGGGAAGGCGAAGAGGCTCATGGTGCAAGGCTAGGATCGGGCCGCCGCCGGGAGGAAGGATTGTTGCTTCCCGTGAACTCCCGGAGGTGAGGCAACGCTTCGCATGCCGGGCGGCCGATTGGCATGAAGCGAGGCTACGCGGTTGCTGCGCCCGCCATGCTCCCCACCATCTGCAGGAACTCGCCCTCGGACAACACCTCAATGGCCTGGCCGCGGTCGTGGAGCTCCAGCACCCTGCGGGCCTTGCCGGTCAGCCGCCCGGAGCGCAGGTCCGCGGCCACGAATCCGTCACCCACCACCAGGACTGTGGTCCTGCCGGTCACGCGGCTTTCCGTCCGGGCACCGGCCTCGGCGGAGCGGACCTTCGCCTCCGGCCGCCCGATGGACAACTGACCGGTGAAGACGACGGTCTGCCCGTAGAGGGGATGGCCGGGCTCCGCATCCGGGTTGGGCTCCGGGTTGGGGCCTTCGTCCGGCCAGCCGGACTGGAAGGGCCGGACCAGCGCAGCACCGTTGCCCGACCCGCCGGCAAGGGCTGTCAGGCTTTGCTTGGACAACGGATCCACCGCCGGATCGAACGCGTGCTGCCGCGGCATCACGAGCCCCAGTGAAAGGTAGAGCTCGGCCAGGCTGTTGGCCCCGTTGCGCCGGGCGATGTCGATCAGGATTCCGGCGCAGGCCCGGGCATCCTCTGCGGCGTCGTGGTGCCGGAGCAGCGGGACGCCCGCCTCCTCCGCCGCGAACGGCAGGGAGTTGGACACCAGGGAGTAGCACCGCCGGGACAGCATCACGGTGCAGACGTAGTCGTACGCGGGGCCGGGAAGTCCGGAGACCTCCAGGGCCGAGCGGATCACTCCCAGGTCGAAGGCGGCGTTGTGGGCGGCCAGCACGTCATCGCCGATGAAGGCCCCGATTTCGGGAAACAGATCACCGAAGCGGGGCCGGCCCGCAACGTCCGCGGCGGTAATGCCGTGGATCCGCACGTTGTGGTAGTCGAAGTGGTCGTGGTCAGCCGGTGGCTGCATCAGCCACGCGGCCTCCTCCACCACCTTGCCGCCGCGGACTTTTGTCAGGCCAACTGCGCAGGGAGAGCCCCTGAAGCCGTTCGCCGTTTCAAAGTCAATCGCCGTAAAGTCCAAACCCACGCCAGCAACCTTACCGCCGGAAGGCGCCCGGACCCGACAGGCTGGCGGCACTGCCGGACCGCCCGGCGCAGGCCCGTCAAGTACCCTTGAAGGGTGAACTTTCCCGTGATGAATGACCTTGCTGTGTCCATGCTGGGCGGTGCAGGACCGGTCCAGCCGCAGCTGGCTTCCTTCCTTCCCGACTGGCTGAACCCCCAGATCTTCCTGGCTGATCCTGCCCTGGCGCCGTGGGTGGTCCTGCTGGTGTGCGGCATCGTCTTCGCGGAGACCGGCCTGCTGGTGGGCTTCTTCCTCCCCGGCGATTCCATGCTGTTCACGGCGGGCCTGCTGGTTGCCACGGACACCATCAAGTTCAACGTGTGGCTGCTTGCCCTGCTGATTGTGATTTCGGCCATCATCGGCAACCAGGCCGGCTACTTCATCGGGTCCAAGGCCGGCCCCGCCATCTTCAACAAGCCGAATTCGCGGCTGTTCAAGCGGGAAAACGTGGAGAACGCCCACGCGTTCTTCGAAAAGCACGGCGGCAAGGCACTGATCCTGGCCCGCTTCGTCCCCATCATCCGGACCTTCGTGCCGGTCATCGTGGGCGTGGCCCAGATGGATAAGAAGAAGTTCTTCCTCTACAACGTCATCGGCGCGCTGCTGTGGGGCGGCGGCGTGACGCTGCTCGGCTTCCTCCTCGGCGACAAGGTCCCGTGGGTGCGGGACAACCTGGACATCATCTTCATCGCCATCGTGCTGGTATCGGTGCTGCCCATCGGCATCGAGGTCCTTCGCGGCATGTCCGCCAAGCGCCAGGCCCAGGCCTACGGTACCGACGCCGTTGACGAGTTCATCGAGGAACACACCCCGGAGGACGAACACAAGACCCCCCGCCACCCTAAGTAGCCGGATAGCGAAAGGCGCGGTCCCCACCATGGGGACCGCGCCTTTTTCATGCATATCCTCGGGAGGTTCCCGGCCCGAGCTGCGTCAGGCGGGCTGAGTTTCCAGGGCCGCCACGATGGACGGCAGCAGGGCACGGAAGGCCTTGCCGCGGTGGCTGATGGCGTTCTTCTCCGCGGCCGACAGTTCGGCACAGCTGCGGTCGTGGCCGGCCGGCTGCAGAATGGGGTCATAACCGAAGCCGCCGGCCCCGCGGGGCTCGCGCAGCAGGACGCCCTCGAGCTGCCCGTACTCCACCACCTCGCGCGTGTCCTCCCCATCGGCTGCCGGGACAGCCAGGGCCGCCGCACAGACGAACGCAGCACCGCGGTGCTGGTCCGGCACGTCGGAGAGCTGGCCCAGGAGGAGATTGAGGTTGGCTTCGTCGTCGCCATGCCTGCCGGACCACCGCGCGGAGAAGATGCCCGGCGCGCCGCCCATGACGTCGACGGCGAGCCCAGAGTCATCCGCGATGGCCACCAGGCCGGTGGCGGCGGCCACGGCGCGGGCCTTCAGCAGCGAGTTTTCCGCGAACGTGACACCCGTTTCGACGACGTCCGGCGCACCCGCCGCAGCCGCATCGACCACCTGGGTATCGACGTCGAGCCCTGGGACCTGGCCGCGCAGGAGCTCGCGCAGCTCCCGGAGCTTGCCCTTGTTGTGCGTGGCAAGGACCAGCCGCGGGGTGGCCCCGTCACTCACAGGGTGTCCGCCAGCGTCTCCCGCTGGATGGCCGCGAGCTGGGTGGTGCCCAGCAGCGCCAGGTCCAGGAGCTGGTTCAGCTCGTCACGGTCGAAGGGCGCACCCTCTGCGGTGCCCTGGACCTCCACGAACTTGCCGGACCCGGTGACCACCACGTTCATGTCCGTCTCGGCCCGGACGTCCTCAACGTAGGGCAGGTCCAGCATGGGAACGCCGTCGATGATGCCCACGGACACGGCAGCGATGGTGTCGGTCAGCGGCTGGGCGTTCCGCGCGATCAGCTTGTTGTCGCGGGCGAAGCGGATGGCATCGGCCAGGGCCACGTAGGCGCCCGTGATCGCCGCGGTCCTGGTGCCGCCGTCGGCCTGCAGGACGTCGCAGTCCAGCACGATGGTGTTCTCGCCCAGGGCCTTGGTGTCGATGATCGAGCGCAGGGACCGGCCGATGAGCCGGGAGATCTCATGGGTGCGGCCGCCGATCTTGCCCTTGACGGATTCCCGGTCGGAGCGGGTGTTGGTTGCACGCGGGAGCATGGCGTATTCGGCGGTGACCCAGCCCCTGCCCTCCCCCTTGAGCCAGCGCGGGACGCCTGCGGTCAGGGAAGCGGTGCACAGGACCCTGGTGTTGCCGAATTCGATCAGCGCCGAACCTTCAGCCTGGTTGGACCATCCGCGGGTGATGCTGATGGGCCGGAGCTGGTCGGGGGCGCGGCCGTCGGCGCGCACAATGGGCACTGCAGTTGCTTCAGAAGTCATGCCTTTAGCTTATCGAGTGCCAAGGGCAGGGTCCGCCCCGGCAGCCGGGCATGCTCGACCGGCCGCTAGATGGTGTAGTGCACTCCGGCCACGGCCACGGCCACATCGCCCGGGAAAACCGGGCGCGCTTCAGCCATGACGGTGGTCTGCGAGGTCCAGACGGGGATGTGGGTCAGCAGGAGCCTGCGGGCGTTCGCGGCCGCTGCTGCTTCGCCGGCGCGCTTGCCGGTGAGGTGGACGTCCTTGATCCCGTCGTCGCGGCCCTCTTCGAAGGCCGCCTCGCACAGGAACAGGTCGGCGTTCTTCGCTGCCTCTTCCAGGCCGGGGCACGAGTCCGTGTCCCCCGAGTAAGTGAGGGTGCGGGCCACCGGGTTGCCATCCTTGTCCGGTTCCACCACCTCCACCCGGAGCGCGTACGCCTCCTCCACGGGATGGTTCACGGCGTAAGGCGTCACCGTGAAAGGGCCCACCGTCACGGGCTGGCGTTCGCTCCAGTTGGTGAAGTCGAATTCCTCGTGCATCCCGGGGTCCAGGTCCAACCCGTAGGCGGTGGCCATCCGGTCAGCGGTGGCGGCGGGTCCCCACACGGGAATGCGGCCTCGGTCCCACCCACCGGGCTTCCAGCGGACGGCGACGTGCAGTCCGCACAGGTCCATGCAGTGGTCCGGGTGCAGGTGGGTGAGGAAGATCGCGTCGATGTCCTCAAGGTCCGTGTAGCGCTGGATGGCGCCGAGGGCACCGCTGCCGAGGTCCATGACCACTTTCCAGGTCCGCTCCCCGTCGGTGGCCGTCAGAAGGTAGCAGGATGCCGGGGATCCGGGGCCGGGGAACGAGCCGGTGCAGCCGACGATGGTGAGCTTCACAGGCCGGTCCCCCCGCTGCTGCCGGCGGGGCCGGTGTCCGCAAGTGCGCGGTCCACGAAATTGGAGATTCGCGGCCGGGTCCGCGCGCTCTGGGCCGCTGCGATCATCTCCGGCGTGATGCGGGCAAGGCTTCCCGTGGGGTACTGCGCAGCCACGTGGTCCACGTGGCGGACGGACAGCACCTCGGGTCCGAGGAACCGCCGGGCCAGGGTTTCGAACTGCGCGGCGTCGCCGGTGGCCACGAAATGGTGCTCGGGCGGGGTGGCCGCCGTGCGCTGCAGGTTGTTGGTTGCCAGGGCCCGGTAGACGTCCTTGGCGGTTTCCTCGGCGCTGGAGACGAGGGTGACATCCGCCCCCATGACATAGGAGATGACGCCGGTCAGCAGCGGGTAGTGGGTGCAGCCCAGCACCACGGTGTCCACGCCCGAGGCCTTCAGGGGTGCGAGGTATTCCTCGGCAACGGCCAGCAGCTCCGGCCCGGTGGTGATGCCGGCCTCGACGTAGCTGACGAATTCAGGGCAGGCCACGGAGGTGATGTGCAGGTCCGGGGCTGCGGCGAAGGTGTCCTCGTAGGCCCGGGAGCCGACGGTGGCGGAAGTTCCGATGACGCCGACGCGCCCGGAGCGGGTGGCCGCCACGGCGCGGCGGACAGCCGGCTGGATGACTTCAATGACAGGGATGCCGTACTTGGCCGTGTACCGCTCGCGGGCGTCCCGGAGCACAGCGGCCGACGCCGAGTTGCAGGCTATGGTGAGCAGCTTGACGCCGGAGTCCACCAGTTCGTCCATGACGCCGAGGGCATTGGCGCGGACTTCGGCGATGGGCAGCGGCCCGTAGGGCCCGTGTGCCGTATCCCCCACGTAGAGGATGGACTCGTTGGGCAGCTGGTCGATGATGGAGCGGGCCACCGTGAGGCCGCCTACGCCGGAATCGAAAACGCCGATGGGCCGGGTTTCCAGCGCCGCTGCGGGAGGGTCGCTGGCTGCGGACACCTGTGCAGCGACCGCTGACGGCTCCTTGCTCGAGGCTGTTGTCATGATTATTCGAGGATAGGTCTTCCCTGAAGCCTCAGCCATCATGTTGTGGCCTGGAACTCGTGTCTGATGTGTCACAGGCCCGGCTGCCGGCGCGGCGGCCGCCGCTCAACGGCGGCTTTCCATGGACTGGAGCATGGCCTGCACCAGGGATTCCTGCAGCCAGGTGGTGAAGTTGTAGACCAGCGCCAGGTAGCTTTCCACGTCTTCGGCCTGGGACCAGTCCTGCATCAGGTGGACGTGCTCGGCATCCTGTTCGTCGCGGATGTCCAGCCGTTCAGCCAGCACCAGGCGGACGTCGTTCAGCGCCGTGGACCAGTGCTTCGCGCCCTCGGTGGTCAGCACGATCTCGTCCTTGTCCAGGTCCAGCGCCGCGGCCCGCAGGGCTCCGATCTTGGTTTCCCGCAGCGAGCGCTCGGTGAGCTGGCGGAACTCCAGCGAGGCGTCGCCGTCGTCCTTGACCACGTTCGGCAGCAACCGCCTGACCGCACGGTCGGTGGGCTCAACCACGTCCATGTCCAGTCCGATGAGTGCCGCCAGCGGGTCCTGGCCCTCGCGTTCCTCCGGCTGCAGCATGGAGATGACATCGGCAATCAGGCTCCGCAGGAGTTCGCGCTCGGTTGGTTCCAGGAATCCGGTGATGCCCTTGAGTCCGTACTTGAATGCCTTAGCCACGTTTCCCCTTGCCCCGGCCCGGGTTGCCGGACGTGCCGCTTGCCTTTTCCACTGTGGCCCACAGCCCGAAGCCGTGCATGGCCACCGCGTGGCGCTCCACCTGTTCCTTGCTGCCGTGCGTCACGATGGACCGGCCCTTCTTGTGGACCTCCATCATGAGCTTGTTCGCCTTGGTCTCCGAATACCCGAAATAGCTTTGGAAAACGTAGCTGACGTAGCTCATGAGGTTGACGGGATCGTTCCAGATCACCAGGTTCCAGGGGATGTCCGGGGCGGCCAGGGTGTCTATGGACTCCGCTGTTCCGGTCCGGGTGCCCTCCTGCGTATCAGGGCCGGGCGCAACGCTAATGCTCATCTGTCCATTCTATGGGGCTGGCTACTAGAGTGATTTTCGTGAGTACCTCTGCCGGCTGGGACCATCCCCGCACGTCCTTTTATACAGACCACTACGAGCTGACCATGCTGCAGGCTTCGCTCCATTCCGGCGCGGCCCACCGCAAATCGGTGTTCGAGGCCTTTGCACGGCGGCTCCCGGACGGCCGCAGGTACGGCATCGTGGCAGGCACCGGCCGGCTGCTGGAGGGCATCGCCAACTTCCGCTTCGGCAAGGCGGAGCTGGATTTCCTGGCCCGCACCAACGTGGTGGATGACGCCACGCTGGAGTACCTGTCCTCCTACCGGTTCTCCGGCGACATCTGGGGTTACGCGGAGGGTGAGGCCTACTTCCCCAACTCCCCCATCCTGATCGTCGAGGGCACGTTCGCCGAAGCCTGCATGCTGGAGACGTACATCCTGTCCGTCCTCAACCATGACAGCGCCATCGCTTCCGCCGCGTCGCGCATGGTCAGCGCTGCCGGCGGCCGCCCCTGCATTGAGATGGGGTCGCGGCGCACCCACGAGGAAGCGGCTGCTTCGGCCGCGCGTGCCGCCGTGATCGCCGGCTTTGGCAGCACCTCCAACCTCGAGGCCGGCATCCGGTACGGCATCAGGACGGTGGGCACCGCCGCGCACTCCTTCACGCTGCTGCATGACACCGAGCGCGAAGCCTTCGAGGCGCAGATCGCTTCCCTCGGCGAGGGCACCTCCCTTCTGGTGGACACGTACGACGTCGAACAGGCCGTCCGCACGGCCGTGGACATTGCGGGTCCCCGGCTGGGTGCGGTGCGGCTGGACTCGGGCGACCTCGTGGCCCAGGCACAGTGGGTCCGCCGGCTGTTGGACGACCTCGGCAACGAGAACACCAAGATCATGGTCACGTCCGATCTCGACGAGTACGCCATCGCCGCCCTGCAGTCCGCTCCGGTGGACGCTTACGGTGTGGGCACGTCGCTGGTCACCGGTTCCGGTGCTCCCACCGCCAGCATGGTCTACAAGCTGGTCAGCCGCACGGACGACGACGGCGCGTACGTCTCCGTGGCCAAGGCCGCCAAGAACAAAGCCAGCGTGGGCGGGCGCAAATATGCGCTGCGCAAGCTGGACAGCCGAGGCACGGCTACGGCGGAGGTAGTGGGCGTAGGCCACCGCCCCGAAGACGATGGGAACGACCGCCCCCTGCTGCAGCAGTTCATGAAGAACGGCGAGCTCCTTCCCGGCTGGACCGGGCACGAGGGAGTGGTCCGGGCGGCCCGGCGGCACGCCGATTCCATGGCCGAACTGCCGCCGGTGGTCAACCGGCTGCAGCGCGGCGAGGCAGCAATCCCCACCATCTACGAAGACAACTGAGGAGGACTGATGTCACGCGCACTAATTATTGTCGACGTCCAGAACGACTTCTGCGAGGGCGGTTCGCTTGCCGTTGACGGCGGCGCTGCCGTGGCCGGCGCCATCAGCGAATACGTCGACGCCCACCACAACGAATTCGACCACATTGTGGCCACCCAGGACTGGCACATCGATCCGGGCGGGCACTTTTCGGAAACCCCTGATTTCAAGGACAGCTGGCCGGCGCACTGCGTGGCGGGCACCCGCGGCGCGGACCTCCACCCGGACCTGGACACCGAATACATCGAGGCGTATTTCCGGAAGGGCCAGTACGCTGCCGCGTACTCGGGCTTCGAGGGACTCCTGGCGCCCGAGGACGCCGTCCCCACCGGGGAGCGCCAGGCCGGTTCAACAGGCGACGCCCTTGAGCCGGACGGGGACGCCGTCGGCCTCGACGACTGGCTGCAGAGCCATGACGTTGAGGACGTTGTGGTGGTGGGGATCGCCACCGACTACTGCGTGCTGGCCACCTCCCTCGACGCCGTCCAGGCAGGATACTCGGTCACCGTGGTCCGGTCCCTCACGGCGGGCATTGCCGAAGACCTGGAAGAAGCCGTGGCGGAGATGGAACTCGGCGGCGTAGACGTCGCCTGAAAGCCGGAACCTACAGGAATGGCCGGGCCTACGGGCCCGGCCATTCCTGTTTTCCTGTCCGCTACTTGCGGCCGACGAACCAGTCCTGAAGCTTCCGCAGCCGCGCCTGCAGCTGTTCCTCGTTGGCCTGGGCCACCGGTGGACCGCCGCAGACGGTGCGCAGCTTGGTGTGCACCATGCCGTGCGGAGTGCCGGTCCGGGCCGCCCATGCAGCCACGTTTTTCGCCAGCTCGTTCCGCAGGTCCATCAGCATCCTATGGTCCGGTACGGCTGGAATCACGGTTTCCGCCGCCGCCGGCCCCTTCCGGTTCTTCCGGTTCAGCTGTTCATGCTGGCGCTGCCGCAGCAGCGTGCCCACCTGCTCGGCATCCAGGAGCCCGGGGATGCCCAGGAAGTCCATTTCGTCGTCGGACCCCACCTCGCCGCCGGTGCCGAACTCGCCGCCGTCGAACAGGACCCTGTCGAAGGAGGCCTGTGAGTCCAGTGCCTCGAACTTGCCCTTGGTGAGGCTGTCCGAGGCTTTGTCCTCCCGGTTCGCCTCGGCCATCAGCGAGTCCTCGGGGTTGAACAGGCCGTCGCCGTCTTCTTTCTCCGGCCGGTCCAGGGCGTGGTCCCGCTCCATTTCCATGGAGTTGGCCAGCGCCATCAGCGTGGGGACGGACGGCAGGAACACCGAGGCAGTTTCGCCGCGCTTGCGGGCACGCACGAAACGCCCCACAGCCTGGGCAAAGAACAACGGCGTGGACGTGGACGTTGCGTACACACCGACGGACAGCCGGGGCACGTCAACGCCTTCGGACACCATCCGGACAGCCACCATCCACCGCTTTTCGCTAGCGGTAAACTCCTCGATCTTGCTCGAGGCCTTCGCGTCATCGGAGAGGATCACCGTGGGCGACTCCCCCGTGATCCGCTTCAGCTGCCCGGCGTAGGCCCGCGCGTCCTCGTGGTCCGTGGCAATCACCAGGCCGCCGGCGTCGGGCACCGTGCGGCGCACCTCGCTGAGCCGCCTGTCCGCGCCCGCCAGGACGGCGGGGATCCACTCGCCGGCCGGGTTTAGTGCTGTCCGCCAGGCATGCGAGGTGATGTCCTTCGTGACGGCAGCCTCGCCCAGGGACGCCGCCATCTCCTCGCCGGCACTGGTACGCCAGCGCATCTGGCCCGAATACGCCATGAACATCACGGGCCGGACCACGTGGTCGCGCAGGGCGTTGCCGTAGCCGTAAGTGTAATCGGCTTTGGAGCGCCTGATGCCGTCGCGGTCCTCGGCGTACTCCACGAACGGAATAGGCGAGGTATCCGAACGGAACGGTGTTCCGGTCAGGGACAGCCGGCGGATCGCGGGGTCGAAGGCCTCCCGCAGACCGTCGCCCCAGGACAGGGCTTCGCCACCGTGGTGGATCTCGTCCAGGATCACCAGCGTGCGGGCGGCCTCGGTCTTGGCGCGGTGCAGCATCGGTTTGCTGGCAACCTGGGCATACGTGACAGCAACCCCGATGAATCCGCGGCCGTGCTGGCCGTCCGAGTTCTTGAAGTTGGGGTCGATCGCGATGCCCACCTTGGCTGCAGCGTCAGCCCACTGCCGCTTGAGGTGGTCGGTGGGCGCCACGATGGTCACGCGGTTTACCGCACCGGAATCGATGAGCGTTGAGGCGATGCGCAGGGCGAAGGTGGTCTTACCGGCGCCGGGCGTTGCTACCGCAAGGAAATCGCGGGGGCTTTTGGCCAAGTAGAGGTCAAGGGCCTCCTGCTGCCAGGCACGGAGTTTCGGGGCGGTTCCCCAGGCTGCGCGTTCCGGATAGGCCGGGGGCAGGGTGGGGCCGCCAAAGAGCGTCTCCGTCACTATTTGTTGCTGCCTGAGTCCCCTCCGGGACCCTTGCCGCCGTCATTGCCCGGGCGGAGGCCCTCGTAGACCTCTTTGCACGTGGGGCACACCGGGAACTTCTTCGGATCCCGGCCCGGCGTCCAGACCTTGCCGCACAGTGCGATGACGGGCTCACCGCTCAGCGCCGACTCCATGATCTTTTCCTTGCGGACATAGTGCGAAAAGCGCTCCCGGTCCCCCGGTTCGACCTCCTGGCGCAGTTCCTCGCGCTCAATGGTGGCCGTGGACGTACCAGCCCCGGAAAGCTCGCGCATCGGGTCGTTTTCGAGAGGGTCCGTCATGCTAGTCATGCCAACCATCTTAGCCTTTCCGGCAGGGCTGCGTCCGACGGCGGCGCGGCTCCCGGGGGCACGTCCATCCGGGCCGGACGCATCCCGGCGAAGCCCGGCGTCGTACGTTTCCGCGACGCGCCCGGGTGCCGGAGGTGCCGCTAAAGGCCCTGCCAGGAGGGCTTGTTGTCGTAGGTATGCCGGTAGAAATCGGCGAGTTTCAAGGCCGAAGCGGCGGCTTCGTCCACCAGGACGGTGGCGTGCGGGTGGAACTGCAGGACCGACGCCGGGCAGATCGCAGCAACGGGTCCCTCCACGAAGTCCCGGACCGCCTGCGCCTTCTGGGCTCCGGTTGCGATCAGGATCACGTGCCGGGCGTCCATGATGGTGCCCAGGCCCTGCGTGATGACATGGTGCGGAACGTCCGCCAGGCTGGTGAAGAACCGCGCGTTGTCCTTGCGGGTCTGTTCGATCAGGCTCTTGATCCGGGTGCGCGAGGCGAAGGAGGACCCGGGCTCATTGAAACCGATGTGGCCGTCGGTGCCAACGCCCAGCAACTGCAGGTCCACGTCCCCGGCAGCGGCGATGGCGGCTTCATAGGCATCGCAGGCTGCCGGGATGTCCGCGGCGGAGCCGTCCGGCGAATGGACGTTGGCGGGATCGATATTGATCCGGTCGGTGAATTCGCGGCGGATCACGTTCCGGTACTGCTCGGGGTGCCCGTCGGGCAGTCCCACATATTCATCGAGGGCGAAGCCAGACGCCCGGCTAAAATCCAGCCCTGTTGCGTGGCGCGCGGCCAGTTCCTCGTAGACGGGCAGGGGCGAGGACCCGGTGGCCAGCCCCAGCACAGCGTCCGGTTTGCGCCGCAACAGCTCTTCGATGGCGTCAGCGGCCAGCTTCCCGATGGGACGGCTGCCGCCAAGGATTACAACTTCCACGTCAGGCCGTCCTTCGGGGGTGGTGGATCAACGGTTCACAGTGAGTTGGGCCAGCATTTCCGGACCGCGGGCTTCCAGCCAGCGGCCGCCAACCCTGACGCCCACCACAAAAAGTACCAGCCCCAGGGCCAGGCCTACGCCAAGGTTCAGCCACCCGAAGAACGGATTACCCGTGACGCTCTGCACGATGAGCAGCGCGGCCTCCGGAATGACCAGGAAGGCAAGCACGCCCATGCCGCCGAATTGCACCAGCATGGTCTGGCCAACATTTCCCGGCGGCTTCTTGAACGGGCTGTCGCCCGGCAGCGGAACGGCGATGTTGTACCGGGCGGACACCACTGATGACAGTCCCAGCCCGCTGAGCAGCATGCCCAGTGACAGGCCCAGCACGCCAGGCAACCACTCCCAGGACCCGGTGAAGGCAAAGGGCACCACCGTGAAGGCCAGCACCACCGGGACGGAGAGGATCAGGCACGCCAGTGCACGGCCCAGGCGGTCTGCGGTTCCCCGGACCCCGGTGGCCAGGTGGAGGGCGAAGGCGGTGTTGTCATAGGAGATGTCTGCAGAAATGGACCAGGCCATGAGGAAAGCCGTGAGCGGGCCGAGCACGGAAAGGGCGCCCAGGCTGTCCCCCTGGCTGGCCTGGAAGAACAGCACCACGGCCAGCAGCGGAATGACAATGAGCGATCCGCCGTAGCGGGGGTCCCGCAGCCAGTACGTGAGTGAACGGGCCGTTACGGCTCCGGTGGGTGTTGGCGGCAGCAAGGCGAACATTCCCAGCTTTCCGCCCTTCCGGCTTCCACCGCCTGCGTAGGGCGGGTTGACCAGCGCGCGTTCCAGGAGGACTTTCCAGCACCAGGTAAGGGCCGCCAGCGTTGCGGCGGCGATCAGCAGTTTCAGACCGGCGGCCCCGGGTTGCCCGGCGTCAATGTCTCCGCCGAGGGACCAGGCCGCACCCAGCGGCGTCCATGCAAGGGCACGGGCGAAGTCAGGCAGGAACGCCGCCGAGGCGCTGATGCCTTGTGCAACACCTGCCACGATGGGTCCCAGCAGGATCAGCGGAATCATGAAGACCACGCCGCTGATGTCCTTGAAGCGCCGGGACGAGGCAAGGCTGGCCGTAGCCGTGGTCACCACCTTGGACAGGATGATGCAGGTCAGGATTCCCAGGACAGCCCCCACCAGTGCGGCACCGGCCGAAAGGATGCCCCGTGACCAGGTTGCCACGGTGGCAAGACCCACCAGTGCGGTGGCCACCCCGGGGATGCCAATCAGGCCGCCCAGTGCGAGCCCCGCCAGAAGCTGCCGCATGGGCACGGCGAAGGTGGT
Organism: Pseudarthrobacter equi; assembly: GCF_900105535.1. Lineage (NCBI taxonomy): Bacteria > Bacillati > Actinomycetota > Actinomycetes > Micrococcales > Micrococcaceae > Pseudarthrobacter > Pseudarthrobacter equi. Next base: position 2,976,058 of record NZ_LT629779.1, read on the forward strand.
GAACCGCAGCGGGTCCAGGGTCATATCGGCAGAGGATACGGCCACCGGGATGAGCCCCCACCCAAGGATGGCGATGGATCCGCCCAGCACCACGGCAGTCTGTGCAATTTCGTGGCTTTCGCGCCCCACCATGATCAGCGCGACCACCAGCGCCCCCACGATTCCCACGGCATAAAGGGCGCCAAAGGCAATACCCACGATTTGCCAGGGGCTGCGCTTGAGCCCGTTGCGCAGCAGAGTCAGCTTGAGCCTTAGGAGGTGCGCAACCATTCCAGCCCTTCCGTGTGGCTCCGGCCGCCCACCAGCTGGACGAAGCGGTCTTCCAGGGAGGCTCCGGCGCGGACCTCGTCAACGGTTCCGGCAGCCAGCACACGGCCGCCTGCCACCACTGCCACGTGGTCGCACATGCGCTGCACCAGGTCCATTACATGGCTGGAGACAATGACTGTTCCGCCCGAGGCGACGTAGCTGTCCAGGATTGACCGGATATTCGACGCCGAGACAGGGTCCACGGCTTCAAAAGGCTCATCAAGGACCAGGAGCCGCGGGGCGTGGATCAGTGCCGAAGCGAGGGCGATCTTCTTGGTCATGCCGGCCGAGTAGTCCACCACCAGGGTGCCGGCGTCCTGGGCCAGGTCCATGGCAGCGAGCAGCTCGCCCACCCGGGAAGCCACCACCCCGCGGTCCATGCCGCGCAGCAGCCCGGCATAGGTGATGAGCTGTTCTCCGGTGAGGCGGTCGAAGAGCCGGACGCCATCCGGGAGGATGCCCATCAGCCTTTTGGCCTCCAGGGGATTCACCCAGACATCCACGCCGTGCACCAGGGCCGTGCCGAAGTCCGGGCGGAGAAGCCCCGTCGCCATCGACAGGGTGGTGGTCTTGCCGGCGCCGTTGGGACCCACGATGCCGTAGAAGGAGCCGGCCGGGACATCGAGGCTGATTCCGTCCACGGCGATCTTGGTGCCAAAACGCTTGGCCAACCCCCGGATGGACAGTGCCGGAACGGCCCCGCCAGGGGGTGGGCCGGCAGGGGTGGGTGGAAGCGCCGGGTGCGGTTGCGGAGCAGTCATGAAGCCAGACTAGCCCGCAGGTGCCGCCCCTGGGGTCCTCCCGGAGGAGTAGCGACAAAGGCGTACGACGGCGTCCGCGGGCGGGTGCCTAGCGGGCCTTGCGGATGCGGATGGGGCCCTTGGCGGTGCCCGGATCCACCACGGAACCGCCCTGGGTGACCTCGACGTCGCCGGCGTCAACCAGCCGGCGGGCGGCTTGGCGGACCGGCTCCATCAGACCCCGCCAGTGCTCGCCGCCCACGGCGCGGGCGGCATCGGACGGGCAAATAGTGGATGTGGCTGCCCGGGCGGCCAGCAGCTTCAGGATGGCAGTCTCCAGTTCCTTGCCGGTGGGCCCGGAAGAGGAAGAGCCGGAGGCGGACTTGCCGGAGGCGGACTTGCCGGACGGGGCAGCGCCGCGAGGTGCCGCGTCATCCGATGGCTTCGGCCCGTTCACGGCATGCCGTTCAGAACGAGCGCCGCGGAATGGCGCGCTCATACTGCGGAACCCACGGCAGGTCATGACCCAATTCGAAGGCCGCACGAAGCCACCAGTGCGGATCGCGGAGCGCCGCCCTGGCAATCAGCACCGCATCCGCCTGGCCAGTGGCCACAGCGTGCTCCGCCTGCCCGGCGGAGGTCAGGAGTCCCACCGTGCCGGTGGGCACTCCGGTTTCCTCCCGGATGGCGGCAGCGAATCCGGTCTGGTAACCCGGGCCCACGGTGATTTCCTGGTGGGCCACCGCTCCCCCACTGGAAACGTCGATCAGGTCCACGCCATGCTCCGCCGCCTGGCGAGCCAGGCGGACAGACTCCGGCAGGCCGATGCCGCCCGGCGCCCAGTCGCTGGCGGAAATCCGCAGCAGGAGCGGCATTGAGTCCGGGATGGCGGACCGAACGGCATCGATGACGGCGAGCATCAGGCGGTTCCGCCGTTCCTCGTCGCCGCCCCATTCGTCGTCACGGGTGTTGCTCAAGGGGCTCTGGAACTGGTGCAGCAGGTAGCCGTGGGCCCCGTGGATCTCCACAGTGTCGAAGCCGGCATCGACCGCCCGGACCGCGGCAGCGACGAAGTCCGTAACCACTGCCTGGATCTGGTCCCCGGTCATGGCGGCCGGAGTGTCGTACCCCTCGAACGCGATTGCCGACGGGCCAACCGTGGTCCAGCCGCCCTCCGATTCGGGCACCGTCCCGCGCCGGCCGGAAAACGGCCAAAACGTGGAGGCCTTCCGGCCGGCGTGGGCCAACTGGACGCCGATCCTGGCCCCGCCGGTGCCGTGCTGGTGCACGAACGAGGTAATCCGCCGCCAGGCGTGAACCTGATCGTCGTTCCAGATGCCGGCGTCGCGCGGGCTGATGCGGCCTTCGGGGTTCACGGCTGCCGCCTCGGTGAGGATCAGCGCGGCCCCGCCGGCGGCAAAGGAGCCCAAATGCATCAGGTGCCAGTCGTTGGGAACACCCGGGGCGGCGTCGGCATCGCAACTGTATTGGCACATGGGTGATACCCAGCCCCGGTGCTGCAGTTCCAGGGACCTCAGCTTCAGCGGCTCGAAGAGCGCCGGCACTAGAAGAGCACCCTCGCCAGGGCCTGGCGCGCCTTGGCCACCCGTTCGTCCGAGGCCCCCACGACGTCAAACAGCTCCAGCAGCCGCACCCGCGCGGTCTCACGCTCCGGGCCGAAGTTCCGGCCGATAAAGGCCACCACGCGGTTCAGCCCATCCTCAACGTGGCCCCCGGCGACATCAAGGTCCGCGACGCCCAGCTGCGCTTCAATGTTGTCCGGCTCATTGGCCGCCAGCGCCCGGATGGCCTCGGTGTCCTGGGCAGACACCACCTGCAGCCTGGCCATCAGCTCCACCTGTGCCAGGCCGGCCTTGGCCTCGTGATCGGACGGCATCTCGTTAAGGGCCTGCCGGTACGCTTCTGCCGCCGACTCGTAGTCCCCTGCTTCGATGGCGTCGTACGCGGCCTGGTGCAGCGGGGGCAACGGAGCTTCTTCCGGTTCGCCGCCGTCCCCGGCGTTCAGGCTGCCGGTGACACCGTTGGCAGCGGCAACCTTCAGCAGTTCATCGAAAAGGCTGCGCACCTGTTCTTCCTCGGCGTGGCCCTGGAAGAGGGGAACCGGCTGCCCCTTCAGGACGGCCACTGCAGTGGGCACGGCCTGGACCTGGAAGGCCTGGGCAAGCTGGGGGAACGCTTCGATGTCAGCAGCGCCCAGTACCAGCCGGCCGCCGTAGCCGGCCACCACGCGGTCCAGGACCTCAAGGGCCGCAGCGGATTCCGGGGAGTACGGAGCCCACAGGGCGAAGACCACCGGCACCTGCGCGGAGAGCTCCACGAGCTGCTGGAAGTTCATCTCCGTCACCTCGACCCGCAACTCGGGGCCATTTCCCGGACCGCTTGTCCCACCGGCCGCCGGGGTGCCCGCCGGGGCATCCTGCGACGGCGGTGCCGCTGACGGCGACGGAGCGGCGGGGCGTTGCTTCAGGCTGGAAAGATCGACGGCGCCGCGCAGGTTAAGCAGGTTGGCAGCGGCCGGAGGGACTGGACGGGAAGCAGGCGAACTCATGCTTCCCACTCTAGCCACTGCGGCCGCTGCCGGTGGTACTGCGGTAATGGGACTACTTGGTGCGGGCGGCTACTTGAAGCTGGCGCCCACGAGCCCGCGGGTTGCTGCCACAAGCTTCATGGGATCGGAGGACCCCGCCGGCGGCACGTAGACCGCCACCGACTCGGCGAAGCTCAGGACCATGCCCGTGGTGGTTTCCTTGCCTCCGGCCAGGGCTGCGGCGTCGTCACCAATGGAGAGCTTGTCTCCGGCGGCCTTCGGGGTTCCTTCGAAGCCGAAGTTGATGCGGCCCAGCACCAGTGCGCCGCCATCTTCGGTGCGGAACACCACGGTGCCTTCGGGGGCCACCTTGTGGGTGAAGGAGAAGTTTCCGTTTTCGCCGGCCTTGACCACCTCGGCCTGGTAGGACAGGGTGTCGGCAATGTACGGCGAGGACTCGCCTTCCACGATCTTGTCCTTGAACGCCGAATCGGCATTGCTGAGCCGGTCGGCCAGGCCCGACAGGGCCTCTTCCCCGGTGTACAGCAGGCCGGTCTTGTCTTTAGCCTCCACGGTCTCAGTGCCGTTCCGGCTGATGGCGGGGAACGTGGTGCCCGGCTGGAGCGGAGTGGTCTCCATGAGCTTGTAGTTTTCCCGCGGGGACTTCTGGACGAGGGTCAGCAGCTGGGGAACCACGTTGCCATCACCCTGGGAAACGGCGAGGACCGAGCGCGGCCATCCGCGGTCCGTGGTGACCGCCGTCGTCAGGAGCTTGGTGGAACGGACCGGCATGCGGGCCTCATACGAGCCCACCTGCGAGCGGATCTTGTAGTTCGAGGTACGGACTTCCAGCTCCGTACCGCCCACCCGGTCAGCCAGTTTTGCAGCATCCTTGGCGGCGTCGCCGGCGTCGGCAGCACTGGACACCTGCTCAAGGATGCGGCGGAACTGCACGTCCAGCAGGACGGGGGCGGCGTTTCCACCCTGGGCGGCAGGCGCCGAGGCAGAGCCCGTGGGAGCGGGGGCAGGCGATGTGGCGGCCGTGGCGGCAGTTCCCGTGCCGGCCAGTACCGCAGCGGCCACGCCGGCGGCCGCCATGGTGACCCTGGAGGAGGAGCGGGCCTGCTTGCGTGCACGGGCACGCTGGGCGAATCCGCTGCCCTCGCCGTCGCCGTCACCGTCGCGACGGCGGGCCGAGAGCACGGCGAGGACAATCCCGCCAAGGATGAGCAGCGCGCCGAGGACCATCAGCGGGATGGCCCAGGGGGTGGCGGTGTCGTTGGGAAAGGTCATCGAGACAGTCGCGGGAGCAGCCTTGGTTCCGTCAGCGGCCAGCAGCAACGTCCAGTCGCCGTCCGCCGGAGGCGTCCAGGAGTATTCAAGCTCACCGCTGGCATTCTCCGTGGTGACCCAAAGGTCGGATCCTGCAGGGTTGGGTGCCGTGGCTTCGCCGTCGGTATGTTCAACCTGCAGGGACTTGCCGTCCTCGGACGTTCCCGTGATGGTGTTGTGCGCAGCGGTGCCCACCCATGCCTCAACGTCATCGGGCCGGCCCGCGGCAAGCATGAAGTTGCCGTCGCCCTGGACATCGATCTTGACGGTTCCGCCGTGGAGTGTCCGCAGCTTCTGGTCGAAGACGGTCAACGGGGCAGCCGTAGCGTCGGCCGGCGCGGACGCCGTAAAGGTCTCGGAAGGGGCCCAGATGGTCTTCTGGCCGATACCGGCCAGAAGTGTCAGGAGGCCGAGCAGCACAAGTGCGGCTGCAGTCTTTAAACGCAAGGGAACACCTATCATCAGCGGGGTTTAGCTTCAATAGTAACCATTTTGTTACCACGAGCCCCAGTTCAGGCCCGGTTCATGGCTATCCGGCAGTCCTCGCCAGGAGTCTCTGCGGTGCTCCTCCGCAGGTGTTGACAAGCCTGCTGATAGTGTTTGCGATGATCATCACACCGGCCCGCCAAGGCGGTGCCATGCACGGAACAGGCGCCAAAAACCAGTGACTGACAAGACGGACGAGTCCTCCCAGGCAGCAGGCGATCCAAGGGACGTTGGACCGTCGCCCGCGGTCCCCCAGGGGCCCGGAACTGCCCACCGGAAGGGCGCCGCCGCAGCAGCGCTGGGCTTCCTGGCACGTCGCCTCCGCCAGCCGCTGCCCGGCGCGCAGCCGCGGCTCCGTTTCGAGATGCCCCCGGAATACTCCCAGCAGGACCAAACCACCGAGGACCCCGACGGCGTGACGCGCCCCCAGTTCGGCGCCCCCGGACCACGGATGTCCCCGCAACATCCGCTCTACATGGGCTTCATGGGAACCGTCGGCGTCGGGGTGGCGCTGCTGGTCTACTGGATTGGATCACACACCACCCAGTTGCTCCTGTGGATCGTTGCGGCGCTCTTCATCGCGCTGGGCCTCGAGCCCGTGGTGAAGTGGCTCGAGAACCGGAAGATCCCCCGGCCGGCCGGAATCCTGATGTCAGTCTCCGTGCTGATCGTCGCCGTAGTGGGCTTCTTTGCCACCCTGATCCCAACGATCGTCCAGCAGGTCACCGAGATAGTGCAGCAGGCGCCCACGTGGGTGCGGGATTTCATGAACTCGGACCTTTTCCGCACCCTTGACGACCAGTTCGGTGTCCGCGACCGCATCGCCGATGAGTTGAACAAGTTCGTCAACGATCCCAACGCCGTGGGCGGAATCGCCGGCGGCGTCGTGGGGTTCGGCTCCACGGTGGCCAATGGCCTGTTCGGTGCCCTGATCGTCCTGGTGCTCAGCCTCTACTTCCTTGCTGCCCTGCCGGCAATGAAGAAGTGGGGTTACCGGCTGGCCCCGCGTTCCCGCCGGCACCGGGTGGAGGCGTTGTCGGATGCCATCACCAAGTCCGTGGGCAACTACGTGATCGGCCAGGCCTGCGTTGCCCTGCTCAATGCCACCTTCGCCTTCATCGTGATGTCGATTGTGGGCATTCCGTTCGCCCTGCTGCTCGCGTTCGTGGTGGCACTGCTTGCCTTTATCCCGCTGGTGGGTGCCATGATCGCCGGCGTTGTCGTAGTCCTCATCGCCCTGACCGTGGGCTGGCAGACGGCCGCCATCTACGCCATCTGCTACTTTGCCTACCTCCAGTTCGAGGCCTACTTCATCTCGCCACGCATCATGCAGAAGGCCGTGGCCGTTCCCGGTGCCGTCGCCGTCATTTCCGTGATCGCCGGCGGCAGCCTGCTGGGGGTCCTGGGCGCCCTTATCGCGATTCCCACGGCGGCTGCCATCCTGTTGCTGATCAAGGAGATCTATATCGTCCGGCAGGACCAGCACTAGCCCGGCAACCGCGGGGATGCCCGCTTCGGGGACGGGTCAGGAGGCGGCAGTCGCCGTGGGCCCGTCCCACTCGGTCGGCAGTGCAGCGGCGTTCCCGTCCGTTGCGGACACCCGCCCCACAATCTCGTTCAGGACCCGCGCGGCGTACTTCTCGCCCACCCACAGATGCTTTGCGCCGTCCACGCCCAGCACGTGCGCTTGGGGAACCAGGCTGAAGCGGGCTGCGGCCTCGGCGGGCTGGAGGAAGTCATCGTGCTCCGGCACCAGGACCGTCAGCGGTTTGCCCGACTCCGCCCACAGCTGCAGGTGCTTGTCCGTGGCCCGGTGCAGCGGCGGGGACAGCAGGACAGCACCCTCCACCTGCGATGCCACAGGTTCGGTGGCACCGTACATCAGTGCCAGTTCCGTGCCGAAGGACCAGCCCACCAGCCACCGGTTGGGCAGCCCGCGTTCGACGGCGAAACGGACCGCCGCTTCCACGTCGTGGCGTTCCCCCACGCCTTCCTCGAACGCACCCGTGCTGGTGCCCCGGGGGGAGCCGGTGCCGCGCGTGTTGAAACGCAGCACTGCGATGCCGGCCAGCGCCGGCAGCCGGTAGGACGCCTTGCGGTAGACGTGCGAGTCCATGAAGCCGCCGTGCGTAGGAAGCGGGTGCAACGTGATCAGCGTGGCCCGGACCTCGCCGGATTCCGGCAGGGCGAGTTCGCCCACCAGAGTGTGTCCGTCCGCTGTCTGCAGCTCGACGTTCTCGCGCCTGGCCGGCAGGACCGTGGAGGCACGGATGGGAACGGGGCCAGCGGCCTGGCTGAATTCGTACGACGCCGGATCAAAAGTCATGCCTGCCAGCTTAGCGACAGCGGGCGGTCTCCACGGCCCGGGCTCCTCCGCGCCAGCTGTTCAGTGCCGCGTCAGCGGTACCTGTAGCTGCGCGAATTCCAGCAGTTCGTGTGCCAGTGGCGGCGTTCAGCGAGGCCGGCGGCGGCACCGAACAGGTGGTCGTCCTTCCAGACCACCAGGTGTGCCACCCCGGGCAGCACGGCGGTGGAACATTCGGGGCAGATGTAGGTCTTCGCCGCGTTACGCGCTGTCATGCTGCGGACCATCCATTCCCCGTCCGGGGCGCTTTCCCGGCGGGCGATGCCTGCCCGGGCCCGTTCGAGGTCCAGTTCGGGAACGTCACCGTTCCCCTTTTTTCCGGTTCCCCGCCCGGTTGCCGCAGGCTTCCCGGACACGGGACGGCGGGGACGGTTGGAGCGCGGCATGCATCCATTCTGCCCCAGCGGGACGGGGCGCTACTGCAGCCTCTCCGCGAAGAGTGGTGCACTGCCGCCGGCCCCCGTCGTCATTCCCGCTCCGGCACCCGGTAGTGTGTACGGCGTGCGACTTGTGATTGCCCGATGCTCCGTTGATTATGTTGGCCGGCTCAAAGCCCATCTCCCCCTCGCCACCAGGCTCCTGCTGGTCAAGGCGGACGGCTCTGTCCTTGTGCATTCAGACGGTGGCTCGTACAAGCCCCTGAACTGGATGAGTCCGCCGGCCACACTCCGTGTTACGTCACCGGAGGACGTTGACCTGGAGTTGGGAGTCGCGGAGCAATGGACGGTCCAGTCCGCGAAGACGGATGACCGGCTGATCATCAATATCCATGAAAAGCTCAGCGAAACCTCCCACGACCTCGGCGTGGACCCGGGCCTGATCAAGGACGGCGTGGAGGCGGACCTCCAGCGGCTCCTGGCCGACCAGATCGAAACGCTGGGAACAGGCTATTCGCTGATCCGGCGCGAATACTTCACGGCCATCGGTCCGGTGGACATCCTGGCCCGGGACGGCGACGGCGCAACCGTGGCCATCGAACTCAAGCGGCGCGGGGACATCGACGGCGTGGAGCAACTCACCCGCTACCTTGAGCTGTTGAACCGCGATCCCCTGCTGGCACCGGTGCGCGGCATCTTCGCCGCCCAGCAGATCAAACCGCAGGCCAAGGTCCTCGCCAACGACCGCGGGATTGATTGCGTGACCCTCGATTACGACGCAATGCGCGGTGTCGACGACAGCGAATCCCGGCTCTTCTAACGCCGCCTGTCCTTTCGGCATTGGCCAATTGTGTCCCGACAAGGCATGCACCCCGGTTTTTACCTAAAATTTGTCCGATTCCGCCGCCGAAGCGTTGACCTGCGGGAACGGGCATGAAATTCTTAACTCAGTCTTTGTGTAGGTGTTTTTCATGCTCGCAAGACATGTTGCGAGCGCGAAGCTCCTGCAGGGCCAGTTCCTTTTCCGGACGGCTATTCAGGATTCTTCTCGCGGAGTGACCAAGGCCGGTACGAAGTGTGCCGATCTTAAGAAAGTTCCACAATGAGGAGAAATAAATGGCACAGGGAACTGTGAAGTGGTTCAACGCTGAAAAGGGCTTCGGCTTCATTACCCCGGACGACTCCGACGGCGACGTCTTCGTCCACTACTCCGAGATCCAGACCGGCGGCTTCAAGACCCTCGACGAGAACCAGCGCGTTCAGTTCGAAATCGGTCAGGGCGCCAAGGGCCCGCAGGCCACCGGCGTTACGCTCGTCTAGTCTTCGGACAGACTGCTAAGCCTGATTAGCAAAGAATGGTCCCTGGCATAATTGCCGGGGACCATTCTTTTTGCCTGGCGCATTGTTGGGCCAGCCTTAGCCTTTGCGTTATGCGGCCCCGGCCGGGCGATATCCGGCAGCGAACGGCATCCTTATCAGACTAAATTCCGGACCAGCCTGGCGCCCTGGGGCAGGGACAGGCCAGGCAGGTAGGCCCGGGTGAGCGCACGGCCGATGGCCGGCAACTGAAGAGGGTCCTGGTAGTAGAGGTACAACGCCCGGTACTCGGGCTTGAAACGGGACTTGAAGGCCGCCAACGACCGGAATCCATAAACGGGTTCCAGCGCGTGGCCCACCAGGTCAAGGATGCGGACCAGGTTCTTGGCTCCCCCTTGGGCGGTGTCCTCGGCTCCCCCGTCATTCGCCAGCGGTGAACCGGACAGCGAAATCACCTCCACGGAATCCCGCAGTTCCAGGACAGCGGAGGCGATCAGGAATTCCATCACGCCGGGGAAACCGTCGGCGCCCCGGCGCATCACGTCCAGCGTCCGGCTGACGAGGCGGCCGTCGTCGTACACGGGAAGCCAACTGGTGAACCCGTGGACCCTGCCTTCACCGTCGACGGCAAGGCAGCACAGCACCTCATCGTCGTCGAGCTCGTCCACGCTGCCAAGCGTGAAGCCCATTTCCGGTACGGACTTTCCGGCGGCCCATTCCTCGGACACTTCGTTCAACCGGGTGCGCAAGGCTACCGGCAACCCGCTGTACGGACCCCAGACGGCATGCACCCCCAACTTGGCAGCCCGGTTCAGTGCCGTCCGGACGTTCTGCCACTCCTTGCCCTTGAATTCCAGCTCCCGGATGGCCAGCCGGGTTTCCTGGGCCACCGATACCCGGGAGAAGCCGCGCTCACGCAGGGCCGGCCACACCGAGTCGTCGCAGGAATACAGTGCCGGAATCAGCGCCTCGCGCCGGCAATGGGCGAGGAATCCCTCCGTGACGGCCAGCTGGGATCCGGCAGGGCCGATGGCACACCCGAGGGTCAGGGCAACACTGCCGTGCTGCTGGTAGGCCATGGCTCCCTGGCCGTCCGGGCTGAACCAGTATGCGTTCGGTTCCCACAAGGCCATCCAGGACAGCGGGCCGCCGCCCTGGTGGAGCAGCGTCCGCGCCCGTGCCCGGTCCTGCCGGCCGGAGTCGTGCCCGTGGTTTCCGCCCAGCAGCGCCCACCACACGGCTGCCAGCGCAATAAGCCAAAACACGGGCCCGGAATAGGCGAAGAGGACAGCCTCCACCGTGTTCCGGTCTGCGAAGACCCGGTGGAAATGCTGCGGAATCGGCACCGGTACATACTGCCGGGCCAGCTCGGCAAACAGACCCAGCACACCGCCGTCGCGGGACATCCCGCCAGAGGCGAACCATGCGGTGGCATAGGCGGCAGCCAGCACCCCCCAGGAGCCGCCCACCAGCACGGCAAGCGTGCGCCGGGCGGTGGGCAGGGTCTGCACCCGGAATTGCCTCCGGTTCAGCCACAGGATGACGGACAGCAGCAGCGGAACCACCACCAGCGGAAGCACATGGGCAAAGGCGGAGCCCATGGGCGCCGCGTGCGGGCCCTGCGGCCTGGAGGGAACCAGGGCGAACAGTGCAAGGTACACGGCGGCCAGGGCCGTCACAGCCAGCTGGATCGCCAGGGCAATGTTCAAGGCCATCCTGCGTCCCCGGCGCATCCCGTCGGCGCAGATCAGCAGCAGGACCACCGGGACCACTGCCAGTGCCAGGCCGAACGGACCGGCGAAACCTGCCCTGCCCGCTTCAAGGCAGGACGCTTCCACAGTGGCCCCGCAGTTGAACGCCAGTTGGCCCAGCGTGGGCAGCGGATTCAGGACAACGTCCCGAAGCAGCGCCAGCGGCCCGGTGGGTGCCCGGGTGATCCCGGTGAGGATGGGCCCGACGGCGAACACGGCCACCATCAGGGCCAGCAGGTTACGGGCCTCCCGTCCGGTGGAGCGGTGCCGGTGGAGCCTGCCTTCGTCGCCTTGGATCCACCAGCCCACCAGGAGTCCCAGCAGCGCGCCAAGGAGGCCGATCACCGTCTCGGCATGTCCCACGTACAGGACGAGCAGCAGCGAGATCGAAAGTGCCGCCGTCCGCAGGCGCCGCTGCCAGAGCACCGGCAGCCGGGCGCTGCCTGCCATGCCTGCGGCGAGCACCGGGGCGTAGGGGCCGATCAGGATGACGTCGGTCATGGTGTCGAGCCACCCGTCCCCCACATAGGCCGCGAGCTGGGTAACCAGGAGGAACAGCGTGACGGCCGCGAACTGGCCGCCCAGGAACAGTGCAGCGGCACTCCGGAAACCGAGTTTCCGTTCGGCAAGGCCCAGCAGCACAATGATCATCAGCGCGGCCACCACATAGGCAGTGGGGTTGGTGGCGAAGAAGAGGCTGGTGAACAGCGACCACCAGCGCCCCTCACGCAGTCCGGGACCGCTGACGCCGGCAACATCCAGCAGCTGCTCGGACGGACCGGCCAGGAAGCTGTCCGTAGCCGCGCCTGTACCCACAAACACGGCGAGCACCACAAGCGTGAACGGCATGGCCTTCAGCCCCGTCGCCGCCCTGCCCAGCGTTGGCCGGACCACGGTGTCCCAAGCCAATGCCATGGTCCGGGTGTCCTGTCCGCCGCTCATCCGCCGGTCCCCCACTGGGCTGCGAGGAACTGCAGGGCATCGCCAAACCGCCGGGACGACGTGTCCCACGAGTGCCCGGTGTGCTCCACCTCGTAGGCGCGTACGGTGAATCCGGCGTCCCCGGCAGCGGCCGCCAGGGTCCTGAGGTAGCCCACAAATTCAGTATCGTTCTGCCCGGCCGTCAGGTACAGGCCATGGCCGTCAAAACGCTTGTCCGCCATGATGGCCAGCGGCGTCTGCCGCAGGAACGCCTCGGGGTCGCCCGGGAAGGCGGCGTCGATGGTCTTCTGGCGTTCCTTGGCGATGGCGGGCTCGGCTTCTGCCGAGAACGCCAGGACCTCGGGAAACAGGTCAGGATGGCGGGTTCCCAGCTGGATGGCGCAAGTGCCGCCGAAGGAGAATCCCCCTACCGCCCAGTGCGAATGGTCCGTGTCCACGGCAAGGGTGGAGCCGATCCACCGCGGCACATCCTGCGACAGGTAGGTATCGGCGTGGGCGATCTGGCTGTCCATGCACATGGTGTTGGCGTTCTGCGACCCGTTTGCGTCGGGGACCACCACCACGGGAGCCACGCCGCCATGGGCGGCAGCAAAGGAGTCCATGTGGCCGCGGAGGGCTCCGCCGGTCAGCCAGTCGGCCGGACCGCCGGGCTGGCCGGCAATGAGGACCAACACGGGCAACGCCGGACGGTTCTGTGCAAAGTAGGCCGGAGGAAGGTAGATGAAGGCGTCCCGGGTATCCATGCCGGAGATGGTGCCTGGAATGGCGGCCTTGCGCAGGACTCCCCCGTCCGGGATGTCCCCTTGCGGACGCCAGCCCTGCAGCGCCACGCCGTCGGGCGCTCCTGCCGGCCGGACGAGGTTCTGTTCCAGGGCAGGAATGCGGGCAAGGGCGGTCCCCATCAGGTCGCTCACCGTACGGTTGAGGCCGAAGTAGGCGTTGATTTGCACGCTGGACAGGGCAACCACCAGCAGTGCGGCAGCCAGGCCACCGCCACGACGGCGCCAGGAGTTGCGGGGCAGGAGGAACAGCCAGAGGAGTACCGCGGCCACAGCTGGCACCAGCCACAGAAGGACCGGGTCCGGGATGTTTTCCGGGAAAACGGAATAGAGGTTAATCAGCGCCCAGTGGACGGTGGCCACCAGCGCAAAGGCCACGGCAACGGCGGCAATGACCCGGTAGAGCCAGCGCACCGGTCCGTGGGGCGGCGGTGGCATGAGGAGGAACGCGGCGCCGGCGAGGCCCAGGATCAGCGAGGCCCAGTAGAGGGGGCCGTCGGTCAGCCGGACATCAAGGATCCAGTCCACGCGTCTAACGCCAGGTGCCGATGCCGATGACCGGCCCGGCTTCCAGCCACGACGACAGGCCTGTGTAGGCATCGAACTTCATGGCGAGCCGCAGGTCCTGGCCCTCGTAGCGAAGTTCCACGATGACGACGTCGGGCTGTACCTTGACGGCTTCGGCCTCTGTGGGCTTGCGGCGGCCAAGGAGTTCAAGGGAATGCCGCTTGAACTTGTGTTTTGGGCGGACACTGAGCGAGAGCAGCCGGAACCACTCAAGGTCGTTGTCCTGATAACGACAAACCCCCATCTGCCAGCTGTTTCCAGCCATGCAAATGGAGGCGTCCACCGTGCCGAGGGCACGCCGCAGGTTAAAGCGGCGCACCCCCGAAAGGCACAGTGCAAAAATCAGCAATCCAAAGGCGATTGCCAGTGCGATGAACGAAATACCCGGTGCGTCCATCAAGGTCGTGCTAGCGGATCCCAGCGGTAGCCGAGCCGCCAAGCTGGGCGTTGTCAGCAACGATGACTACCCGGTTGTTGTCGACGGAGAAGAACCCGCCGTCAACATCGACCGAAATACGGTCTCCCGACACCGGCTGGATCGCGAGTTCACCTTCGGCCAGGATCGCCAGCAGGGGCGAGTGGCCGGGCAGGATTCCGATCTCACCATCGCTGGTGCGGGCCTTGACCATCGTGGCCGCTCCGGACCACACGAAGTGGTCCGCTGCGACAATCTCAACCTCAAGCTCAGCCATATTACTTGGTCTGTTCCTGGATCTTGGCCCACTGGCGCTCAACGTCATCGAGGCCGCCGACGTTGAAGAACGCCTGCTCCGCAATGTGGTCGAGCTCGCCGTCGCAGATCGCCGTGAAGCCTTCGACGGTGTCCTTGATGGAGACCGTGGAGCCCTCAACGCCGGTGAACTGCTTGGCGGTGTAGGTGTTCTGCGAGAGGAACTGCTGGATACGGCGTGCACGCGACACGACGATCTTGTCCTCTTCGGAGAGTTCGTCAACGCCGAGGATGGCGATGATGTCCTGGAGTTCCTTGTTCTTCTGCAGGATCTGCTTCACACGGACAGCCGTGTTGTAGTGATCCTTGCCGATGTACTGCGGGTCCAGGATTCGCGACGTGGAGGTCAGCGGATCCACGGCCGGGTACAGGCCACGGGATGCGATTTCACGGGAAAGTTCCGTGGTGGCGTCCAGGTGCGCGAACGTGGTGGCCGGGGCCGGGTCGGTGTAGTCATCTGCGGGAACGTAGATGGCCTGCATCGAGGTGATGGAGTGGCCCTTGGTGGAGGTAATGCGTTCCTGCAGGAGACCCATTTCGTCGGCCAGGTTGGGCTGGTAGCCCACGGCAGACGGCATGCGGCCGAGCAGGGTGGAAACCTCGGAACCTGCCTGCGTGAAGCGGAAGATGTTGTCGATGAACAGCAGCACGTCCTGGTTCTGGACATCGCGGAAGTACTCCGCCATGGTCAGTGCGGACAGTGCAACGCGAAGGCGCGTTCCCGGCGGCTCATCCATCTGGCCGAATACAAGGGCGGTGTCCTTGAGGACGCCTGCCTCTTCCATTTCAACCCAGAGGTCGTTGCCCTCACGGGTACGCTCTCCAACACCGGCGAACACGGAAGTACCACCGAAGTTGCGCGCAACACGGGTGATCATTTCCTGGATCAGAACAGTCTTGCCCACGCCGGCGCCGCCGAACAGGCCGATCTTGCCACCCTTGATGTACGGGGTGAGAAGGTCGATGACCTTGATGCCGGTTTCCAGCATCTCGGTGGAGCCTTCGAGCGAAGCGAAGCTGGGTGCCTTACGGTGGATCGGCCAGCGTTCGCTGATGTCCAGTTCCGACTCGGTAACGTCCAGGGGCTGGCCCAGCACGTTGAAGATGTGGCCCTTGACGCCGTCGCCAACGGGGACGGAGATCGGGGCGCCGGAGTCCACCACTGAGGTGCCGCGGACCAGTCCGTCAGTAGCCTGCAGGGAGATGGCGCGGACGAGGTTGTCACCCAGGTGCTGGGAGGTCTCGAACGTGATGGTCTTGGTCTCACCGTTGAGAGTAATCTCGGTGGTGAGGGCGTTATAGATGGACGGGATTGCGTCAGCCGGGAATTCGACGTCGACAACCGGGCCGATTACGCGCGCAATGCGGCCGGTGGCACCGGACGTTGCGGCTACGTGTTCGGTAGCAGTGGCAGTCATCTCTCTCACTTCACTCAGTAGATGGCGTGGGGTTAAGTTTATCTGTTGTGGTGCAGGTTCCGCGGAAACCGGGTCAGTGCAGGCTAAGACGCAAGAGCGTCGGCACCGGCAACAATCTCGGAGAGCTCCTGCGTGATCTCGGCCTGGCGGGCCGTGTTGCGCAGACGCGTGTACTTCTTGATCAGGTCGGTGGCGTTGTCCCCTGCCGACTTCATCGCGCGCTGGCGTGCGGCCAGTTCGGATGCGGCGGCCTGCAGCATTGCTGCAAACAGGCGTGACTCGATGTAGCGGGGCAGCAACGCGTCGAGGACCTGTTCGGTCTCCGGCTCGAACTCGTACAGCGGCAGAAGCTCCGACTCGGAGGCGGCTTCTTCCTCCACTACCTCAAGCGGCAGCAGGCGGATGACCGTGGGCTCCTGGGTGACCATGGACTTGAAGCGTGTGTAGACAACATGGATTTCGTCCACGCCGCCATCTTCGAAGTCCGCAGCAAAGTCGGCCAGCAGTGCGGCACCGATTTCACGCGCGGTGCTGAACTCGGGTGCGTCGGTTCCTCCGGTCCAGACCCGCGCATATTCGCGGTTCCGGAAGTCGAAGTAAGCCTGGGACTTACGTCCCACGAGGTAGGTCTTGACTTCCTTGCCTTCGGCGTGGAGCAGCTCGTTGAGACCTTCCGCCTGCTTGAGGACGCTGGCCGAGTACGAACCTGCCAGGCCGCGGTCCGAGGTAATTACCAGGACGGCGGCACGGCGGATCTGCTCCGGCTCAGTGACCAGCGGGTGGTCGATTTCGCTTTGGCTGGCGACAGCAGAAACGGCGCGCGTGATCGCGTTCGCGTAAGGCAGTGAAGCTGCTACGCGCGCACGGGCCTTCCCGATGCGCGAGGTAGCGATCAGTTCCATCGCCTTGAAGATCTTGCGCATCGACGTGGTCGAGCTGATCTTCTGGCGGTAGACCCGGATCTGGGCTCCCATACTTATCCTTTCCTAACATTCCGTAAACCGGGTGTGCCGGACCCTGCGGGCCCGGCACACCCGGCCATCGGAACTAGCGCTTCTGCTTGACGATCTTTTCCTGGTCGACTTCGCCCTCGGAGATGGCGTCATGTGCCTCGTGGCCTGCGCCCACCAAGTGGTTGTCGCCTTCGCCGAAGAAGCCCTTCTTGAAGTCGATGATGGAGGACTTCAGAGCTGCTGCGGTGTCATCGTCCATCACGTTGGTCTGCGCCAGCGTGGTGAGGATGGAGGACTTGTGCTTGAGGTGCTCCAGGAACTCGGTTTCGAACCGGTTCACATCCTCAACCGGAACGTCATCCAGGTGGCCGTTGGTGCCTGCCCAGATGGAGACAACCTGGTCCTCAACCGGGAACGGTGAGTACTGGCCCTGCTTGAGCAGTTCCATCAGGCGGGCTCCACGGGTGAGCTGCTGGCGTGACGCGGCGTCCAGGTCCGAGGCAAACATAGCGAACGCCTGCATGTCGCGGTACTGGGCGAGTTCCAGCTTCAACGTGCCGGAGACCTTCTTCATGGACTTCACCTGCGCTGCACCGCCAACGCGGGACACCGAAACGCCCACGTCGACTGCGGGACGCTGGTTGGCGTTGAAGAGGTCCGACTGCAGGAAGATCTGGCCGTCGGTGATGGAGATGACGTTGGTCGGGATGTAGGCGGACACGTCGTTCGCCTTGGTCTCGATCAGCGGCAGGCCCGTCATGGAACCGGCACCGAGCTCGTCGGAGAGCTTTGCACAACGCTCCAGGAGACGGGAGTGCAAGTAGAAGACGTCACCCGGGTAGGCTTCGCGTCCCGGCGGGCGGCGGAGCAGCAGGGACACGGCGCGGTAGGCTTCAGCCTGCTTGGACAGGTCATCAAACACGATGAGGACGTGCTTGCCGCCGTACATCCAGTGCTGGCCGATCGCGGAACCTGCGTACGGTGCCAGGTACTTGAAGCCGGCGGGGTCGGATGCGGGAGACGCCACGATGGTGGTGTACTCGAGCGCGCCGTTGTCCTCGAGGGTCTGGCGGACAGCGGCAATAGTGGATGCCTTCTGGCCGATCGCCACGTAGATGCAGCGGACCTGCTTGGTCACATCGCCGGAAGCCCAGTTGGCCTTCTGGTTGATGATGGTGTCGATCGCAATGGCCGACTTGCCGGTCTGGCGGTCACCAATGATCAGCTGACGCTGGCCGCGTCCGATCGGAATCATGGCGTCGATGGCCTTGAGACCGGTCTGCATCGGCTCGTGAACCGACTTGCGCTGCGTCACGCCGGGAGCCTGGAGCTCCAGGGCACGGGTGGCTTCAGCCTTGATCTCGCCGAGGTCGTCGATGGGCACGCCCAACGGGTCGACTACGCGGCCGAGGAAGGCGTCGCCCACGGGCACGGACAGAACCTGTCCCGTGCGGTGGACTTCCTGGCCTTCTTCGATACCGGTGAAGTCGCCGAGGATGATGACGCCGATTTCGCGGACGTCAAGGTTCTGGGCGAGGCCCAGCGTGCCGTCCTCGAAGCGCAGCAGCTCGTTCGCCATGACCGAGGGAAGGCCCTCAACACGGGCGATGCCGTCACTAGCGGTGGTTACGCGGCCGACCTCTACGCGTTCTGCGTTTCCGGGTTCGTAGGACGCCGCGAACTCGTTCAGCGCATTACGGACGTCGTCGGCGTTGATGGTCAATTCGGCCATCTGCAGTCCCTGCTCTCCTGTTTTGTGATCACCGTCAGGTGACCGGGGTTTCTATCAGTTTGGTTGTGCTTGTCCGGCTAGCCGGCCAGCTGGCGTTGCAGCTCGCCCAGGCGGCTGATGACCGAAGCGTCGAGCACTTCGTCACCCACCTGGACGCGGATACCGCCAATGAGTGCCGGATCAACGTTGATGTTGACCTTCAGTTCCCGTCCGTACAGCGCGTTCAGGCCCGCCTGGAGGCGGGACAGCTGCGTCGACGTCAGGGGACGGGTCACGCTGACCGTTGCAATCCAGCGCTGCTGCCGCTTGGCCGCCAACTCGGCGAACCGTTCCACCAGGCGCGTCGCCTTGATGCCGCGGGGCTGGGTGACTGCCTGGGTAATGAGGACTTTTGCTTCCTCACTGACACCGGGCACCAGCTTTTCGGCAAGGGCAGCCTTGGCTGCCCCGCTGGCCTGTGGTTCGGACAGAGCACGTTGTACCTCGTGGCTGGACGCCACGGCCTGGTTGAAGGAGAACAGGTCGTTCTCCAGTTCTTCCAGGCCAGTGATGCCGGAGGCAGAAACGGCCGACTTGTTTTCAGCAACGGAAATGACCACCGTTGCGGCAAGAGTCTCGAGTGCATCGCCGATGTCCCGAGCAGATGCCCAGCGTGAACTGGCCAATCCGCCCGCGACCTCTGCAGCATCAGCGGAGACTTTTCCGCCAACCAGCTGCCTGACCAGCGCCGACTTTTCGTCACCGTTACGGGACGGGTCAGTCAGGGCGCGGCGCAAGCCAGCCGAGCTGTCCACCATTCCCAGAATTCCGAAGAGTTCCTTAGCCAGCTGCAACGATGCGGTGGGAAGCTTTACTTCCAGCGCGGCCAGTGCTGTTGCCAGCGATTCGCTCGATACGCCTGCCATTACTTAGCTGCACCTGCGCTCTGGGTCTCCAGATCTGCCAGGAACCGGTCCACAACCCGTGCTGAGCGGTCGTCGTCGTTGAGCGATTCGCCCACGATGCGGCCGGCAAGGGTGGTGGCCAGGGTGCCAACCTCGGAGCGCAGGGACACAACGGCCGCCTGGCGCTCGGATTCGATCTGTGCGTGTGCCTGCGCAGTGATGCGTGCAGACTCGGCAGCAGCCTTCTCCTTGAGGTCCGCGAGGATCTGCGCACCTTCGGCGCGTGCTTCCTCACGAATGCGGTTTGCTTCGGTGCGGGCGTCGGTCAGCTGCTGCTTGTACTCTTCGAGTGCAGCAGACGCCTCAGCCTGGGCTTTTTCAGCCTTGGCAATGCCACCTTCGATGGCTTCGGCTCGCTCGGCAAAGGTCTTCTCGAACATCGGGACAACAAACTTGACCACGATGAACATGAGAATCGCGAAGCCAACCAGGACAACGCCCATTTCCCAAAGGTTGGGAACGAGGGGGTTAACCTTTTCGCCTTCAGTGGCGGCTGAGATGATCAGCTGATTCATATTTCACCCGTCCTTATCTACTCGGTTCTGAATGTTCGCTTCGCGCCAGGACTAGGAAAGGACGAAAGCGAAGACGAGACCAAGGATGGCGAGGGCTTCGGTCAGTGCCAGACCAAGGAATGCGATCGGCTGCAGCACACGCTGAGCCTCCGGCTGACGTGCCACACCGTTGATGTAAGCGGCGAACACGAGACCCACACCGATACCACCGCCGATGGCCGAGAGGCCATAGCCGATGAGGTTGAGGGAGCCGTTGATTGTGCCTTCCATTTTTCTTCCTTTCAAGATGCCACCCATGTGGCAGGTTGTTTGGGTTGCTTCATCCCCGTGAGGGGAAGATTTGTGTGTGCCTGTCGGCAGGGCGCCTAGTGGCTGTCGGCGTGCAGGGCGCCTTCGATGTAGATCGCCGTCAGCAGGGTAAAGACGTAAGCCTGCAGAACCATGATCAGGGCCTCAAGCATGTACATGGCGATCGCACCGGCGAGCACCAGGACAGAGGTGCCCTTCAGGAGGATGCTTTCCTGCATGACCAGGTATTCGATGCC
Organism: Pseudarthrobacter equi; assembly: GCF_900105535.1. Taxonomy (NCBI): domain Bacteria; kingdom Bacillati; phylum Actinomycetota; class Actinomycetes; order Micrococcales; family Micrococcaceae; genus Pseudarthrobacter; species Pseudarthrobacter equi. Next base: position 2,996,408 of record NZ_LT629779.1, read on the forward strand.
GGAACCGGCGATCATCACGATGAGGTGGCCGGCCAGCATGGTGGCGAACAGACGGAGGCTGTGCGTCACGGGCCGGACGACGAAGTTGGAGATGATCTCGATCGGGATGACGATCGGCAGGATGAACCAGGGAACACCCGACGGAACGGTGGCCAGCTTGAAGTAGCGAAGGCCGTTCTTCTTGACGCCGATGGCGATCCAGGTGAAGTACACGATGCCGGCCAGGACGTATGCTCCGCCGACGTGCGAAAACGTGGGGAGCTGGATGACCGGGATGGCGCCGTAGATGTTGTTCACCAGGATGAAGAAGAACAGGCTGAACAGCAGGGGCACGTACTTGATAAAGTCGCGGCCGCCGATGATGTCCTTGGCGATGCCATTGCGGACGAAGCCGTAGGCGGCCTCGCCGGCGAACTGGAGCTTGCCGGGTACCAGCTGCTGCTTGCGTGCAGCCAGCACGAAGAAGACGGCGATAAAGACGACAGAGAGGAGGACCAGCAGCATCTGCTTGGAGAATCCTTCTGCGGCACCCCACGGCAGGATTGCCGGCAAATGCATTTCGTTAATACCAGGAGGTGTAAACTCTCCTGAATCTTGGGCCGGGAGCGCAAGCGCGATCAACGCGTTTCCTCTCTGCAGTGTCCATCATTGGGCGTTGGGCGGGGAGCAGGGGCCTTGCGGCCTGAAGTTCCCCCTGTGAAATTATTTGGCATTCGTGCCGCCGTCCTGGGACGGACCGCTGGCAGCAGGACGATCACCAGTGTTTTTGCGGGAACTGGTGAGGCCATGCATGTGGGAAAGGTAAAAACCTCCGACGGCTCCAAGCAGAGCGCCTGCGAGCACAATCCAGCGCGTTCCCCACAGAAAATCCAATCCCCACCCTATCAAACTCCAGACGATGATTCCGCCAATGATGTAGCTGAAGACGGCCATCCCGGCGTTGTATCCGCCGTCGGTGTTTTCGCTGGAGACGCCGGGCGCAGAACTGCCCTGCGCACGGCTGCCGTTACCGGCAGCGTCACGTTTCCTTGAGTTACGCACGGGGCTCCCCTTTGTCCTCTGGATCGTTGTAGATCTGAAGTCGGACTTTGCTGAAACCATAGATTTCGGCCGCCTGCCACAGGACGACGGCCACTACGGCTCCGGCGACGAACCAGCGGCCTTGCAGCCATTGGGGCGCCCCCAGCACGAACATCACAATGGCGAATCCCACGACTTTGATGAAGTAGGTGGCCACGAAGACGCCGATGGCACCGGAGGGGTTGCTTCGTCCAACGAAGTGGCCAACCAGGAGGCTGATTCCAAAGAACAGCATCACCAGCAAACCGCCCAAAGCACTTGAGAGTGCGGCGGCACCACCGTTGAGGAACATCGCGGTTGCACTGCAGAGGACCAGGCCTATTGCCGCGGCAGCGGCGCTGATCTTGAGCAGGTGCAGCCACAGCGATGCGGTGGGACCGGAAGCACCAACATGTCCTTTGCCGGACGCAGGTCCGGGCTCGGCGTTGGAGGTCATTCGATCCCAATCGTCGGGGGCATTTGGCGGGGAGCCAGCAGGGTGGAGTGGCAGCTTGTGCTGCCCCTAAATTCTACACGAGATAGAAAATGTTTCCGCACGGCGTTACGTGGCTGGTTCCTCGCCGCTGCGGGACAGGTACGGCCACGCCGTGATCAGGCCCATGACCAACGTGGCGAAGAGGTCAACCGCGAGGACGATCTGCCAGGGGAAGATGGCAAAGGCGAGCCCGCCGAAGGACAGCACCACTGTCCACAGGTACATAAGGATCACGGCCGTGCGGTGCGAGTAGCCGATGTCGAGAAGTTTGTGGTGCAGGTGTCCACGGTCCGCAGACCACGGCGATCGTCCTCGCGCGGTGCGCCGGACTACGGCGAGGCCCAGGTCCAGCAAGGGCAGGAAGAGCACGGCGAAGGGAAGGAGGATGGGGATGACCGTGGAAATACCGTTGGCCCGGTCATACAGGCCCGAGGTGATCTGTCCCGTGGACACCACGCCTGCCGACGCCATCAGCAGCCCGATCAGCATGGCCCCGGAGTCCCCCATGAAGATCTTTGAGGGGAACCAGTTGTGGGGCAGGAACCCGAGGCAGCCGCCTACGAGGACCGCCGTGATGAGCGTGGCAAGGTCTGAGTAATCCAGCAGAACCGCATTGCGGTGTACCCAGTAGGCGGTGACGAAGAACGCCGTTCCGCCGATCACGGCCACTCCTGCGGCAAGACCGTCCAGGCCGTCGATGAAATTAAAGGCGTTCATGGTGGTGACAATGAGCCCTGCGGTCAGCACCACCCGGAGCGTTCCGTTCTCCAGGTAGATGGGTTCGGGAACCCAGGGAACGATGGTCATTTGTACGCCCCAGGTGGCCACGGTAAGCGCAGCCAGGCTCTGGCCGATCAGCTTCACCCACCAGCGAATGTCCAGGAGGTCGTCGGCCACGCCCACCAGGACGATCACCGCGGCCCCGGCCAGCACTCCCCACGGCGAGAAATTGTTCCGGTAGATGTCCTTGACGAAGAAAGACTGGCTCGCGACGATCAGTGCCACCATCACACCCAGGAAGATGGCGACGCCGCCAAGCCTGGAAACGGGGGTGGAGTGCATGTCGCGGCTGCGGATGGGCTGGTGCAGTTCGAGCCTGTGGCCCACCACCCGGGCACCCCAGGTCGCGGCGTAGGACACGACGGCGGCCGTCAGGCCCATGAGCAGGTACATGATCATGGGGTGATGGCCGTTTCAGGATTGATGGGGCCGGGAATGGACCGCCGCGCCGGCGGCAGATCCGAGATAGGTGGGCTCACTGGCCGGGAATCTGTTCTCCGATAAATGAAACTTCTCCGTCGCCGAGCGCGCAGCAGACAGTACGCAGATAGCTTTACGCAGTGCCTTACAGGGCTGTATTACAGTGGACTCTAGTCAAAGATACTAGCGCCAACGGCGTCATGGCTCCGCGCCACACTCGCGCAGAAGGAGCAGGGAAACCCCTGACAGCCATGCTGAAAGGACCCCCATGACCGCCCGCATTGCAGTTGCAGCCGTGACCTTCGACCGTCCGAAGGAGCTCGCGGTACTGCTGGATTCGATCAAGGCCCAGACGGCCGCAGTGGACACCATTTGCCTGGTGGACAGTGGCACAACGCCGGCGCGCAGCATAGCGGATCAACATGCCAACGTTGACTATGTCCGGTCCGAAGCCAACCTTGGCGGGGCCGGCGGGTTTGCCCTCGCGGCCCTCAAGGCGGTGGCCAGCGGTGCCAAGTGGATCTGGATGATGGACGACGACGCCGTGCCCGCCGATCCTGAATGCCTCGCCACGCTGGTCCGGGAGGCCGAAGCCCGCGACCTGGAGGCTGTGGTTCCACTCGTGACGGCACCCGGACAGCCCGACAGGCTTTCCTTCTTCTTCCGGCTGGACGGCAAGGTCACCCACGACCGCGCCGAGGTGGAGAAACTGGGGTTCCTTCCCGACGACGGGCACTTCTTCAATGGCGCGCTCATCCGGTCCGACGTGTTCTTCAAGGTGGGCCTGCCCGACATGCGCCTGTTTATCCGCGGCGACGAGGTGGACTTCACCATCCGGCTCCGCCAGGCAGGGATCAGGTTTGGAACAGTCACCACCACAGCCATTACACACCCGCACGCGTTTTCCGAAACCCAGCACGTGTACGGCGCCGGATGGCACGTCATCGTTCCGGAATCGGCGTTCAAGCGCTATTACTACTACCGCAACCGCGGGTACCTCATCCGCCGGTATTTCCGGGTCCGTTCGTTCATTGCGGACGTAGGCGGCTACCTGGGGTACTTCCTGCAGCGCCGCGACCTTCCCGGGCTGCTTGCCTGGGCACGGACCTTCAGCGCCGGCCTGCGCGGCAAAGGATTCGGCCCGCTGGAGGACCAGAAGTTCTAGCGGCACTCCCCGCGTAGGGGCTGCCGGAGGAGCCCGTTAGCCCTTGCTGGATAAACGGCGCGTTGCCAGGAGCCACAGCAGGACCCAGGGCTCGCCGAAAACACGGTAGGCAACGCGGCGCGGGTGCAGCAGCAGCCGCCAGGCCCATTCAAGGCCCAGCCGGCCCAGCCAGCGGGGCGCCAGCTTCTGGATCCCGGCCAGCTGTTCGATGGCACCACCCACGGCGCAGTAAATGGCCGGCGGCAAGCCGTCGAGCCGACGCTGCAGCACTTCCTCCTGCAGGGGCATGCCCAGGCCCAACAGCACCAGCTGCGGCTGCTCGCGGTGCAGCCAGGCGACGGCGGCATCCTCCAGTTCAGGGTTCCAGTCCTCGCCCGGAAAACCTTCCACCCGGGCACCGGGAACGATGGTCCTCAGCCGGGCGACAGCACCGGAATTGGCTTCATTGCCGGCGCCCACCACAGCAATCCGCTCGAGGCCGCGCACTTGGTCAAGGGCGGGCAGCCAGTCGGTGGAGCCGAGCCGGTAGTCCATGACGGGACCCGCCGCGTTGCCTGTCCTCCCCCACAGCCACAGCACGGGCGCCCCGTCCAGGAGCACGATGTCACTGGCCTCGTAGAGCCGGCGAAACCCATCATCGGAGAGGGTGAGCGTGACGCTGTGGAGGTTGTGTCCCAGCACCGTCCGGGTGGAGCCGTCCTCGATAAAGCGGCTGAGCTCCTCAACCAGCTCGGGAACCCGCAGCGGCGTGGCGTGGACGTCCAGGACAGGAATCTGCTGGCGGTCCAGTGCCATCAAGGCTGCTGTTCCCTGGCCGGTGCGGCGGCATCCGCCGGCTCGGCCTTCCCTGCAGATTCACCGTTGCCCGCTTCGTTGCCGACGATTCCCTCATCGGCCGGCTCTGCTGCCACGGCTGGCTCCGCAGTATCCTCCTCGGCATTCTCCTCAGCCATGGGAATCTCGCCGAGGCCCAGGACGCCCGGAACGTGCTCGCGAAGCTGGTCGAGACTGACCGCACCGTTGCGGACAACGCGGAGGCGGGGCCCGGTGGCATCAACAATGGTGGAAGGAACCGCGTCCGCGCCCTCGGCCGGGCGGAAGCCGCCTTCCAGGTAGACCTCCACGGAGTCCGCCAGCTGCTCGCGCGCTGCGGCGGCGGTTTGTGCCGGGGCGTGTCCGGTCCGGTTTGCGGAGGATACGGCCAGGGGCCCGGTGAGGGTCAGCAGCTCCTGCGCAATTTCATCGGCCGGCATCCGCAGCGCTACAGTCCCCTTGGTCTCGCCAAGGTCCCAGTCCAATGAGGGCTGGGCGTGGAAAATGAGCGTGAGGCCGCCGGGCCAAAAGGCTTCCGCAAGCTTGCGGGCCTCCGCGGAAATGTCCGTGGCCAGCCCGTCCAGGGCGTTGATACGGGGAATCAGCACGGGCGGCGGCATGGTGCGGCTGCGTCCCTTGGACACCAGGAGCATGGTGACGGCCTGCGGCGAGAAAGCGTCGGCGGCGATTCCATACACGGTGTCCGTGGGCAGGACCACGCATTTTTTCTCGCTGATGGCCCGCTGGGCATGTTCGAGGGCTTCGGCGCGCTGGCTGTCGGTGCTGCAGTCGTAGGTTGTGGTCACAGGCCTATTCTTTCATTCCGTGTGGCCAGGTCCGGCAAGGAAGGCGCTGGTGGCGCGCTCTTTGCCGTTCAGGTCCACGTGCGTGCTGATACCGGTCCAGGCTCCCTGCCTGCCGAGCATGGCGGCGACCCAGCCGGCCTGGACTTCGGCGTGTTCCATCACAAAGTAGCCCCCGGGCCGTAGAAGACGCGCAGCGGAGGCCGCTGCCGCCGTCGGGAGCTCCATACCGTCCGCTCCCCCGCCGTACAGTGCCTCCGGCGGGTCGTGCAGTGCCACTTCGGGTTCGTTGGGGATGGCTTCGGCGGGGATGTAGGGCGGGTTGGAGATCACGACGTCGAAGGTTCCGTTCAGCTCCGGAAGTGCCGTTCGCAGGTCCCCCAGGACGAGGTGGACGCCGAGGGGTTCGAGGTTCCGGGCCGCCCAGGCGTGGGCCAGCGGACTGAATTCGACGGCGTGGACTTCGGCGACGGGAACCTCATGTGCGATGGAGCCTGCGATGGCGCCGGACCCTGTTCCGAGGTCCACGATCCTCGGCGCGTCCATTCCCGCCACATGGTCGATCACCAGCTGGACCACCGATTCAGTCTCGGGACGGGGAATGAAGACACCCGGGCCTACCGCCAGTTCCAGATACCTGAAGTGGGCCACCCCGGTGATGTGCTGAAGGGGTACACGGCCTGCCCGTTCCGCCACAAGTTCGTCATACCCCTCTGGCGCCGGGGTGTCGCCCAGCATCAGGGCGCGGAGCCGGCCCAGGCCCACCTGGAGCAGGTGGTCGGCGAGGAGCTCGGCGTCAACGCGGGGGCTGGGCACACCCGCCTCGCGGAGGACAGCGGTTGCCGCACTGACGGCGTCAGCGAGGGACTGGCCTGCACTCATACGCGCGGACTAGTCGCCGATGGCGTCCAGGCGTGCCTGTTCGTCCATCTCGATGGCAGACTGGATGACCGGTTCCAGGTCCCCATTCATGACCTGGTCCAGGTTGTACGCCTTGTAGCCGGTGCGGTGGTCCGCGATCCGGTTCTCCGGGTAGTTGTACGTGCGGATCCGCTCGGAGCGGTCCATGGTGCGGATCTGGGATTTCCGCTGCTCGGAGTTGGCGGCGTCAATCTGCTCCTGCTGGTGGGCAAGGATGCGTGCACGCAGCACGCGCATGCCGGCTTCGCGGTTCTGCAGCTGCGACTTTTCGTTCTGCATGGCCACTACGATGCCCGTGGGAAGGTGCGTGATGCGGACGGCGGAGTCCGTGGTGTTCACCGACTGGCCACCCGGGCCGGAGGACCGGTACACGTCGATCTTGAGGTCGTTCTGGTTGATTTCGAGCTCTTCGGGCTCGTCAACCTCGGGCAGGACCAACACGCCGGCGGCGGAGGTGTGGATGCGGCCCTGGGACTCGGTGACGGGGACGCGCTGCACGCGGTGGACGCCGCCTTCGAACTTGAGCCGTGCGTAGACGCCCTCGGCGGGATCGTTGGAGCTGCCCTTGACAGCCACCTGGACGTCCTTGTACCCGCCCAGGTCGGACTCCGTGGAAGAGATGATTTCGGTCTTCCAGCCGCGGGATTCCGCGTACCGGGTGTACATGCGCAGGAGGTCACCGGCGAACAGCGCGGCTTCGTCGCCGCCTTCGCCGCCCTTGACTTCGAGGATCACGTTGCGGGCGTCGTCCGGATCGCGCGGGATCAGCAGTCGCCGAAGCTTGGCCGCAGCAGTCTCCAGGGATGCCTCCAGCTCGGGAACCTCTGCAGCGAACTCGGAATCCTCGGCTGCCATCTCCCTGGCAGCGGAAAGATCGTCCCGCAGCCCCTCCCAGCGGTGGTAGGCCTCCACAATGCCATTAAGCTGAGCCGACCGCCGCCCCAGCTTCCGGGCAAGCCGCTGGTCAGCATAAACAGCAGGATCCCCCAGCTGTGCCTGGATAGCATCATGCTCATCAAGCAGGCCCTGTACGGACTCAAACATTTATAAACCTCTTTCGTTCTGTGCCCATCTTAAAACAGGCACAAGAAGCGGCGCGCCACGGTGAGCGAGCCCCGTAACTGCCGCGCGGATGTTCCGCCCAGGGAGTGGCATCGGGCCTATCGAAGCGTTGCAGCTGACGTACGCAGTACGTCAGCTGCAACGCGAAGGGGCGGGGGCGGAACATCCGCGCGGTACCCACCGCACGAACGCACCGCGCCCCGCCCTTTACTCAGCTACTTGTCGTTATCCGACTTAGCACCAAGCGTCGTCTTCTGTACCTGCATGAGGAACTCGACGTTGCTTCCGGTCTCCCGGATCTTGTTGGTCAGCAGCTCAAGGCTCTGCTGCGTTTCGAGTCCGGAGAGGACGCGGCGCAGCTTCCACATGATCTTGACTTCCTCCGGCGAGAGCAGGTTCTCTTCGCGGCGGGTGCCCGATGCGTTGACGTCCACGGCGGGGAAGATACGCTTGTCTGCCAGCTGGCGGGACAGGCGCAGTTCCATGTTGCCGGTGCCCTTGAACTCTTCGAAAATGACTTCGTCCATCTTGGAGCCGGTCTCGACGAGGGCGGTGGCCAGGATGGTGAGCGAGCCGCCGTTTTCAATGTTGCGGGCTGCACCGAAGAAGCGCTTCGGCGGGTACAGCGCGGCGGAGTCCACACCACCGGACAGGATGCGGCCGGAGGCCGGTGCTGCCAGGTTGTAGGCACGGCCCAGGCGTGTCATGGAGTCCAGGAGGACCACCACGTCCATGCCCATTTCCACGAGGCGCTTGGCGCGTTCGATGGAGAGTTCGGCCACGGTGGTGTGGTCGTCTGCGGGACGGTCGAAGGTGGAGGCAATGACCTCGCCCTTGACTGTGCGCTGCATGTCCGTGACTTCTTCGGGACGTTCGTCAACCAGCACCATCATGAGGTGGACCTCAGGGTTGTTGGTGGTGATCGCGTTGGCGATGGACTGCAGGATGAGCGTCTTGCCGGCCTTGGGCGGCGAGACGATCAGGCCACGCTGGCCCTTGCCGATGGGAGCCACGAGGTCGATGACCCGGGGACCGATCTTCTTGGGGTCCGTTTCGAGGCGCAGGCGCTCGGACGGGTAGAGCGGGACCAGCTTGGCGAATTCGACGCGGTCCTTGAGCTCTTCGGCGGTCTTGCCGTTGACGGACGTGACGCGGACCAGGGCGTTGAACTTCTGGCGGGTGGACTGCTGGCTGCGGTCTTCGCCGTCGCGCGGTGCACGGATGGCGCCGACGACGGCGTCACCCTTGCGCAGGTTGTACTTCTTGACCTGTGCCAGCGAAACGTAAACGTCGTTGGGGCCGGGCAGGTAGCCGGAGGTGCGGATGAACGCGTAGTTCTCCAGGACGTCCAGGATGCCGGCGACGGGCAGGAGGACGTCGTCCTCGGTGACCTCGACGTCGTCGACGTCGGGGCCCTGGTTGCGTCCGCGGCGGCGGTCGTTGCGGTCGCGGAAGCGGTCGTTGCGGGAGGTGTTGTCCCGGTCCTGGCCACCGGAGCGGTCGTTACGGTCGTTGCGGTCGCGCCGGTTGCGGCGGTTCCGGCGGCTGCTGCCGTCGGTGTCATCGCCATCGCGGTTATCGCGGTTGTCACGCTGGCCGGCGTCGCGCTGGCCGGCATCACGGCTGTTGTCGCGCTGGCCGGATTCACGGCTGTTGTCGCGCTGGCCGGCGTCACGGCTGTTGTCGCGCTGGCCACCGTCGGCATCGCGGTTGTCGCGGCCTCCACGGGTGCGGTCGCGGCGGTCATTGCGCTGGCCGGCATCCACGGTTTCGGTGGACTCGGAGCGCTGCTCGGCGGCCTTCTGCTCCGTGTTGCCCTGATCGGCGGCCTTGGATTCGCCGGCCGGCTGCTCCGCGGGAGTTTCGGCGGGAGCCTCCTGGGCGGCGGCTTCGCCACGGCGGCGGTTGCGGGTACGGGGCTGGCGGCGCTCGGAGGCACCTTCGGCGGCTTCCGCAGCGGGAGCGGCTGACGGCGCTGCAGCGGTTTCCGCAACGGGCGCTGCTTCAACTGCAGGAGCAGTTTCAGCGGCCGGGGTCACAACAACACCATCGCTGCCGGCGCGGCGGCTGCGGCCGCGGCGGGCACGGGTGCCTTCGGCGGCCGGTACTTCGGCAGCCTCAGGGGCGGCCGGAGCGGAAACAGCGGGAGCGGCAACAGGAGCGGTGGCCTTTTCAGTTGCCCGGGCCGGTGCCTTGGTGGTGGGAGTGCCGGCACGGTGGGCGGAGATGGCAGCCACCAGGTCCCCCTTGCGCATGCGGGAACCGCCCGAGATTCCAAGCTGGCTGGCCAAGGCCTGCAGCTGGGCGAGCTTCAGGCCTGCAAGGCCGCTGCTCTTGGCGGGTGCTGCCGGTGACTCGGCAACAGAAGATGATAGTTCCACAGCTGGTGACAGCTCAGTGGTTTCGGTCACGAAGGATCCTTCCCCCTCGACGGCGTCCGGACTGGGAGCTGGACGCGATGATTTGATCTGGGCTGCAGTTCAGATCTGCAGCCGCATTTTGCGGCCTTGCCGGTTGGATTTCGGCCAGCAGGGCCGGTACTGATTCACCTTCCGTACCGCCCGTGGCGGGACGGAGGGCTGACGCGTGGGGGGCAGTTGGATGCTGCAAATTCCTGCGACAGACCAAGCAGGTGGCACCGGAATAGATTCGCAGTAGGAGATCAGTTGCCACTGAGTGCAGAAGCAGATCAGATAGGCGGAATTACCGCCGGTGCACGTCCACCTTAGCACCTTCCACGTCCACTGCGAGCTTCAGCACGCGCCAGTTCACTTCCGGCGTGTTGGCTCCTGTAAACGCGGTGATGAAGGCCAGGATGTCGGCTGCTTCCGGCTCGCCGTTGGCCAGTACCAGCACGGTGGGGCCGGCACCGGAAACCACTGCGGCATGGCCCGCCTGCCGCAGCGCACCAATCAGCGCTGCACTGGGCCGCATGGCCGATGCACGGTAGCTCTGGTGCAGGTAGTCCTCAGTGCCCGCCAGCAGGAATCCGGGGTCCCGGGTGAGGGCGTGGACCAGCAGCGCGGCCCGGCCGGAATTCATGGCGGCCGCGTGGTGTCCCACCGAGGCGGGCAGGAGGGCCCGCGCCGCTTCGGTGGACAGCTCGAAGTCCGGGACAGCCACAATGGGAACCACTGTTCCGGCCACCTCGGCGCGGGTGCTGCTGTACTGGTCACTGTCCTGCCATGACAGCGCCAGTCCGCCATAAATCGCCGGTGCGACGTTGTCCGGGTGGCCTTCCATCTCGCTGGTGAGCTGCAGGATCCAGTCCCGGCCGCGCCGGCTTTCCGCTGGAACCATGGCATTCGCGGCAGACACTGCTGCAACCACTGCCGACGCGGAGGAGCCCAGCCCCCTGCCGTGCGGGTTGACGTTCTGGGCCGTCACCTTCAGGCCGCCGTGGCGGAAGCCGAGCCGTTCGAAGGCCGCATCCATTGCCCGGATCACCAGGTGGCTGGCATCCCGCGGCAGGGTATCTGCCCCTTCGCCGCTCAGGTCGAAGACCAGTTCCTCCGTGTCCAGGCTCTCCACCGTCAGGGTGTCGTGCAGGGCCAGTGCCATTCCGAGGCTGTCATATCCCGGGCCCAGGTTGGCCGTGGTGGCCGGGACCCGGACCGTGACGCGCTGGCCGGCCTTAATGAGTTGCAGTCCGACGGCGGCCTGCGAGGTGGCGTTCAAGGCTATTTTTCTTCCAGTCCCAGTTCAGCAGCAACAGTAACGACGTCGTTGGAGACCTTTACCGGCTGGACGTCGCTGCCGTCCTCGGTGCGCAGCGCCCACTGGGGATCCTTGAGCCCGTGCCCGGTGACAGTGATGACGATGGTCTTCCCGGAAGGAACCTCACCGGCAGCGTGCTTCTTGAGCAGTCCGGCGACACCAGCAGCGGAACCGGGCTCAACGAAGACGCCTTCCTTGGCGGACAGCCAGCGGTGTGCGGCCAGGATTTCGTCGTCGGTCACGGCGTCGATCAGGCCGCCGGACTCGTCGCGGGCACCCACGGCACCGTCCCAGGAGGCGGGGTTGCCGATCCGGATGGCCGTGGCGATGGTGTCCGGTTCGGTGATGGGGTGGCCGGCAACGAACGGCGCGGCACCGGCGGCCTGGAAGCCCCACATGGTGGGCGTCTTAGTGGACACTGCGGGAAGCGTACCGGCGGTTTCGGACTCGAACGGCGCGGAGTACTCCTTGTAGCCCTTCCAGTACGCGGTGATGTTGCCGGCGTTGCCCACGGGGAGGACGTGGATGTCCGGGGCGTCGCCAAGGGCGTCAACAACCTCGAACGCTCCGGTCTTCTGGCCCTGGATGCGGGCGGGGTTCACGGAGTTGACCAGGAAAACCGGGTAGGACTCCCCCAGTTTCCGGGCAATGTCCAGGCAGTTGTCGAAGTTGCCGTCCACCTGCAGCAGCGTGGCGCCGTGCGCAATGGCCTGGCTCAGCTTGCCCATGGAGATCTTTCCTTCGGGCACCAGGACGGCGCACTTCAGTCCCGCTGCCGTTGCGTAGGCGGCTGCGGAGGCGGAGGTGTTGCCGGTGGAGGCGCACACCACTGCCTTGGCACCGGCCTCGACGGCGGCGGTCATGGCCATGGTCATGCCGCGGTCCTTGAAGGAACCGGTGGGGTTCATGCCCTCAACCTTGAGGTACACCTCAGAGCCGGTGAGCTCGGAGAGCTTCTGTGCGTGCACCAGCGGAGTGCCGCCTTCGCCCAGGGTGATGACCCGTGTGGATGCCGTGACGGGCAGGCGGTCAGCGTATTCGCGGATGACGCCGCGCCATTGGTGAGCCACTTAGACTCCTTCTACCCGCAGAACGGATGTAACTGAATTGATGACGTCCAGGCCCTTCACGGCCTCGACGGTGGCCGCAAGGGCGGCCTCGGACGCGCGGTGGGTGACGATCCTGAGTTCGGCGGATTCCACGTTGGAGTCCGCGTCGCGGTGGATGGTCTGCCGCATGGTTTCGATGGAGACACCGTTCCCGGCGAACAGCTGGGCAATCCTGGCCAGGACGCCCGGCTGGTCCGCAACATCGAGTCCGATGTAGTAACTGGTGACCGAGGCATCGATCGGCAGGGCCGGGACATGGCCGGTGGTGGTTTCGGTGCGCTGGGGTCCGCCCAGGACCAGGCGCCGTGCAGCTGAGACGAGGTCGCCCAGGACGGCAGACGCCGTCGGCGTGCCACCGGCACCCTGTCCGTAGAACATCAGTTCGCCGGCATTTTCCGCTTCGATGAACACGGCGTTGAAGGCGCCGCGGACAGCAGCCAGCGGGTGCTCGCGGGGCAGCAGCGTGGGGTGCACGCGGACGGACACGCCGTCTTTGCCGTCAGTTTCCGTGCCTCCGGCCGTCAACTTCTCGGCGATTGCCAGGAGCTTGATGACGAAGCCGGCGTCCTTGGCCGCGGCGATATCTGCCGCAGTGACGGAGGTGATGCCTTCGCAGTGGACGTTTTCCAGCGCAAAGCGGGTGTGGAAGGACAGCGTTGCGAGGATGGCGGCCTTCGCGGCGGCGTCATGGCCTTCGACGTCGGCTGTCGGGTCGGCCTCCGCGTAACCGAGGCGCTGCGCTTCGGCGAGGGCGTCGGCGAACTGGGCACCTGTTGAATCCATCTGGTCAAGGATGAAGTTGGTGGTGCCGTTGACGATGCCCAGCACCCGGGTGATCCGGTCGCCCGACAGGCTGTCGCGGATGGGCCGCAGGATGGGAATCGCACCAGCCACGGCGGCCTCGAAGGACAGCTGCACGCCGGCTTTGTCCGCTGCTTCGTACAACGTGGGGCCGTCCTGCGCGAGCAGGGCCTTGTTGCCGGTGACCACGCAGGCACCGTTAGTGAGCGCGGAGAGGATCAGCGTGCGGGCCGGTTCGATGCCGCCCATCAGTTCGATGACCAGGTCGGCGTCCTTGACCAGGGTCTCGGCGTCGGTGGTGAACAGTTCCTGCGGCAGTTCGACGTCGCGCTTGGAGTTTACGTTGCGCACGGCGATGCCGCTGAGCTCCAGCCGCGCACCGGTGCGGGCGGCGAGGGCGTCGGCGTCCTCAATGAGGATCCGCGCAACCTGGGCCCCAACGTTGCCACAGCCCAGAAGGGCTACTTTCAGGGTTCGCATTTCCGTCATTCAGGCTCCCATGTCGCGGTTCAGCAGATCTTCTTCGGTTTCCCCGCGGACAATCAGCCGGGCAGATCCATCGCGCACCGCGACAACGCCCGGCCGGGCCAGATAGTTGTAGTTGCTCGAGAGGGCCCAGCAGTAGGCGCCGGTTCCCGGTACAGCAAGCAGATCACCGGCTGCCACGTCCCCGGGCAGATATACATCTCTAACAACTATGTCGCCGCTCTCGCAATGTTTGCCCACCACTCGGGACAGCTGCGGGGCGGCCGTGGAGGTGCGCGAGGCAAGGACGGCCGAATAATCGGCGTCGTACAGCACCGGGCGGGCGTTATCGCTCATGCCGCCGTCCACTGAAACATAGCGGCGGGGATACGTAACGTTGTTGCCTGCGTCACCATTGTTCGACGCATTCGCGTCGACGCGGACGGTCTTGAGCGTTCCCACTTCGTACAACGTGAAAGTGGTGCTGCCAACGATCGCGCGGCCCGGCTCGATGGAGATGCGCGGCGCGTCGATGCCCAGCTCGGCGCAGGTCGAACGCACGACGGCGGCCATCGCCGTCGCGATCTCCGCCGCGGGACGCGGGGTGTCCACCGGCGTGTAGGCAATGCCGTAGCCGCCGCCGAGGTCCAGCTCGGGCATGGTGATGGAGTACTTTTCCTGCATGGCCGCCAGGAAGCGCAGCAGCTTCTCGGCGGCCAGGGCAAACCCGTCGGGTTCGAAAATCTGCGACCCGATGTGGCAGTGCAGGCCAAGCAGCTCGATGCCCGGGTGGGCCGATGCTGCGGCCACGGCTTCCTCCGCTGCGGAGAGCCCTGCCTGGTCCGTGGTGTCCGCGGCCATGGAGAGGCCGAACTTCTGGTCCTCGTGGGCGGTGGCGATGAATTCGTGGGTGTGCGCGTGCACACCCGGAGTGAGCCGGAGCATGACCTTTGCCAACCGGCCACTGGCACGGGCGATGTCCCCCACCCTGACCAGCTCGTCCAGGCTGTCCACCACGATGCGGCCCAGGCCCATGTCCAGGGCCCGGGTGATCTCGGCGTCGGACTTGTTGTTGCCGTGCAGCGCAACCCGCTCCCCTGCGATGCCGGCGCGGGCAGCCACGGCGAGCTCACCGCCGGACGCGGTGTCGAGGCGGAGCCCTTCCTCTTCCACCCACTTCACCACGGCGGTGCACAGGAAGGACTTACCGGCGTAGTAGACGTCCACGCCGCCGCAGATATCGGCGAAGGCTGCGTCGAAGGAGTCCTTGAAGGCGCGGGCACGGGCACGGAAATCGGCCTCGTCCATCACGAAGAGGGGCGTGCCGAACTGCTCTTTGAGCTCCTGCACGCCAACGCCGCCGACAGTGAGGGCGCCGGCACTGTTCCGGTCAACGCTGCCAGCCCACATGGGTTCGTGCAGCGCATTCAGGTCGGCCGGGACCTGCAGCCATTCGGGGGCCAGCGGGGACGCCGCGTGCCCGGCGTGCACAGTCCTTCCAGTGGTTGTCATGGCGCTCACATCCGTTCCGGGGCGGAGACACCCAGCAGGTCAAGGCCGTTGGCGAGGACCTGGCTGGTGGCGTCGTTGAGCCACAACCGCGTGCGGTTGGTATCGGTGACGGCTTCGTCTCCCATGGGGGCAATCCGGCAGGCGTCATACCAGCGGTGGTAGGCACCGGCGATGGTTTCAAGATGCCGTGCCACGCGGTGCGGTTCACGCAGCTCCGCGGCCTTGGCCACCACCGACGGGTAGCTGCCCAGGAAAGAGAGCAGCTCGTTCTCGGTGGCGTGGTCCAGCAGCGAGGCATCGAAGCTGTCCGCGCCGTCCACCTGGCGTTCCACGCCGGCTGCCACCGCGTTGCGGGCGGCACCGCGGGAACGGGCGTGGGCGTACTGCACGTAGAACACCGGGTTTTCGTTGCTGTTCTTCTTCAGCAGCTCCGGGTCCAGCGTCAGCGGGGAATCCGCCGGGAAGCGGGCCAATGAGTAGCGCACCGCGTCCTTGCCCAGCCAGTCGATGAGGTCCTTGAGCTCGATGATGTTGCCCGCGCGCTTGGAGAGCTTGGCCCCGTTGACGGAAACGAGCTGGCCGATCAGCACCTCGATGTTGACCTCGGGATCGTCCCCGGCGGCGGCAGCGATGGCCTTGAGGCGGTGGATGTAGCCGTGGTGGTCGGCTCCCAGCAGGTAGATCTTCTCCGTGTAGCCGCGGTCCTTCTTGGAAAGGTAGTAGGCGGCGTCCGCGGCGAAGTAGGTGGGCTCGCCGTTGGCGCGGACCATGACGCGGTCCTTGTCGTCGCCAAAGTCCGTGGTGCGCAGCCACACCGCACCGCCGTCGTCGAACACGTGGCCCTGCTCGCGCAGGCGCGCCACGGCACTTTCGATGGCACCGGCGTCGTGCAGCTCCTGCTCGGAGAAGAAGACGTCGAACTCGACGCCGAAGTCCGCGAGTGTGGCCTTGATGTCCTTCATCTGGGCTTCGTAGGCGGCAGCACGGATGACCGGCAAAGCAGCGACCTCGGTGAGTTCGCGGATGTCCGGATGCGCCGTGAGGACCTCATGGCCAAGGTCTGCGATGTACTGGCCCGGGTAGCCGCCGTCGGGGACGGGCAGGCCGTGCAGGCGGGAGTACACGGAGTTGGCGAACGTGTTCATCTGCGAGCCGGCGTCGTTGATGTAGTACTCCGCGGTGACGTCGGCGCCCGAGGCCCGCAACACCCGGGCAATGGCGTCGCCGAGGGCGGCCCACCGCGTGTGGCCGATGTGCAGCGGCCCGGTGGGGTTGGCGGAGACGAATTCCATGTTGACGGTGTGGCCTGCGAGCGCGGTGTTCGTGCCGTACTGTGTGCCGGCCTCCACGATGACCTTGGCCAGGGCACCGGCGGCAGCGGCGTCAACGGTGATGTTCAGGAAGCCCGGCCCGGCGATGTCCACGGCGGCGACGCCGCTGATCGTCTTCAGCCGCGCACTGAGGATGGTGGCGAATTCGCGGGGATTCGTGCCGGCCTGCTTCGCGAGCTGCAGCGCGATGTTGGTGGCCCAGTCGCCGTGGTCCCGGTTCTTGGGTCGCTCCACGCGCACGTCCTCGGGGACGGCTGATTCTGCCAGGGCGATTTCGCCGGCGGCGACGGCGTCCTTCAGGCATGCGGATATGGCGAGGGAGAGTTCTTCGGGAGTCACCCTTCTAGGGTACCGGGGGCCAGTCACAGCAAAGAATTCCGGGCATTTGCTTCGTCGTGTATCCGAGCAGGGCGCCTCCAAGGAAATCCCAGAGAATGCACAGGGTTGAACCAATATGGTGGTTTCAGCGTTGACAAGGTCGTAACGTCCGCCCATACCTGTGATCACCCTACGAAACGAGAGCCTTCATGAGACCCTCAGCACTGAACCGACCGGTACGCAAGAGCATCTATGTTGGAATCGCCGGGCTGTCCCTCGTGGGCACTGTGGCCGGCTGCGCCCCCTCGGCGGCCGAAAGCAACCCCGTTTCGACCGCGGGCGGCGCCTCTGCCGCGGCAACCACACCCTCCGCAGGGGAATCTGCACTGGCCAGCAGTGGTTCGAGCTACAAGGACGGTACCTACAGCGCTGACGGGACGTACGTCTCGCCCAACGGAAACGAAACGGTGGGGGTGCAGCTGACCCTGGCGTCGGGCAAAGTGACTGATGTCCAGATCACCCAGCACCCGTCCAATCCCAACACCCGCAAGTTCCAGGGCGAGTTCGCCGGCGGTGTCGCCGCCCAGGTGGTGGGCAAGAACATCGAGGACCTCAATGTGTCCAAGGTGGCCGGTTCGTCCCTGACCAGCGGTGGCTTCAACCAGGCCGTGGAGCAGATCAAGTCGGAGGCGCAGTAGGCGGTGCCGCACGCGGACTGGGCTGCTTTCTCGTTCGAGGGAATCGGGACGGGCTGGGAGGTTTCCACGCCGCACGCCCTTGGGCTGTCCGCACAACAGGACCTGCTGGCCCTCGTGGAAAAGTTCGACGCCGTCTGGTCCCGTTTCCGCGCCGACTCGCTGGTCAGTGCCATGGCCCGCGAGCCCGGCAGCTACAGCTTTCCAGCAGAAGCCGCCGGGCTCGGGGAACTGTACAGGACGCTGTACGGGCTGACCGGCGGCGCCATGACGCCGCTGGTGGGCGCAAGCCTCGAGCGCCTGGGCTACGACGCCGCCTATACGCTCCGGCCGTCGGGTGACCCGCTGCCGGCCCCGCGCTGGGAGGACGTCCTGGACTGGAACGGGACGTCGATCAGCACCACCGCCCCGGTGGTGCTGGACATCGGGGCAGCAGGCAAGGGCCTGCTGGTTGATGTGCTGGCATCCGCCCTGGAGGTACACGGCGTGGAGGCCTTCATGGTGGACGCCAGCGGGGACCTGCTGGCCCGCGGCCCCGGTACCGTCCCGGTGGGGCTTGAACACCCGTATAACCCGGCCCAGGCCATCGGCGTGGTGGAACTTGGCGGCAGGGCACTGTGCGCTTCCGCCGCCAACCGCCGGGCCTGGGGCGACGGACTGCACCATGTCCTTGACGCGACCACCGGGCAACCGGTGCGCACCGCCGTCGCAACCTGGGCGCTGGCGGACACCGCCGCCGTGGCCGACGCCCTCGCCACCGCCCTCTTTTTCGTCCCCGGCGCTGTGCTCGAGGAGTCATTCGACGTTTCCTGGCTGACGGTTTTTTCCGACGGCAGCGCCGCCTATTCCGCAGAATTCGAAGGGACACTGTTCACATGAGCACCGTTGAGACGCCGTCCGCCGGCCCGGCACCCACCATTGCCGGGCGGCTGGACACCGTGCTTGGCCGCTTCACGATGTACCGGCTCATCCTGCTGGTCCTGGCGGGCCTGGTGGCCTACAGCCTGCTGCTGGACGTGCTGGGATGGCTGACGTTCGGCGTTCCGGAGATGCTGGCCCACCTGGCCCTGTGCCTTTTCCTGACCTATGCCTCGAACCGTGGCCTGGCTGCGTTGTTCAGGGTACGCCCGCACTCGGAGTCCTCCCTCATCACCGGCCTGCTGCTCTACTTCCTGTTCTGGCCTACGTTCCAGGCAATGGACGTCGCCGGAGTGGCGTTAGCCTGCGTCCTTGCCTCCGCCTCGAAATACGCACTGGCGTGGCGGGGCAGGCACGTCTTCAACCCTGCAGCCCTCGGTGCCTTCGTGACCGGCCTGACCGGGCTCAATATCGCCACCTGGTGGGCGGCCACGCCGGCCATGCTGTGGCTGCTGGTTCCCGGCGTCCTGCTGGTCCTTTACCGGACCAGGAAGCTCCTGATGGCCTCGGTGTTCACGGTGGTCTCAACATCGATCATCACGCTGGAACTGCTCCGGGCCGGTATGGGCGCGGGGATGGGTGTCTGGCAGGCACTGGCGCAGCGGCCTGTGCTGTTCTTCGTGGGCTTCATGCTGTCCGAACCCCTGACGCTGCCGCCGCGCCGTTGGCAGCAGCTGTCCCTGGCGGCACTGGTGGGCGTGCTGTTCGCCGTCCCGTACAACTTCGGCTTCATCGCCAATTCACCCGAGGCTGCACTTCTGGTGGGCAACCTTGCGGCCTTCCTGCTGGGCCAGCGCGGCGGCGTAAAGCTCCGCTTTGCCTCCAGCCGGCCACTCACGTCCAGCACCACCGAGTTCTCGTTCACGCCATCGCATCCCGTGCGGTTCCTCCCCGGCCAGTACATGGAACTGGACCTGCCGCACGCGAAAACCGACGGCAAGGGCAGGCGGCGCGTGTTCAGCCTTGCCGGTTCGCCGAGGGAACGCCTCGTGAAATTCGGCGTCCGTACTGCCGAACCCCTTTCTGCGGCCAAAAACGTCCTGCTGGGTCTGCAGCCCGGTGATGAGCTCACGGCCACGTCCGTGGGCGGCGACTTTGTCCTGTCCCGGGATCCGAACCGTCCGGTGCTCCTCGTCGCGGCGGGCATCGGCATCACGCCGTTCCTCTCGCACGTCGCCTCCGGCGCACTTGAGGAACGCGACGCGGTACTGGTCCTGCTGGCCAGGAGCGCGGACGACGTCGCCTATGCGGACGAACTCAGGGCTTCGGGTGTCCGGGTCCTGGTACGCACCGCCGACGGGTCAGAGCCGCCGTCAGGCCTCGACGCTGCGCCGGCCGGCACTTCCAGGCTCGACGCAGATGCGCTGAAGGCCCTCGTCCCGGACATCGCGGGCCGCGACGTCTACGTGTCCGGCTCGCCCGCCAGCGTGGCGTCCTTGCGCCGCGCCGCGCGCCAGGCCGGGGCACGGCGCGTGCATGTGGACTCCTACTCGGGTTACTGATGGGCGTGGCCCAGGGTGCCCGGGCAGGCCGTTCCGGCACTGCCAGGGATTGGCCGGGGCCTTGAACCCGCGCCGATTTTCCTTTGCGGGGCACCTTCCTGCTAAGCTCTAGGACGTCCCGCCAGCAACGGCAGGAACCCCGGATTGCCCTCGTAGCTCAGGGGATAGAGCGTCTGCCTCCGGAGCAGAAGGTCGTAGGTTCGAATCCTATCGAGGGCACAGCAAACACCCCGCCGTCCAGTACGGCGGGGTGTTTTGTTTAACCCGCCGGACAGCAGCCCGCTCTGTCATGCGTGCACAGCCGCGGCTGCTGACTGCTGCCCGGCGGAAACGTGGCTGCCGTGTGGCTGCCGCCAAATGTCCGTGCCCCCTCCTAACCTGAAGTTACCTACTTGAGGGGGTACGCCATGCACGTTCCGTTCTGCACCATCGTTCCGCCGTACCTGCTGCGGCGTCTTGCCCGGCAGGACGCACCGGAGTACTCCGCGGCAGCCAGGGCTGCCAAGGAAGCCCTGGTCCATGTGAAGAGTGTCCAGGCCGCCCGGATAACCGCCCGTCCGGAGACCACCGCCGGGATGCTGGCTGCCAAACCGGGCCCGGCAATCAGGACCATTTATGACGCCCACGGTGCCGAATCCCTCCCCGGAAAACTGGTGCGGAAGGAAGGCGAACCACAGACCGGAGACGCCGCTGCCGATGAAGCCTATGACGGCCTGGGCCATACCCACCGCCTCTACGCGGACGTCTTTGGCCGGGACTCCATTGACGGCCGCGGTCTCCCGATGGACGCCACCGTGCATTTCGGCAAGCTGTACGACAATGCTTTCTGGGACGGCAAGCAGATGGTCTTTGGTGACGGCGACGGTGCCGTCTTCCAACGGTTCACCGCCTCACTGAGCGTCATCGGCCACGAACTGGCGCACGGGGTCACGCAGTTTTCCGCCGGCCTTGCGTATCGCAACCAGGCCGGCGCCCTGAACGAATCAATGTCGGATGTGTTCGGCGCACTGGTGGAGCAGTATGTGAAGGGCCAGTCCGCGGCGGAAGCCAGCTGGCTCATCGGCGAGGGACTCTTCACACCGGAGGTGCAAGGGCAGGCACTGCGCTCCATGAAGGCCCCGGGAACGGCGTACGACGACGATGTGCTCGGCAAGGATCCCCAGCCTGATTCCATGGACGGCTACGTCCGGACCAGCGCTGACAACGGCGGCGTCCATATCAACTCGGGCATCCCCAACAGGGCGTTCTACCTCGTGGCGGAAGCCCTGGGCGGAAACGCCTGGGACGCACCGGGGCGCATCTGGTACGAAACCCTGACCGGGGGCTCGCTTCCCGCCACGGCCACCTTCACCGTCTTTGCCCGCGCCACGCTCGCGGCGGCGGTGGAACTTTTCGGGTCGGACAGCAAGGAGCATGACGCCGTCCGGCAGGCGTGGGAAACTGTGAAGGTCAAGCTTTAACAGATGCCTGGCTGCCGGATTCCAGGCCGCCAGGCTGAGCGGAAGCCCCAGGAACCAGGCCATGAAGATCAGTGTGGAGCGCACCGGTGGAATCGCGGCGATCACCAGGGTGTGGACCGTGGATGCCCGGTCCGAGACTGCCATCAACCAGTGGCAGCCGATCGTTGAGGCGTGCCCCTGGGACGCCGTCCCGCGGACCGCGGTGGCGGCGGCAAGGGAGTTCGCCGACGCCCAGCCGGATCGGTTTATTTATTCCATCCGTGCAGGCGGGCGCCGCGCCGCGCTCCCGGAGCGCGCAGTCACCGGTCCGTGGCGCATCCTCGTGGAGAGTGCCCGGGCCGCAGCGGAACAGGACCAGGCGACAGCGGACGACGACGGGACGTCCGGCGCGTGAGCTAGCCCGCCTCGGCCAGTTGCCCCCGGAACGCCCGGCGATAGGACTGCGGGCTGGTATCCAGTACTTTTGCGAAATGGTGCCGCAGCAGCACCGGGTGGCCGAATCCTGATTCCCTGGCCACTTCATCGATATTCAGGTCCGTGGACTCGAGCAGTTCCTGCGCCCGCAGCACCCTTTGGGAATTGAGCCACGCGGCGGGCGTGGCCCCGGTTTCCGACCGGAACTTCCGTGCGAACGTGCGCGCTGACATGTGCACCCGGGCCGCCAGTTCATTGACCGAGTGCTCACGGTCAAGGTTCTGTACCATCCAGCGCAGCAGTGCCTCCATGGGCGCCGAGCCGCAGGTGGGCATGGGCCTGTCGATGAACTGGGCCTGGCCGCCGTCACGGTGCGGGGGAACCACCATGTCCCGTGCGATGGCGGAGGCAACCTGTGCGCCGAGCTCCACCCGCACCAGGTGCAGGCAGGCGTCAATGCCTGCGGCGGTTCCGGCGGAGGAGATGATGTTGCCGTCCTGGACATACAGGACGTTTTCATCGACCCGGGCGGCCGGATAGGACGCGGCCAGCTGGTCCGAGTAATGCCAGTGCGTGGTGCAGCGGCGGCCATCCAGCAGCCCGGCCCGGGCCAGGGCGAAAGCGCCGGAACAGATGGACATGACCCAGGCTCCCCTGGCATCAGCGGCGCGCAGGGCATCCAGGAGCGATTCCGGCAGGTCCTGGTCGCGTCCGAACGGGGCCATGATCACCAGGTCCGCGTCCTTTGTCGCTTCGAGGCCGAGTTTGACGTTCATGGACAGGCCGGATTTCAGCGGCACGTCCCCCGGCGACGGCGTGCAGACCCGGAATTCAAAAGCGGGAACGCCGCTCCCCCGGTCCGAGCGGTCGATTCCGAACACCTCGCAGGCGGTGCCGAATTCGAACATCGAGAAGTTGGGAACCACGATCACTGCCACGGTTTTCAGCATGTCTTCAGTATGGCAGAAATTTTCCCTTTTTGGGCATTTCTGCCACTGTTTCCTGCCGGTCCACAGGAGAAGCATGGAGATATGGAAATCTTCGCAGCCATCCTCATCATCGTCCTCCTCCTCGTCGCCGCGGCCACCGTGGCGGCACTCCTCAGCGACGGCCGCGGGCACACGCCGCCCGTCGCTTCGCACCAGGACTGGTCCGCGCTGGACCTGCCCAGCACCAACTACACCCTCCGCATCTTCTAGCCACCAGCAACCGCCGCAGGCAGTCGAACCACAGGGAGCCGGCCCCGCCGCAGTAGACTGTCTGCAGCCATGACTTTTCACATTTCCTATCCCGCCGAGCTGCCGGTCTCCGAGCGCCGCGAGGACCTGATGGCAGCCATTGCGGCCAACCAGGTGACTATCATTGCCGGCGAGACCGGTTCCGGAAAGACCACCCAGATCCCCAAGATGTGCCTGGAACTGGGCCTGGGCGAGAACGGGCTGATCGGCCACACCCAGCCGCGCCGGCTCGCCGCCCGCACCGTCGCCGAACGCATCGCCGAGGAACTGGGCGTGGAGATCGGCCAGGAGGTGGGGTTCCAGGTCCGCTTCACCGGCGAAGTCAGCAAGGCCACCAAGGTCAAACTGATGACCGACGGCATCCTGCTGGCCGAGATCCAGCGCGACAAGCTGCTCCGCAAGTACAACGCCATCATCATTGATGAAGCCCATGAGCGCAGCCTCAACATCGACTTCATCCTCGGCTACCTGAAGCGGATCCTCCCCCAGCGGCCGGACCTGAAACTCATCATCACCTCGGCCACCATCGATCCCGAGCGCTTCGCCCACCACTTCGGCACGCCGGAAACACCGGCACCCATCATCGAGGTCTCCGGCCGTACCTTCCCGGTGGAAATCCGTTACCGCCCCCTCTCCCAGCCCAGGGAGGAAGACGATGACGCCTCGGACGACGAGCTTGAAGAGGACCGCGACCCCCTGGACGCCGTCTGCGACGCCGTGGACGAACTCGCGGCGGAAGCCCCGGGCGACATCCTCGTGTTCTTCTCCGGCGAGCGCGAGATCCGAGACGCCGCCGAAGCACTCCAGGCGCGCATCCAGGGGAACCGCCGGCTCGCAGGCACCGAGGTGCTACCGCTCTTCGCCCGCCTGAGCCTGCAGGAACAGCACAAGGTCTTCCACCCGGGCAGCAAGCGCCGGATCGTGCTGGCCACCAACGTGGCAGAAACCTCGCTGACGGTCCCCGGCATCAAATACGTCATCGATACCGGCACGGCCCGCATCTCGCGGTACTCACACCGCACCAAGGTCCAGCGGCTGCCCATCGAACGGGTTTCCCAGGCCTCAGCCAACCAGCGGTCCGGCCGCTGTGGCCGCGTCTCTGACGGCATCGCCATCCGGCTGTACTCGGAGGAGGACTTCGAGTCCCGCCCCCAGTTCACCGATCCTGAGATCCTGCGAACCAACTTGGCAGCAGTAATCCTGCAGATGACCGCCATGGGCGTGGCACGCGGACCCAAGGACGTGGAGGAATTCCCCTTCGTCGAACCGCCGGAAACCCGGGCCATCAACGACGGCGTCACCCTCCTTCGCGAGCTCGGCGCCCTGGCTCCCCCGCGGTCCCAAGGCAAGGCCGGGCAGGCGGAAACAGGCACCCGGGGCGGACCCCAGGGCGGCGGCCTCACCGCCGTCGGGCAGAAACTTGCCCAGCTGCCCGTGGACCCCCGCCTGGGCCGCATGATCGTGGAGGCCGGCAAACGCAACTGCGTGCGGGAAGTCATGATCCTCGCCGCTGCGCTCACCATCCAGGACCCGCGCGAGCGCCCCACGGACAAGCAGCAACTGGCGGCAGAGAAGCACAACCGGTTCAAGGACGAAAACTCGGACTTCACCGGTTACCTGAACCTCTGGAACTACCTGCAGGAGAAGCAGCAGGAACTGTCGTCGTCGGCGTTCCGCCGCCTGTGCCGGGCGGAGTTCATCAACTATCTCCGGGTCCGGGAGTGGCAGGACCTGTTCACCCAGCTGCGCCAGCTGGCCCGCCCGCTGGGCATCAGCCTGGACAACAAGCGGCTCACGGATCCGGTGGGGAACCACGAGGGTGTCCACATCAGCCTGCTGTCCGGGCTGCTGAGCCACATCGGCATCCTGGACGAACGCAAGCGCGAATATGCCGGTGCCCGGGGCAGCCGGTTCGCCATCTTCCCGGGCTCCGCATTGTTCAAGAAGTCACCTACGTTCGTCATGGCTGCCGAATTGGTGGAAACCAGCCGGCTGTGGGCCAGGGTGGCCGCGAAGTTCGATCCCGACTGGGCCGAGCAGGTGGCACCGGACCTGGTGAAGCGCAGCTACAGCGAGCCGCACTGGTCAACGCGCCAGGGCGCCGTCATGGCCTACGAGAAGGTGACCCTCTACGGTGTCCCCATCATCGCCCAGCGGCGGATCAACTATGGCCGGGTGGACCCGGTGGTGGCGAGGGAGCTGTTCATCCGGCACGCCCTGGTGGAGGGCGACTGGCGCACCCACCACAAGTTCTTCCACCGCAACCGTGCCCTCCTGCACGAGGTGGAAGAGCTTGAAGCCCGGATGCGGCGCCGTGACCTGATGGTCGACGACGACACGCTCTTCGACTTCTACGACGCCCGGGTGGGCGCCGATGTGGTCTCGGAACGCCACTTCGACAAGTGGTGGAAGGATGCCCGCCGGGACAATCCCGACCTGCTGGACTTCGACAAGGCACTCCTGCTCAGTGACGATGCCGAAGACCTTGACGAGGCCGCCTACCCGAAGACCTGGCTTCATAAGGGCTTCGAACTTCCGCTGACCTACGAGTTCCACCCGGTGGCCCCCGGGTCTCCCCCGAACCCCTCCGACGGCGTGACGGCGGAAGTTCCCGTGCTGTTCCTCAACCAGCTCGATGACGCCCCGTTCCGGTGGCTGATCCCCGGACAGCGCGTGGAGCTGGTGACGGCCCTGATCAAATCGCTGCCAAAACAGGTGCGGAAGAACTTTGTCCCGGCCCCCGACGTGGCACGCCAGGCCGTGGCGCTGCTTGAGGCCGACTTCGATCCCGCCACGGACGGGCTGGAACCGTCACTGGAGCTGGCCCTGCGCCGCCTCCGCGGAGCGGTCATTCCCCCCGGCTCGTGGAACTGGGACGCCGTGCCGCCGCACCTGCGCGTGAGCTTCACGGTGGTAGATAGCAAAGGCAAGGCCCTGGGCGAAGGCAAGGACCTTGCGGCGCTCCAGGAGAGCCTCGCCCCGGCTACCCGGCGCGCCATTGCCGAGTCCCTCGGAGCCACGCCCGCCACCACGACCCGCGCGAAGGCCCAAGGCAAGGGCCAAGGGCCGTCCGGGGCCGCTCCAGCCGGAGCAACGCGCGACGCCGGAGCGGCGCCGGCCGGGCAGCCCGCCCCCACCAACGCCGGCGACAGCCAGGCCGCTGCCGGATTCGTGGAGCGCGACGGCCTGACGGAGTGGAGCTTCGGCACCGTAGAGCGCAAGGTCAGCAACATGGTCAAGGGCCATACGGTGACCGGGTACCCGGCGCTGGTGGACCAGGGCACATCCGTGTCGCTGCAGGTATTCCAGACGCCGGATGAGCAACTGGACGCCATGCGGGGCGGTGTCATCCGCCTGCTGGCGTTGCGCGTCCCGGCGCCGGACCGCTACGTCCTCGAACACCTGAGCAACACCGAAAAGCTCACCTTCAGCCAAAATCCGCACGGCTCAGTGTCAGCCCTGATCGCCGACTGCGCGCTGGCGGCCATCGATAAGCTCACCCCGGCTGAGCTGCCGTGGGACAGGAACGCCTTCGACCGGCTCTATGAGGTGGTCCGTGCGGAGCTGATCGACACCGTGTTCAGCGTGACTGCCGTCGTGGAGCGCATCCTCGCCAGCACCCGCCGGATCGAAAAGCAGCTCAAGGGCACCACCAGCCTGTCGCTGATCAGCGCCCTGAACGACGTCAAAAGCCAGCTGGAACAGCTGGTCTACCCCGGTTTTGTGGCACGCACGGGCTACGCGCAGCTCAGCCAGCTGCCCCGGTACCTCACTGCCATCGAGAAACGGCTGGAACGCCTGCCGGGCAACGTCCAGCGCGACGCCCTCAACATGGCCGTGGTCCAGCGTCTCGAAGACGACTACGACGATGCCGTCTCGGCGCTGCTGCCGGGGCGGCGCGCCGGGCATGAGTTAACCCAGGTGCGCTGGATGCTCGAGGAACTCCGGGTGAGCCTCTTCGCCGTCGAACTTGGAACTGCCTACTCCGTCTCGGAGAAGCGCATCCGCACCGTACTCAACAAGGCCCTGGCCCCGGCATAGCGGGCAACTTACCCCACGAGAGGAAACCCCATGGAGATTTCGCTTGCCCACGGGCCAGCCGGCACCGAGATAGCCGGCTTTGGCCACGCACAGCCGGTGCGCGTCATGGACAACCATGAGCTCGAAGGCATGATGGACACCAACGACGAATGGATCCGCCAGCGCACCGGCATCATCACGAGGCGGATCGCCGCGGAAGGCGAAACCGTAGTGGACCTCGCCATTCCCGCCGCACGGATGGCGCTGGAAGACTCAGGCGTTCCGGCCGCGGACATCGACCTCGTCGTCGTGGCCACCACCACTGCAGCCGAGCGGTCACCCAACACCGCCGGACGCGTGTCAGCAGCCCTCGGGCTGGGACGGGACGGCCGGGGACCCGCCATCATGGACGTCAACACGGCCTGTTCGGGATTCGAGTACGCCCTGGGCATCGCCGACCAGGCCATCCGCATGGGAAGCGCCTCGCACGCGATCGTGGTGGGGGCCGAGACCCTCTCGGCGGTGACTGACTGGACGGACCGTGCGACGGCGGTGCTCACCGCCGATGGTGCGGGCGCCGCCGTCGTGCGCCCCTCCGCCACCCCGCGGATCGGCCCGGTGGTGTGGGGTTCGGAAATCGGCATGGCCGACGCCGTCAAGATCTCCCCGCCCTCGGGACGCTTCGCCCAGAACGGCCGCGAGGTGTTGCGCTGGGCCCTCACCAAGGCACCGGAGCGCGCCCGCGAGACCGTTGCCCGCGCAGGCCTGACCCTGGACGACATCCAGGTGCTGGCCGCGCACCAGGCCAACCTGCGCATCATCGAGCCGCTGGCCGAGGCCCTGGGCATGACGGACCGCGTTGTCATCACCGATGTCACCGAATCGGGGAACACGTCTGCTGCCAGCGTGCCGCTCGGCTTGAGTAAGTGGTGGCACTCCGGCAAAATCCCTGCGGACGTCCCGGCATTGCTCTTCGGGTTCGGCGGAGGCTTTACCTACGCCGGCACGGTGGCGATGACGCCCCGCCGCGCGTAACGGACCCCACCGGGCTGCTGATTGCCGGCACATCTCGCCGGCAATCAGCAGGGCCTAGTCAGCCGGGACAAACTCCCCGTACCCGGCGGCCCGGAGCCCCTCGCGGAGTTTGGCGGCATTGGCATCCAGCACGGCAGGGTCCGGGTTCTGGTCCGCGGATCCGAAGTCGAAGTCAGCCATGGTCCGGGACGGCCACACGTGGACGTGCAGGTGGTTGATCTCGTACCCGGCCACGATCAGCCCGGCCCGGCTCGCGCCAAAGATGTCCACCTGGACTGCGCCGATCCGCCTTGCCACCTCCATGACTTTCGTCAGCGTCTCCGGCGACGCGTCCGTCCACCGGTCCACTTCTTCGGTGGGGACCACCAGGGTGTGGCCGTCAGCCAGGGGGCCGGTGGTGAGGAAAGCGCCGACCCCGTCCTCGCGCCACACAAACCGGCCGGGAATCTCGCCGTTTAGGATCTTGGTGAAAAGCGTGCTCATGCGTCTGCCTCCTTGGCGGGTGACTGAAGGGTTCCGGCGTCCAGCACGAAACGGTATTTGACGTCGCCGGCAACCATCCGGTCGTAAGCCTCATCAAGCTGGTGCGCACCGACCACTTCGATGTCGGCCAGCACGCCGTGTTCCGCGCAGAAGTCCAGCATCTCCTGTGTTTCTGCGATACCGCCGATCAGCGAGCCGGCATAGGCCACTCGGCGGCGGATGAGGGTCCGCGGATTGACCGGAGGCATCTCCCCGGACGGCAGGCCGAGCTGGAACAGGGCGCCGTCCACGCGGAGGGTGCGGAACAGCGCGTTCAGGTCGTGCGGTGCCGCCACGGTGTCGATGATGACGTCGATGGTCCGGTTGGCGCTTGCCATGGCGTCCGCGTCCCGGGACAGGACCACCTCGTCAGCTCCCAGCTCCAGCGCGGCGGCCACCTTGGATTCCGAGGTGGTAAAAACGACCACCCGTGCACCCATGGCTTTGGCCAGCTTGACTGCCATGTGCCCGAGTCCGCCCAGGCCCACCACACCCACTACGTCGCCTTCTTCAACATCGAAGTGCCGCAGCGGGGAGTAAGTTGTCACACCGGCGCAGAGCAGCGGCGCGGCGGCAGCCGGGTCCAGTGCGTCCGGGATGCGGAGGATGTACCGTCGGTCCACCACGATTGAGGAGGAGTAGCCGCCCTGGGTCATGGCGTCACCGTTCCTCCGGTCCGTGGCGCCGTACGTTCCGGTCATGCCGTTTTCGCAGTACTGTTCCAGGCCGTCGAGGCAGCTTTCGCATTCCCGGCAGGAATCCACGATGCAGCCGACACCCACGCGGTCACCCACGGCGAAGTCCGTGACGCCGGCACCGACCCGGCTGACCCGTCCCACAATCTCGTGGCCTGGGATCAGCGGGTAGGTTTGGCCGCCCCACTCACCCCGGGCGGCATGGACGTCTGAATGGCAGAGGCCGCAGAATTCAATGGCGATTTCGACGTCGTCGGCCTTGGGTGCGCGCCGGGCGACAGTCAGCGGGACCAGTCCGCTGTCCTGGGACACGGCTCCGCGGGCTGCCGCCAGCAGGCCCTCGACCCCGTTGGCGGGGAGACGGCTGCCGGGGAGGTCGGCGGCGGGTTCGATGGGTTTGGCAAGGGGCGGGGGAACGGGGCGTCCTGGGGTCATAGTGCGACGCTACCCTTGCCTGCGGCGCCGTTTCCAGCCGGCCCCCGGGTGGTGCGTCCGGGTTCGGGGCCTGTGGCCACCGGCAGGTCCGGATGGTTGGACCACTCGGAGAACGAACCCGGGTACAGCGCCGCCGTAAATCCCGCGGCGGCCAGCGCAGCCACCTGGTGCGCGGCAGTCACGCCGGAACCGCAGTACACGGCCACGGGTGTCTCTTCACGGACGCCCAGCACCTCGAACCTGCTCCTCAACACGGCCGCCGGCAGGAATGCGCCGGTCCCGTCGACATTCTCCGACGTCGGCGCGCTGACGGCCCCGGGGATGTGACCGGCACGCGGGTCCACCGGCTCAACCTCGCCGCGGTACCGCTCCCCCGCCCGCGCATCGAGCAGGAGCCCGCTGGCCGCCCAGGTGGCGGCAGCAGCGGCGTCGACCACAGGCATGGCTCCGTCGCCCAAGGTGACGTTGCCTGGGACCGGCTGCACCGGGCCCGTTTCAATTGCCAGGCCGGCGGCACGCCAGGCGCCCAATCCGCCGTCGAGCAGGTATGCCTCGGGCAACCCGGCGTTCCGCAGCATCCACCACGCCCTGGCGGCGGCCATGTTTCCGGTGTCGTCGTACGCCACCACCACGTCGCCGTCGTTGATTCCCCAGCGGCGGGCGGCCGCCTGGAAGTCGGCGGGAGCGGGCAAGGGGTGCCTCCCCCGCCTGGGCTCTGCGTGGGCAGCGAGTTCCGTGGCCAGGTCCACGAACACGGCGCCGGGCAGATGGCCTGCGAGGTAGTGTTCCCTGCCGTGCGGATCCCCCAGCGCCCAGCGCACGTCCAGCAGTACGGTGCGCCGGCCTTCAGCGAGGAGCTCCGTCAGCCGGGCCACGTCCATCAGGGGATTCATCGTTCTCCTTGGGTGGTTGCCATTGTGCTTCCACTCTAGGCGGCGCGCTCCCGTCCGCGGGTAGGCTGGTGCGGTGGCAAACGGATACAACGGTTATGCAGGCGGGGGCAACGCAGGCGACGGCAGCAGGGCGGGTGCGGACGGGAGCGGCCGTGGGCGGCAGGACCGGGATTGGGCCGACCAGGCGATCCGCAGGATTACGGCGGAAAACAACCGCTCCGCCGACACCCATCTCTATTCCATTCCGCTGCCGGAGCACTGGGGCGTCCAGCTTTACCTGAAGGACGAGTCCACGCACCGGTCAGGGAGCCTGAAGCACCGGCTGGCACGTTCCCTCTTCCTCTTCGGCCTGGTCAACGGCTGGATCCGTCCCGGTACCACCATCGTCGAGGCCTCCAGCGGCAGCACCGCCGTCTCCGAGGCCTACTTCGCCCAACTGCTGGGGCTGCCGTTCGTCGCGGTCATGGCGCGCAGCACCAGCCCCGAAAAGATCGCCCTGATCGAACAGTTCGGCGGTTCCTGCCTCCTGGTGGACCACGCCTCCGATGTGTATTCGGCGGCGGAAGAGGTGGCCGCCACCTCCAACGGGCACTACATGGACCAGTTCACGTATGCCGAACGGGCCACTGACTGGCGTGGCAACAACAACATCGCCGAATCCATCTTCGGCCAGCTCAGCCAGGAAGAGCATCCGGTGCCGGACTGGATCGTGGTGGGAGCCGGAACCGGCGGCACCAGCGCCACCATCGGCCGCTACCTCCGGTACCACAGCCACCCCACGCAGCTGCTTGTGGTGGATCCCGAGAATTCAGCTTTCTACCCGGGCTGGCTTGGCGGGAGGACCGGCGCCACTGGCCCCGCCACGGGGCTGCCGTCCCGCATCGAAGGGATCGGGCGGCCGCGCATGGAACCGAGTTTCGTGCCGTCCGTGATCGACCGGATGGTCCAGGTCCCTGACGCAGCGTCGGTGGCTGCCATGCGGCACCTCCGTTCCCTCGCCGGGCTCCATGCCGGCCCGTCGACGGGAACCAACCTCTGGGGCGTCTGGCAGCTGATCGCGGAGATGCTGGCGGACGGCCGCCACGGCAGCGTCGTCTCGCTGATGTGCGACGGCGGCGAACGCTACGCGGGCAGCTACCACAACGCCCAGTGGCTGGCCTCCCAAGGCCTTGAACCCGCGCCGTGGGAAGCGGTCATCGCGGAGTTCTTCGAGACCGGCCGGTGGACGGGAGCCTAGATTTCCACGGACTCCCCTGCAGCCAGGTGGACATAGTCGGTCCCATACTTGGCACCGATCCGCTTGACGTGGGCCTCTACGATCTTCAGGCCGTTATCGTTGAGCAGTCCGTCATGGATCTGGAAGGCTTTCGGCGCGCGCACGCCCACCACGAAGTCCACCACCTCACCGGCCTTGCTCCAGGGCGCATGCAACGGGACCAGGAGGGTCTTCACACTGATGCCGTCGGGGATGATGAACGAGTCGCCCGGGTGGTACAGGTTTTCATCCAGCAGGTAGCCGATGTTCGCCACCACCGGAATCTGCGGGTGGATCAGTGCATGCTGGCCGCCGAAGCTCCGGATATCGAATCCTGCTGCCTGGAATGAGGAGCCCGGTTCCACGGCGTGGATGCGGTCCTGCGCGTCCCCGGCTTCGGAGCGCATCTGCGCCGCGACGCCTGCGGGGGCATACAGCGATAGATCCTTGTTGTTGCGAAGGGCACCTGCCACTGCGTCGACGTCGATATGGTCAGCATGTTCGTGGGTCACCAGCACCGATTCCACACCGGCCAGCGCCTCCCCGGTTTCGGAGAAGTTGCCGGGGTCGATCACCAGGACCCGGTTGTCCTTCTCGAGGCGGACACAGGCATGGGTGTATTTCGTCAGCTTCATATCGCCAGCCTAGGGCGGCCCCCGGAAAGGTGTCCACGGAGCTCCGGCTGGTAATCTTGATAGTTGCCACCAACACCACGGAAGCGAGTTCATCCATGCCGCTCGGCGCCAAGGCTGATTCCACCCCGCCTGCCCCGCCTGCGGGTGCCGGCAAGGAACAGCGCGTCACCAAGCAGCGCCGTGCCGTCAGCGCTGCACTGGACGAACTGGACGACTTCGTCAGCACCCAGGAGCTGTACAGGATCCTGCAGAACCAGGGCGTCTCGGTATCCCTGGCAACCGCCTACCGAATCCTCCAGTCGCTCGCGGACGAGGGATTGGTGGACGTGCTGCGCAACGGCGAAGGCGAAGCCGTCTACCGGCGCTGCGCCGTCACGGAGCACCACCACCACCTGTTGTGCCGCAACTGCGGCAGGGCCGTGGAGGTGGAGGCGCCCGCCGTCGAAACCTGGGCTGCCCGCACCGCTGCCGAGCACGGTTTCACCGAGGTGGCGCACACCGTGGAAATCTTTGGCCTCTGCCCGGACTGCACCGCGCTCAAGGCCGCCGGCCGGCTCTAAGCCCGGAGGCTTTCCGGCCGAATCCTGTCAGCGCGGTTGCAGGACCCGCCCGTTGATGCCCCTGCGCTGCCGGACCGATCCGATGACGCGGCACACCACATAGATCAGGAACGACAACGTGGTCACGTAGGGGCTGATGGGAATCCGTCCGCCGAGGGCCAGCAGGATTCCGCCCACCGTCGCCGTCACAGCGAAGGCCACGCTCAGCGCCACCACGGCCACAGGGGAGGATGTCACCCGAAGCGCGGCTGCAGCAGGCGTAATCAGCAGGGCCAGCACCAGCAGGGCGCCCACCACCTGGATGGACAACGCCACACTGACGCCCAGTAGGACCATGAAGACAATGGCCAGGGTCCGCACCGGAACACCCCGTGCTTCGGCAAGCTCGGGATCCACGCTGGCGAAGTTCAGCGGCCGCCACATGGCAACGAGCGCGAGCATGACCACCACGGCGGTTCCTGCCAGCGCCTGGAGCTGGACCGTGTCGACGGACACGATCTGGCCGGTCAGCAGGCCGAACTTGTTGGCGGCGCGGCCCTCATAAAGGGACAGGAAGAGGATTCCCAGGCCGAGCCCGAAAGGCATGATGACGCCGATGATCGAGTTCTTGTCCCGCGCCCTGACGCCCATCAGCCCCAGCAGGAGTGCCGCGGCGACGGAGCCGACGAGGGAACCAAAGACAATATCGGCGCCGATGAGCAGGGCGAACGCCGCACCGGCGAATGACAGCTCGGAGATGCCGTGCACCGCGAAGGCGAGGTCCCGCTTCATGACGAAGGTTCCCACCAGGCCGCCCAGGAGGCCCAGGATGGCTCCGGCCCAGATGGAGTTCTGCACCAGGACCAGCAGCTCACCGTAGTTGTCGAAGTTGAAGATGGCTCCGAGGATGCTGTCAGCGTCCATCAGGCAACCTCCCCCGCCAGCTCATGCGTTTCGGCATGGTGGTGGGTGGTGGCGTCAGGGAGTCCAACCACCACCAACCGGCCATTTGCCCGGATGACCTCAACATGGCTTCCGTACAGGTCGGACAGCACTTCGGTGGTCATGACGTCTTCCGGTGTTCCCACCCTGAACCGGCCGCCAGCCAGGTACAGCACCCTGTCTACGTAGTCGATGATCGGATTGATTTCGTGGGTTACGAACACCACGGCGCTGTTGCGTTCGCGGCACTGGTTGTTGATCAGCGCGCTGACTGCCTGCTGGTGGTGCAGGTCGAGTGAGAGGAGCGGCTCGTCGCACAGGAGCACCTGGGGGTCCGAGGCAAGGGCCTGGGCCACCCGCAGCCGTTGCTGCTCGCCGCCCGACAGCTGGCCCACAGGCACCTTCGCGTAGTCGGCTGCGCCCACCAGGTCCAGGAGTCCGTCGATCCGGCGGCTGGTCTTCGCCGACGGGAGCCGCAGCCCCCAGCGGTGGCCGTCCACGCCCAGTCCCACCAGGTCGCGGGCGCGCATGGGGGTGTCGGGAGCAAAGGATTTTTGTTGCGGGACGTAGCCAATCAGCCTGCTGCCACGCTCCACGGGCTTGCCGCCGATATCGACGTTGCCGCGGTGGAGGTTTTGGAGGCCGAGCAGGACTTTCAGGAAACTCGTTTTACCGCTTCCGTTGGGTCCGAGGACCGCAAAGAACTCGCCGGGGTTGATGTCCAGGTCGAGGTCCTCCCAGAGCGTCCGCTCGCCGAACTTCAGGGACGCTCCGGTAAGGCTGACGACTGGTTCCACCTATTTGCTCTCCAGGATCGTGCTGATGTTGTCCACATTGTCCGTCATCCACTGCAGGTACGTCTTGCCTTCGGGGAGGGTTTCGTTAAAGTCCACCACCGGGACGCCTGCGGCCTCCGCCGCCTTCTTCAGGGCCTCGGTCTGGGGCCCTTCGGTCTGTTCGTTGTAGGCGAGCATCCGAACGGACTTGCCGGACATCAGGTCTGTGGCCGCCCTGAGGACGGCGGGCGGCACGTCCGTGCCTTCCTCGATCGCTGCGGTGTAGTCCGCGGGGGTCGCGTTGACCAGGCCTGCGTCTTCCAGGAGATAGAGCGGCACGGGTTCCGTGACAGCCACCCGGGCTCCGCCGCCTGACGCCTTCAGCGTGTCCAGCTTTCCGTGCAATTCCTCCAGCGACGACTTGAAGGAGGCAGCGTTGGCCTTGAACTCCTGCGCGGATTCCGGCGCCCGGGCCGACAGTTTGGCTTCCAGCTCGTCGGCGAGATGTTCCATGGCATGGAGGCTGTACCAGACGTGTTCGTTGAAATCGCCATGGTCATGCCCGTGGTCTCCTGCCGAGGCATCGGCACTGGCGGAGGGCTCAGCCTCCTCGCCGGAATGCTCCAGGCCGGAGAGTTCTACGGCGTCAAGCACGTTTCCGGCGTCGAGCTTGCTGCCGTCCACCAGGGTATTCATGAAGTCGTCGTACCCGCCGCCGTTGGTGATCACCAGGTCGGCCTTGGACACCGCCAGCCGGTCCTGGGCGGTTGCCTCGTAGGAGTGCGGGTCCTGGCTGGTCTTGGTGATGATCGAAGTTACGCTGACCTTGTCGCCACCCACTGACGACGCGATGTCGCCGTAGACGTTGGTGGAGGCAACCACATTGATTCCAGTGCCACCGGACTGCGCCCCCGGCGAAGCGTTGTCCGGCTGGGCGCTGCATCCGGAGAGCAGCAAGCCAAGGCCGGCAAGGGCGGCCAGGGGCGGACGGACGGCGGAGCGGTGCACGGAAAACCTCGGTTCACTGGGGAGGGGAACAACAGGTGCCCAGCTTATACCTAAATAGGAATCATTCCTATTTAGGTATGGGTAAGCCCGGCCCTCTGGACCCCCCAGGGACCGGGCTCACCGGCACTGCAGCGCCTATCCCCCGTTGGGTTGCCCCAGCCGGCGGATGCCGGTGGCCTGGGTGGCATCCCGGATCTCACCAACCAGCTGTTCAATCACGTCCTCAAGGAACAGGATGCCCTGGGTGTTGCCGTCCTTACCGATGACGCGGGCAAGGTGCGAGCCTGTCCGCTGCATGACGGACATGGCCTTTTCGATTTCATCGCCGAGGGCCAGGTTGGCCAGGGAACGGACCCGGCTTTCTGCGATCGGCAGCTCGTAGGCCGCCGCAGGGATGGACAGCACATCCTTGACGTGCAGGTAGCCGTACAAAAGATCGTCCTCGTCCAGCATGGGGAACCGTGAAAAGCCCGTGCGGCTGACGGCCTTCTCAAACTCCACCGGGGTGGTGGCAGCCTTGAGCATGACCAGGCTGTCCAGCGGCACCATGATGTCCCCCGCCGTGTATTCGGAGAACTCCAGGGCTCCGGTGATCAGGCCGGCGTCGTCGTCCACCAGTCCGTGCCGGGTGGATTCCTGCACGATGGACTGGACCTCCTCGAGCGTGAAGGACGAGTTGACCTCATCCTTGGGCTCGATCCGCAACAGCTTGAGGATGTGGTTCGCCGACCAGTTCAGCACCGAGATGACGGGGTGAACCAGCCGTGCCACGAAGACCAGCGGCGGGGCAAGGAACATTGCCGCCTTGTCAGCGACCGAGACCGAAATGTTCTTGGGCACCATCTCGCCAAAGGTGACGTGCAGGAAGGTCACGAACATCAGGGCAACAGCGAACGCGGCGATATCGGCCACCTCCACGGGCAGGCCCACCAGCTCCAGCGGCGCGGCGAGGAGGTGGTGGATCGCGGGCTCGGCCACCAGCAGGATCAGCAGCGAGCACACCGTGATGCCAAGCTGGGCGCAGGCCAGCATCAGCGACACGTTCTCCATCGCCTTCAGGGTGGTTTGGGCCCGCTTTGACCCGGACTCCGCCAATGGTTCAATCTGGCTGCGCCGGGCGGACATGATGGCGAACTCGGCCGCCACGAAGAACGCGTTGCCGAGCAGCAGGAACGCCAGCCAGACGATGCCGGCCCAGTCGCTCATGATGCGCTCCCGTCGTTGTTGCTGTCCGGTTCAGGGGCAGCCGGCCGGAAGCAGATACGGTCGATGCGGCGCCCGTCCATCCGGGTGACGCTCAGCGTTCCGCCATCGACGGCCACCGTGTCCCCCACCGCTGCGATCCGGCCGAGTTTGCTCATCACGTAACCACCCACGGTTTCGTAGGCCGATTCGTCCGGGACCGTCAGGCCCGGGATCTGCTCGGACAACTCGTCCGGGCGCAGGAGTCCCGGGAAATACCAGTCCCCGGAAGCGCTCTGCAGCAGCCCCGGCCGCACCTTGTCGTGCTCGTCGGCTACCTCGCCCACAATTTCCTCGACCAGGTCCTCAAGCGTGGCAATGCCTGCGGTGCCACCGTATTCGTCGAGGACCACAGCCAGCTGGAGGTTGCCCTCGCGGAGTTCCGCCAGCAGGGCGTCAAGGTGGATGGTTTCGGGAACCCGGAGGACTTCGGTCATGATGGCGCCGGCCTCAAGCTTGTGCCGCCTGTCCCAAGGCACGGCCACGGCCTTCTTGACATGAACCAGGCCCTTGATGTCGTCCGCGGAATCGCCAATCACGGGGAACCGTGAATAACCAGTGCGGCGCGCCGCGTCAACGATGTCGGAGACCGGCTGGTCGGCATCGACCATCTCCACCCGGATGCGCGGCGTCATGACGTCGGCCGCGGTCCTGGAGGAGAAGTTCAAGGTGCGGGACACGAAGTTGGCCGTACCGGCGTCGAGCGTTCCCATCGCCGCCGAGCGGCGCACCAGTGACGCCAGCTCGGACGGGGTGCGGGCGCCGGAAATCTCTTCCTTGGCTTCCATCCCGAAGATGTGGAGCACCCGGTTGGAAAAGCCGTTGAGGACCACGATGGCCGGCCTGAAGACCGCGGTGAAGATCAGTTGCGGCCGGGCCAGGGCCTTGCCGACGGGGAAGGACAACGCGATGGCCATGTTCTTGGGAACGAGTTCGCCCAGGAGCATCGACAGCAGCGTGGCCAGCACCATGGCGAGGACCAGCGAAATTGAGGCCGCAGCAACCTGGGGCAGGCCAAGGGCAGTGAGCGGGCCCTCCAGGAGGCGGCCCACCGACGGTTCCATGACGTAGCCGGTGAGCAGCGTGGTGAGGGTAATGCCCAGCTGGCAGCTTGAGAGCTGGGTCGACAACGATTTGAGGCAGGCCAGCAGTGGCACGGCACCGGTGTCACCGGCGTCGACGGCGCGCTGGACCGTCGGCTGGTCAAGGGCGATCAGGGAGAATTCGACGGCGACGAAGAAGCCCGTGCCGGCGATCAGCAGCAGTCCTGCCGCCAGGAGTAGCCATTCCATTCAGCACCCCGCCGGCCCGGACAGGGGTCCGGGAATCACGGGGCTGGAATATCGGTCCGGCGGAGGGTGGTCGGCGGATGCCCTGTCCCCGGGGAATTCGACCGGGGAGGCCGACAGCAGATGATGGGCGCGTGTTCGGGGTTTGCCGGCTCTGCGGGTGGGCTGTGCGGCGCTGTGGTTCATGCTCCGCTGACAGCCCCCAGGCCGGCACCTAGATTTACTGTCCATAAGGATTTCAGTCTACAGGAGCACCTGTCCCCGGCCCGTTCCCCCGGCACCGGCAGCGGACTCCGGATCCCCATACCCGGGGACACCATCCGGGGTCTCTTCCAGCCGCCATAATCAACGGCCAGAACGTCACTTCATGATTTGGGTCACCCTTATTGGCAGATACCACATCGGGGTTACTAGACTTGCAAAGGTCTGGGTTCAGAGGACTCAGGGAAACCGGTCCGTCAGAGTGCTGTAGCACCGTATGGCCGGCAGAGAAATCAAACTCATGGAAGAGGCGTATTTCAAGTGCCAGAGCAGCCAAGCCACCGTCTACCAGAGGAATTTGGCGGGAACGAGTGGCTCGTTGATGAACTGTACGAGCAGTATCAGCAGGACAAGAACGCTGTGGATGCCAAGTGGTGGCCGCTGTTTGAATCGTTCGACTCAGGCAGCAGTTCTTCTTCCAACGGACACTCGGCGAATGCCGCAGCGAACCCTCCCACAACCAAGATGCCTATTGTGAACGCGGCACCTGCAGCACCGGCACCGTCGCCGGCCGCCGCACCGCCTGCGCCCGCAGCAGCACCGGCCGCAGCACCCGCGGCCGCGGCACCTGCGAAAAAGGCTCCCGCCACGGAAGCTCGCGACGGCGGCCGGAAGCCCGCCGCCGGAGCCCAGCCCATCCCGGCCCAGCTGCCCAAGAACGTCAAGGCACCCACCGCTCCGGAAGAGGACGTCGTCTCCGTCCTCCGCGGACCGGCCAAGGCCATCGCCACCAACATGGTCACCAGCCTTGAGGTTCCCACCGCCACCAGCGTGCGCGCCATCCCGGCGAAGCTGCTGATTGATAACCGCGTGGTCATCAACTCGAACCTCGCCCGGGCCCGCGGCGGCAAAGTCTCCTTCACGCACCTCATCGGCTACGCCGTGATCCGCGCCCTGTCCCAGTTCCCGTCCATGAACGTGTACTACGACGAGGTGGACGGCAAGCCCGTCGCAGTCCAGCCGGCGCACGTCAACTTCGGCATCGCCATCGACATGCCCAAACCTGACGGCACCCGCCTGCTGATGGTCCCGAACATCAAGAAGGCCGAAACCCTCAACTTCGCCGAGTTCTGGCACACGTACGAGGACCTGATCAAGCGCGCCCGCAACGGCAAGCTCACGGCCGACGACCACCAGGGCACCACCGTGTCCCTGACGAACCCCGGCGGCATCGGCACCGTGCACTCGGTTCCGCGACTCTCCAAGGGCCAGGCCGCCATCATCGGCGTCGGCGCCCTCGACTACCCCGCCGAGTTCCAGGGTGCCAGCGAAAAGATCATCGCCCAGAACGCCATCAGCAAGGTCCTCACCCTGACCTCGACGTACGACCACCGCGTCATCCAGGGCGCCGGCAGCGGCGAGTTCCTCAAGCTGGTCCACCAGCTGCTGCTGGGTGCGCAGAACTTCTACGACGAGATCTTCGAAGCACTGCGCATCCCCTACGAGCCCGTACGGTGGAGCCCCGACCTCCAGGTCGACCCGGCCGACGAGATCAACAAGGTTGCCCGGATCCAGCAGCTGATCCACTCCTTCCGCGTGCGCGGCCACCTGATGGCGGACACCGATCCGCTGGAGTACGTACAGCGCAAGCACCCCGACCTTGACGTCCTGACCTATGGCCTGACCCTCTGGGACCTGGACCGCGAGTGGCCCACGGGCGGTTTCGGCGGAAAGCCGATGCTGAAGTTCCGCGACATCCTGGGTGTCCTCCGCGACGCCTACTGCCGCACCACCGGCATCGAGTACATGCACATCCAGGAGCCGGAAGAACGCAAGTGGTTCCAGGACCAGCTCGAGCACCCTTACTCGAAGCCCAGCCGTGAAGAGCAGCTCCGGATCGTCTCCCGGCTCAACGCCGCGGAAGCATTCGAAACCTTCCTGCAGACCAAGTTCGTCGGGCAGAAGCGCTTCTCCCTCGAAGGCGGCGAATCACTGATTCCGCTGCTCGACGCCGTCATCTCGGAAGCGGCCGACGACGGCCTCGACGAGGTTGCCATCGGCATGGCCCACCGCGGCCGCCTCAACGTCCTGACCAACATCGCCGGCAAGACCTACGCCCAGGTGTTCCGCGAATTTGAAGGTACTCAGGATCCCCGCTCCGTCCAGGGCTCGGGCGACGTCAAGTACCACCTCGGCACAGAAGGTACCTTCACGTCGGAGAACGGCAACGAGACCAAGGTCTACCTGGCCGCAAACCCGTCCCACCTCGAAGCCGTGGACTCCGTCCTCGAAGGCATCGTGCGCGCCAAGCAGGACCGCCTGGACCAGGGCGAGGCCTTCCCCGTCCTGCCCATCATGGTCCACGGCGACGCCGCGTTCGCCGGCCAGGGCGTTGTTGCCGAGACGCTGAACCTGTCGCAGCTCCGCGGGTACCGCACCGGCGGCACCATCCACGTGGTGGTCAACAACCAGGTCGGGTTCAC
Organism: Pseudarthrobacter equi; assembly: GCF_900105535.1. Lineage (NCBI taxonomy): Bacteria > Bacillati > Actinomycetota > Actinomycetes > Micrococcales > Micrococcaceae > Pseudarthrobacter > Pseudarthrobacter equi. Next base: position 3,037,377 of record NZ_LT629779.1, read on the forward strand.
CACCGCGCCGTCGTCATCGCGTTCGTCCACCTACTCCACGGACGTCGCCAAGATGATCCAGGCACCGGTGTTCCACGTCAATGGCGACGACCCCGAGGCAGTGGTCCGCATCGGCCAGCTTGCCTACGAGTTCCGCCAGCGCTTCCACAAGGACGTTGTCATCGACATGGTGTGCTACCGCCGCCGCGGGCACAACGAAGGCGACGACCCTTCGATGACCCAGCCGATGATGTACAACCTGATCGAAGCCAAGCGTTCGGTCCGCAAGCTGTACACCGAGGCCCTCATCGGCCGCGGCGACATCACCGAGGAAGAAGCAGAGCAGCTGCTCCGCGACTACCAGGAACGGCTGGAGCGCGTCTTCGCCGAGACGCACGCAGCGCAGACGTCCCCGATCCCGATCGTCACCGCCGACTCCGCGGCCGTCTCGGACATCGAGCGGCCCATCGCCCAGCAGTCCGATTTCGGTACGAACGCCCCGGCCAGCACCGCGATCTCTGCCGACACCCTGGCCCGCATCGGCAAGGCGCACGTCGAGATCCCTGAAGGCTTCACGGTGCACGCCAAGCTGAAGCAGCTGCTGGAGAAGCGCGAGCAGATGTCCCGCGAAGGCGGCATCGACTGGGGCTTCGGCGAAATCGCCGCGTTCGGCTCCCTGATCATGGAAGGCGTCCCCGTCCGGCTCGCCGGCCAGGACTCCCGCCGCGGTACCTTCGTGCAGCGCCACGCCGTGTTCCACGACCGCGCCAACGGCAACGAATGGCTGCCGCTGGGCAACCTGTCAGATGACCAGGCCAAGCTGTGGATCTATGACTCGCTGCTCTCCGAATACGCGGCCATGGGCTTCGAATACGGCTACTCGGTGGAGCGTCCGGATGCACTGGTCCTTTGGGAAGCGCAGTTCGGCGACTTCGTCAACGGCGCGCAGACCATCATCGACGAGTTCATCTCATCCGCTGAGCAGAAGTGGGGCCAGCGCTCCTCGCTGGTCCTGATGCTGCCGCACGGCTACGAGGGCCAGGGGCCGGACCACTCGTCCGCCCGCATCGAGCGCTTCCTCCAGATGTGCGCCGAAGAGAACATGATCGTGGCCAACCCCACCACCGCGGCATCGCACTTCCACCTGCTGCGCCGCCAGGCGTACAGCCGGCCGCGGAAGCCGCTGATCATCTTCACTCCCAAGCAGCTCCTGCGCCTGAAGGCCGCCGCGTCCTCCGTCGAGGACTTCACCACCGGTACCTTCCGCCCGGTGATCGCCGAGCACGAGCACCTGGATGCGAACGCCGTCGAACGGGTCCTCCTGGTCTCTGGCCGCCTGTACTACGATCTTCTGTCAACCCGCCAGAAGACCGGCGACAAGACCACCGCCATTGTCCGCGTTGAGCAGCTGTACCCGCTGCCGAGCGCTGACATTGCGGCCGAGCTTGCCAAGTACCCGAACGCCGAGGTTATCTGGGCCCAGGACGAGCCCGCCAACCAGGGACCGTGGCCTTTCATTGGCCTGAACCTGCCGGACGCACTTGACCGCAGGGTCCGCCTGGTGTCCCGGCCCGCATCGGCCTCGACGGCGGCCGGTTCCATGAAGCGGCACGCTGCTGAGCAGGATCTGCTCCTGAAGCAGGCATTTGCACGGAAGTAGGCAGCGCGCTGCCCGGCCGGAGTCGAAATACCAGACTCCGGCCGGGCAGTTCTGTTTAATGGATGGACAGCGCCCTTTGTGTGCCGGTTGCAGCTCCAGGCGGCAACCGGCGCACACCGGCCGGTCAGTACGAACGTAAAGAGGATCGTGTGGAAGACAGGAAGCTGCGCATTGCAGCTGTAGGAGACGAACTGCTGGCCGGACTGGGAGACCCCCGCGCGCTGGGTTGGCTGGGGCGTGTCCTTGCCCGGACACCACAGGACGGCATGCTGCTGGAAAGCTATGCCCTGCCCTGCCCCCAGGAAGGCACCGAGGGGCTGGCCGCCCGTTGGCTGGGCGAGGCCGGACGGCGCTTCAGCGACCAGGCGGAGAACCGGCTGGTCATCGGGCTGTCGGGCCGCGACGTTGAGTTCGGCCTGTCCACGGCACGAAGCCGCCTCAACCTCGCCAACATCCTCGACTCCGCATCGCAGAACCGGATCGAGGTTTTCGTCGTGGGCCCGCCGCCCACCCTGGACCCGGCCCAGAACCGCCGCCTCGACGAGCTGAACACTGCCTTCGCAGATGTCACCACCCGCCGGAAGCACCTCTACGTGGACACCTTCTCCCCCTTGCTCAACCATGAGCAATGGCGCCAGGACCTCGCCGCCAACGGAGGAACTCCCGGGCAGGCCGGCTATGGCCTCATGGCCTGGCTGGTCCTGCACCGCGGCTGGTTCCAGTGGCTGCGCATCAACGCCCCGGAGTAGCCCGGTTTCGCGATATATCTTGACCCGCCTGCGCCTCCGGCGTACGGTGGATGCAACCGCGATATATCGTCTTTGGAGGGGCAATGCCTGAGCAGAGCTGGACAGTCACCAGTCCGCAAACCATCGATATCGACGCCGTGACGTCGCTGAAGCTCGGCATGGTCAGCGGCAGGTTCGATGTTGTGACCCATGGAGAGCCGGTAACCCGCATCGAGATCTCCCAGGTCGAGGGAGATCCCGTCGCTGTCTCGGTGGTGGACGGCAGGCTTGAGATTCGCCACCAGCTGCACGGCCCCCAAGGCTGGTTCAAGAACCTGATGGGCACCGTCAGCCATCACAGCGACAATTCCGCGATCATCAGCATCGCAGTCCCGGAGAATGTCGAAGTTGAGGCAGGCACTGTCAGCGGCGACGGGCTGGTGTCCGGGATCTCCGGACACACCAGGCTGAACACCGTCTCGGGATCAGTCATGGCGGACGGCACAGCCGGCGAGTTGCACGTCAATACCGTCAGCGGGGATGTAACCGCCCGGAGCCACTCCGGCGTGTTGACCGCCAAGAGTGTTTCCGGCGAGGTCACCGTTTCCGGCACCCTCAGCCACGTCCGGGCCAATACGGTCAGTGGGGACCTCAGCTTCGACCTGCACGGCTTTACGGAGGACTTCGGTTCCAACTCGGTGTCCGGGGACCTGACAATCCGGCTGCCGCACGACGTCGGCGTGGACATCGTGGCCAAATCGGCCAGCGGCGCGGTAGTCATCAACGACCACCGCTATGCCCAGGTGGGCGGGAAGGTGGAAACCATCGCCGGGCCGGACCGCCAACTGATGCTGGTCCGGACAAATTCGATCTCCGGCACCACGTCGATCTTCCACGGGGCGGAGCGCGGTAACGCGGAAGCAGGGCTCTGATGCCCCCGGTATTCGCGCATGGCGCCCTCCGCCTGTATCTCCTTGCGCTCCTGGAGTCGGGGCCGAAACACGGCTACGAGCTCATCAAGGCCCTAAAGGACAGGTTTGGCGGCACCTACTCCCCCAGCGCGGGCACCATCTACCCTCGCCTCGGCAAGCTTGAGGAGGAAGGGCTGGTATCCACTGAAACCGCCGGCAGGAGGACCAATTACCGCATCACCGAGTCCGGCCTGGCGGAGCTGAACAGCCGCCGCGACGAACTGGCCGGGGTGGAGAACGAGATCTCGGCCTCCGTACGCCGGCTGGCGGACAGCCTTCGGGAAGACATCCGAAGCAACATGCGCGGCCTCCGCGCGGACCTCGCAGCCACGGCAGAGGCAGCCCGCGCCACCGCAACCGCTGCTGAGTTCAGGGGCAGGAGCGGACGGACGCCGGCCGAGGGAAACCGGGCACTGAAGGAAGCGGAAATGATGCTGCAGGCATTCCGCGACGACCTCCGGCGGGAGCTGCGGCTGAAGGCGGGCAAGGAGCCGCTGAGCCCGGTGGCATTGGAGACGGTCCGCACTGTCCTGGAACAAGCCAGGATCGCCGTCCTGAACTCCCTGGCGCGCTAGCAGCTGCCACAGCCGCCGGGTCCAGCTGCAGGTCATGCGGCGGTGCCGGTTCGCGGCGGGTCTGATCATGTGGGAGACTGGAGGGCAGCTCTTTTGAGTACCGAAAGTAAGGAGGCCAGCTATGAGCAAGCGTGCACGCAAGCGTCGTGACCGTAAGCGTGGCGGCGCGAACCACGGGAAGCGCCCCAACACCTAGGCAACAGCCAGGTACCACGGTTCAAGTGAAAGACCCCGGACGCCAATCGGCTTCCGGGGTCTTTCACTGTTTAAAACCTGTTACTGCTCCCGCACCCAACGTATCCCGTTGGGTGCGGGCTGCCGTCGCGGCGCGTGCTCAGCGCACCGCTGCGTCCTGGTCTAGGCGTCCACGGGCCTGATGGCGTGGATGCGGTCCAGGATGGCGTTCTTGAGGTTGTCCGGGGCCGCTTCGGTGCAGGAGCGCTTCACCATGTTCCGGATGACGCACTCGAGGTCATACTGCTCCGTGCATTCCGGGCACTCGTCGAGGTGGTTCTTGATCTCCGTGATGTCCTCACGGGTCAGCGCACCATCGAGGTACTCATAGATGCGTTGCATCCGGGCGTCGTCGCAATCGCCCAATCCCTGGCAGTCGCTCATTTCCTGCTCTCCTGTTGTTTGGTGTTGGCCGCGGCCTGCGATTCCACGCCCGTCTTGAATCCGCGCTCTGCGGCGTACTCCGCGAGCATGTCCCGCAACATCTTCCGGCCGCGGTGCAGCCGGGACATCACCGTTCCGATGGGGGTGTTCATGATGTCGGAAATTTCCTTGTACGCGAACCCCTCCACATCCGCGAAGTACACGGCAAGCCGGAACTCCTCGGGAATGGCCTGAAGGGCGCGTTTGACGTCAGAGTCCGGAAGGTGGTCCAACGCCTCTGCCTCGGCGGAACGGAGTCCGCTTGAGGTATGCGATTCGGCCCGCGCCAATTGCCAGTCCTCGATGGTGTCCGAGTTGGACTGAAGGGGTTCGCGCTGCCGCTTGCGGTACAGATTGATGTAGGTGTTCGTCAGAATCCGGTACAGCCAGGCTTTCAGGTTTGTTCCCGGCTTGTACTGGTGGAAGGCCGAAAACGCTTTGGTGTAAGCCTCCTGCACCAGGTCCTCGGCGTCGGACGGGTTCCGGGCCATCCGCATTGCGGCAGAGTAGAGCTGATCGACGTACTGCATGGCGTCACGCTCAAACCGGAGCCTGCGTTCCTCCACCGATTCGGTGGAAACGTCCAGGCCGTTGCCGCCCGAATCGCCGGTGGGTACGTCCCGGGTTTCCCCGCCGTCTGACGGCACTGCAACGTTTCCGCCCTTAGCTTCAGCGCCGGACGCTTCATACATGGCCGAAACGGCCGGATCCAAGGTACTCATTGCCTTCAAGTCTACTGTCAGGCTCCTCGGCCCGGCGCTGCCATACTCCGGCAACGCGTCCGATACCAGGTCCAGTGCCACCGGCCCTGGAGCACCAACTCCGTCCAACACCCTCGCCAAGGCCCAACTCCGCTCTCTGTCCGGTGTCCCGTTCTGCTGCTTGCTTTCGGGTCCAGCCCCCTGCGCGGACCCAAGAGCCATAACCGCCGGCCTTGGGCAAATATTCCCTAAAAGTGCAAGACTAGAACGGACTTATGCCGCTGCCGATGCGGTTCGTCCAGCCAGGAGGAAATCCATGTCCTTTGTCCGCACGCTCGCCCGCCCCATGCTGGCTTCCAGCTTCGTCATTGCAGGATTGGACAAGCTCAAGAACGCCGACGACACTGCCCAGCAGTTGTCACCCCTGCTCCGCAAGGCGGCGGCGTCCCTGCCCTTCCAAACGGACGAGAAGACGCTCGCCCGGGTCATCGGAGGAACCCAGGTAGGCGCGGGAGTGCTCTTCGGACTGGGCAAGTTCTCCCGGCTTTCCGCCACCGTCCTGACGGTGGTCTCGCTGCTTAACACGTTCGTTGAATGGCGCAGCGCGGACATCAGCAGCAAGGAAGGCCGCGAAGCGCGCCGGGGCCAGCTGCTCAAGAACCTGTCGCTCAGCGGCGGCGCACTGCTGGCTTCCGTTGACACCGCAGGCAGGCCCGGACTGGCGTGGCGCGCGGAACACCTGGCTGCCGACGCCCGCAAGGGTGCCGCCCACCTCGCCGCGGATGCGCGCAAGACCACGAACAAGAAGCTGACCAAGGCCGACAAGGCCGTGCGCCGCGCCGTGGAGCAGGCTACGGGGGCCTAAAGGACATGATCGCTGCAGCCGCTGCCCGGAATGACTCCGGAACGACTGTCCCCCACTGGCCGGCACCCTACGCAGACCGTCCCGTAGACGCCACCGTCACGGTGCCCGGCTCAAAGTCCCTGACCAACAGGTACCTGGTCCTGGCAGCCCTGGCTGACGGGCCATCGCGGTTGCGGGCGCCCCTGCATTCCAGGGACTCCGTCCTGATGATCGAGGCGCTGCGCCAGTTGGGCGCCACGATCACCGAGGTTCCCGGCGACGGCGCGTTCGGCCCCGACCTTGAGGTGGTTCCGATGCGGCACCGGGAACCTGAGGGGCAGGGGAACGCAGCGGGCACCGCGGTGCGCATCGACTGCGGCCTTGCCGGCACCGTCATGCGCTTCGTTCCACCACTCGCGGCGCTGCGCAGCGGTGCCAGCACGTTCGACGGCGACCCGCACGCGCGGAAGCGCCCCATGGGGACTATCATCGAGGCCCTTAAAGCCCTCGGCGTGAATGTCTCGGCCGAAGATGGCAGCACCCCCGCGTCGCTGCCGTTTGTCGTCGAAGGAACCGGAGCAGTCCGCGGCGGGCACCTGGTTATCGACGCCAGTGCGTCCTCGCAGTTCGTCTCCGCGCTCCTGCTGGTCGGTGCACGGTTCACCGAAGGCCTGCACCTGGAGCACGTGGGCAAGCCTGTGCCCAGCCTCGACCACATCAACATGACGGTGGCTGTACTCCGCGGCGCCGGTGTGCAGGTGGACGATTCCGTTCCCAACCACTGGGTTGTTGCTCCGGGGCCCATCCGTGCCTTTGACCAGCAGATCGAGCAGGACCTTTCCAATGCAGGTCCGTTCCTGGCCGCCGCCCTCGCATCCGCTGGAACCGTCAGGATCCCGGGCTGGCCGGAGCAGACGCAGCAGGTAGGCGACCTGTGGCGCAGCATCCTGGCCCGCATGGGCGCAGAAGTGACACTGCTGGACGGGGTGTTGACGGTCCGGGGCGGGTCCGAAATCAAGGGGGCGGATTTCGCCGACACCAGCGAACTGGCACCCACAGTGGCCGCGCTCTGTGCCCTGGCCACCGGCCCCTCCCGCCTGAGCGGCATCGCCCATCTCCGGGGGCATGAAACGGACAGGCTCGCCGCACTGGTCACCGAGATCAACCGCCTGGGCGGCGACGCGGAGGAAACCAGTGACGGCCTGGTCATCCGCCCGGCGAAGCTGCATGCCGGCGTCGTCCACAGCTATGCCGACCACCGCATGGCCACAGCCGGGGCAATCCTCGGCCTCGCGGTCGAGGGTGTCCAGGTGGAGGACATCGCGACGACGGCCAAAACCATGCCGGACTTCCCGCGGCTGTGGACGGGCATGCTCGAACAACGGGGAACGGCCTCACTGGGCTCCGAAGCTGGAGCGGGAGGTTCCGCCGGTGCCGCGGAGGACTGACTCCTGGGACGAATCCGACGTCCGGATCCGGCCCAACAAGAAGGGCACCCGGCCGCGCACGAAGGACCGCCCCAGCCACGACGACGCCGTAACAGGCCGCATCATTACGGTCGACCGCGGACGCTACACCGCCGTCGTTGACGAAGACTCCGGCGATGAGCGGACAGTCATTGCCGCGCGGGCGCGGGAGCTGCGCCGGAACCCGGTGGTAGCCGGCGATTTCGTCTCCCTCGTCGGTGACGTGTCCGGGGACCCCAACACCCTGGCGCGGCTCGTCAAAATCCAGGACCGCACCACCCTCCTGCGCCGCAGTGCAGACGACACTGACCCCATTGAACGTGCCGTCGTGGCCAACGCCGACCAGCTGGTGGTGGTGGTGGCAGCAGCAAACCCCGAACCCCGCACAGGATTCATCGACCGCGCCCTCGTGGCAGCGTACGACGCCGGCATTGAGCCGATCCTGCTGGTCACCAAGGCGGACGTGAAGGATCCCGGCGAGTTCCTGGCCAACTACACGCACCTTGATTTCCCGGTCATCATCAGCCGGACCGCCGACCTGGAGGCGTCAGGCATCGACGCCCGCTCCGATGACGGGTTGTCGGCCCGGCTGGACAGTGACGCCGTTGCCGGGCTCAGGGCACACCTGGGCGGCAAGGTCACCGTAATGCTGGGGCACTCCGGCGTCGGTAAATCAACCATGGTGAACGCCCTGACCGGCGCTGAACGGGCCACCGGCGGCGTGAACGCGGTAACGGGACGGGGACGGCACACGTCGTCGTCGGCCCTTGCCCTGCGCCTGGCCGACGCCCCTCCCGGCAGCTGGATCATCGACACCCCAGGCATCCGGTCATTTGGCCTTGCCCATGTGGATCCGGACCGGATCCTGAGGTCGTTCCCGGATCTTTCGCCGGGCACTGATGATTGCGAACGCGGCTGCAAGCACACCGCCACTGCCGTCAACTGCGGGCTCGACGCCTGGGTGGCCGGCGGACACGCAGGACCCACCGGCGAAGCACGCCTGGCTTCGCTCCGCCGGCTCCTGGGCGCGGATCCCAGGATGGAAGCCCAGGAGGCCAAGGAGCTCGGCACCATCAGCTGACAGCGCCAACCGGCACGGCCGACCTCCCGGCAGAACCGGCGCCAGACGGTAGTTTGGAACCATGATCCAACCCGCTTCGACCTATAACGACGACCTGCGGCTGGCCCATGTCCTGGCCGATTCCGTGGATGACCAGACCATGAGCCGCTTCAAGGCGCAGGACCTCCACGTGGAGACCAAGCCAGACCTGACGCCTGTCACCGATGCGGACAAGGCCGCCGAGGAAGCCATCCGCGGCCAGCTCTCACGCTCCCGGCCACGCGACGCCGTGCTGGGTGAAGAGTTCGGCAGCACCGGCCACGGCTCCCGGCGGTGGATCATCGATCCCATCGACGGCACCAAGAACTTCGTCCGCGGTGTTCCCGTCTGGGCCACGCTCATCGCCCTGGTTGATGAGGGCGAGCCGGTAGTGGGCGTCGTCAGCGCACCCGCCCTGGGAAAGCGGTGGTGGGCCGCCAAAGGCATGGGGGCCTACATGGGCCGTTCCCTTGCGTCGGCCACCCGGCTCCGGGTCTCGGACGTTTCTACCCTGTCCGACGCTTCGCTGTCCTATTCCAGCCTGGGTGGCTGGAAGGAACGCGGCAACCTTGACGACTTCCTGGGCCTGACTGAGGACGTCTGGCGCACGCGCGCCTACGGCGATTTCTGGTCCTACTGCATGGTGGCCGAAGGGTCCGTGGACATCGCCTGCGAGCCCGAACTGAACCTCTATGACATGGCCGCCCTCGTGCCCATCGTGGTGGAGGCCGGCGGCCGTTTCACCTCCCTCGAAGGCGAGGACGGCCCATTCGGCGGGAACGCCCTGGCCACCAATTCCATCCTGCACACCGAAGTGCTGCACCGGCTGAACCCCGGCCTGGACGACCTGCTGTAGGCCGGCCTCCTCCCGAACAATCGACCGCGGGCGCCTCCGAAAGGTGGCGCCCGCCGTCGTAATCTTCGAAGAAAGTCCCGTTTCCGGGCCGCACGTAACAAAACCCTTAACAATCCTCCCGGCTTCAGACGGGGCCGCCGGATGTTCTAAGGTTTTATCCAGGTCACGAGTGCCAGCGCTAAACCCCGGTTTGCTGGCCGGCAACCCTCCATTCGCGGTGGGGTGCCCCGGGTGACGACCAGGCCGGTCCGGAGCGGATGCGGCAAGCGCGGATTCCAGCACTGCCGGAGTCCTGTCCTGAAGTGAGGTCTCCATGACTACTGCCGTCGACTCCCCCATTACCGCCATCGCGGCCGAAAACGTCCCTGACGAACGCCTGGCCGCCGCCGGACGTCCGCTTTCAGCGGTTACCGGCGCTGAAATCCTGGCCCCGTTGATCTCAGGTGGCCACGTCCGCTACGCCAACCTCGACTACGGGGCGTCCGCCCCGGCCCTGACCGTGGTGTCGGCCTACCTCAACGAGATCCTGCCGTTCTACGCCAGCGTCCACCGCGGCGCCGGCTACGCTTCGCAGATCAGCACGTCCGTTTACGAGAACGCGCGCAACATCGTCCGCGAGTTCGTCGGCGGACGCCCCGACGATTCCGTCATCTTCACCAGGAACACCACCGATTCCCTTAACCTCCTGGCAGGTTGCCTGCCCACCACGGACGGGCGCCCCGCAGGGGATGTCCTCTACCTGGACATCGAACACCATGCCAACCTGCTGCCGTGGCAGGGTGTCCCCCACCGGAGCATCGTTGCGGCCGACACGATCGCCGGGACCATCGATTCGGTGCGCGCCGAGCTTGAGCAGGGCGGCGTCAGCCTGCTGGCCGTCACCGGCGCCTCCAACGTCACCGGCGAAATCCTTCCCATCCGTGAGCTCGCCGCCCTCGCCCACCGGTACGGTGCCCGCATCGTGGTGGACGCGGCCCAGCTGGCGCCGCACCGCCGCGTCGACATCAGCGCCGACGACGTCGACTACCTTGCCTTCTCCGGGCACAAGCTCTACGCACCCTTTGGCGCCGGCGTCCTGGTGGGCCGCCCGGACTGGCTCGACGCTGGTACCCCGCACCTTGCCGGCGGCGGCGCCGTCAAGGAAGCAAGGCTCGACGGCGTCAGCTGGGCCACTGGCCCGGCCCGCCATGAGGGCGGCTCCCCGAACGTGCTGGGCGCCGCTACCCTGGCGCGGGCAACACAGGTTATCGCGGGCCTGGACCAGGACCGCTGGCACGCCCACGAGTCGGCCATCCGTTCCTACCTGGTGGAAGGCCTGCAGGCGATCGACGGCGTCACGGTGCACCAGATCTTCAAGGACACCGATCCTGACAAAGACACCATCGGGGTAGTGAACTTCTCGGTGGCGGGTTACGACGCCGGCCTGGTAGCCGCGTACCTGTCCGCCGAGCACGGTGTGGGACTCCGTGATGGCCGTTTCTGCGCCCACCCGCTGCTGAAGCGCCTCGGCCTGCCATCGGGATCGCTGCGGGCAAGCTTCGGAGTCGGCTCCCGGCTCGAAGATGCCCAGCGGCTCCTCGCAGGCATTGAAAAGCTCCGCCGGGACGGGCTCGGCTGGGACTACGTAGTGGATGCCGGACGATGGGTGCCGGCCAACGACACCAGGACCTACCCCCACTGGGCACCGAACACCCCGGGAACTGCCGGCGCAGCTCCCTGCCTCGACGACTGACGGCCAGAAGCCCGCACCCGGGTGCATGCGGTAAATTCGGACGGTACCCGCAGGGAATCAGCTGAAGGAGGCCGTACGTGGTTCGGGGTGGGCCCAAACTCGATCACGGGCGGCGCCGTGAGCTCGGCCAGAGCTTCCAGGACGGCGGCAAGCACTATGACAGGGTCCGTCCGGGGTACCCGGCGGAATCCGCGCAGTGGCTGGTGCCCGCGGGCGCCCATGATGCGCTCGACGTCGGTGCCGGGACGGGAAAATTTACCGACCTGCTGCTGGCGCTGGGATTGTCCGTAACCGCCGTCGACCCGTCCGCGGACATGCTCGCGCAACTGTCCGGCCAATACCCGGCCGTTGCAGCCCTGCGCGGCACTGCCGAGGCCACCGGGCTCGAGGACTCAAGTTTCGACGTCGTCAGCGTTGCCCAGGCCTGGCACTGGTGCGACGCCCTCGCGGCCAGCACGGAACTGGCCAGGGTCCTCCGCCCGCAGGGAACGCTGGGACTGGTGTGGAACCAGCTGGACACCTCAGTGCCGTGGGTGCACCGGCTTTCCCGCATCATGCATGCCGGGGACGTCTACAAGCCCGGACAGCGGCCGCTGGTAGGCCCCGAATTCGAGGGCCTCGAAGGTCACGTGACCCGTTGGCAGGATCCTGTCACGCCGGCCGACCTGATGGAACTGACCAAATCCCGGAGCTATTACCTGCGGGCCAATGAACAGACCCGTGCCAAGGTCCTGGCCAACCTCACCTGGTACCTCCACGAACATCTGGGGCACGCCGAGGGTGAAGAACTCAGCCTGCCGTACCTGACGTTGTCCTGGCGCGCCGTCCGCGCGTGACACGCGGATCCCGGCCGCGTCCCGCCAACGGGTAGGCTTGAACTGTGAAGACCAGCGCGCCCTCCTCCTCCATTGAGGACTACGTCAAGGTGGTCTATTCGTTCACTGAATGGCAGGACAAGCCCATCACGTCCTCGCAGCTGGCGCAGCGCCTGGGAGTGGCAAATTCCTCAGTTTCGGAGATGGTCCGCAAGCTGAAGGACCAGGGGCTGGTGGACCACAAGCCCTACAGCGCAATTACCCTCACGGATGCCGGGCTCCGGCTTGCGCTGTCCATGGTGCGCCGCCACCGGCTCATCGAAACGTACCTTGTCCAGCAGCTGGGCTACAGCTGGGATGAAGTCCACGACGAAGCCGAACTGCTGGAACACGCTGTCTCAGACACCTTTATCGAACGGGTGTCAGCGCAACTGGGCCACCCGGACCGCGACCCGCACGGTGATCCCATTCCCACGGCCGACGGCAAGGTCCACATGCCCGTTGCCCGCCTCCTCGGCGAACTCGACGAGGGCCACACCGGCCGGATCACCCGTATCAGCGATGACAACCCTGAGCTGCTGCGCTACCTCGCGGCCGAAGAGATCGACCTTGATTCCGAGGTTGAAATCCTGGGACGGCGGCCCTTCGGCGGTGCACTCATCGTGCGGATCAGCAGTGCCGGCCGGACCAGGGAATTCGATCTCGCGGACGAGGTCACCTCCGCGCTGTGGGTGCACACCGGCCGCCCCCACGAGGGTTGCATCCTGGCGGAGTCCTGACATGCGCACGGCCGGATGAGGGAGTCGTGGATTCCGTCGGGCCGTGCCTGGCTGGCGGTAGCCGCCGGCGGCCTCGTTGGTTCTGAACTCCGGTACGGGCTGGGCCTGGCCTTCCCCGACCCCGCAGGGTCGGTGCCCTGGACAACGCTCTGGATCAACGTCGTCGGCAGTTTCGTCCTGGCCGCCCTGACCACCTCCTGGATGGCGCGGCCGCACACCGCGTTCTGGCTCCGTGCCGGGCTGGGGCCTGGGCTGCTTGGCTCCTTCACAACGTTTTCGGCGGTGGTGTTTGCCGTGGACCAGCTGGCGCGCGACGGGCAGCACATGGTGTGGATCGCCTACCTGGGGCTCTCCCTGCTGCTGGGCCTGCTCTCAGCCGCCCTGGGCTGGCGCCTCGGTAAGCTCACCGGGCGATTGTCCACCCCGGACGGCTCCGGGAGCCGGCAGTGATCAGCGCCGTGTTGGTGGGAATTTTCGGTATCTCGGGTGCGCTCCTGAGGTTCGCCACGGACAGCTGGTTCGCCCACCACAGCTCCCGGCGCACCGTCCGGCTGGGACTGTCGAAGGACCCGCTCCACTGGCCCTGGGCAACACTGGTGGTCAACGTGGCAGGCTCCTTCATCATCGGGATCTCGTACGGCCTCACCACGCAGCTGGGGCTGGGGCACGAGTGGAGCATTGGCCTGGCGACGGGCTTTGCAGGCGGCCTGACAACCTTCAGTTCCTGGACCACTGCCACGGTGCGCCTGCTCGGAGAGGCAAGGTTCGGAGCCGCAGCCATGAACCTCGCAATGAACCTCGTACTGGGCCTTGGCGCCGCCGCCGCCGGGATCGCCTTGGTGTCCTGAGGACGCCGTCCCGTCCATGGCGGCCTGTCCCGTTCACGTATTGTGGAGGTGATGATCAGCAGACGCGACGTGGCTATAGCCCTCGATATCCCCATGGAAATGGCCCAGCGCCACGGCCTCCCCAAGTTCATGTCCGAGGAGCAACTCAGCGCGCTGTTGGACAGCCCGCCGGCCTGGCTGGAACAGTCCCGTGCCAACCGGACGGGCAAACGGCCGGTCTGGGTTCACCTGGTGTGCGCGGTGTGCGGTTACGAGGAAGCGGCACGGCCCAAGAAATGGTGGCCGGACTTCACCTATGTGGTGTGCGACCATCACCGCCCGGACGAAGTGCCGCCGGCCCAGCCGGGATTTGTCCGCAGCGAGTTCGACGGCGTGGGCACCCGCTTCGTCGGCATCGCGGACGTGGAAGCGCCCGACGGCGGACGCTGAACCGTTCGGCCAGGCTCACTTGGGGTTGCTGGTCATTTCGTCAGGGACCGCCACCAGGCGGAGTTCCGCCCCGTCACGGAGCACCTCCAGGTCCAGCGGCTCACCGATGGCATCGGAGAACAGCAGCCGCTGCAGGCTTTCGGCGTTGCTGACTGCCCTCCCGCCGGCGGTCATGACGATGTCCCCTGCAGCCAGGCCGGCCCGGTCTGCCGGAGAGCCGGGCAGCACCTCAACGATGCGGAGGCCGTCCCGCTGGCCGCTCCGGATGACAGCCCTGGGATTGAGCCGGACCGGGGTACTGACGAGTCCCAGGTAGGCCCGCCGCACCCGGCCGTCCGATAGCAGGGCGGAAATGATGCGCCGGGTGGTGGAGTTGATGGGGATAGCCAGGCCCAGCCCTGCCCCGGCCACGGCGGTGTTAATGCCCACGATCCTGCTGTGCGTATCGGCCAGGGCGCCGCCTGAGTTCCCCGGGTTCAACGCAGCGTCGGTCTGGATGACGTCCTCGATCACCCTCCGGTTGCCGTCCGCCCAGACCGGTATGGCGCGGCCCAGGCCGCTGACCACTCCTGCTGTTACGGATCCTGCAAGTCCCAGGGGGTTTCCGACGGCGACGACGAGTTGCCCGACGCGGAGCGACTCGGCATCTCCCAGCTCGGCGGGCCGGACCCTGGGGCGCCGGCCATGGACCACTGCAAGGTCGGACAGCGGGTCAGCGCCCACCAATTCCAACTCCATCCTGCTCCCATCGGCAAAGACAGCGTGCCCATTACTTGTTCCCGTCACCACATGGGAGTTCGTGACGAGGTAGCCGTCCTCCGTGAAAAGCACCGCTGAACCGGCTCCAACGCGCATCCGGCCGTTGCGGCGGGTGGCGGACATTTCGATGGCGGCAACATGCGGCGTGACCGCCGCTGCCACCCGCATGACTGTGCGTGAATACGAATCCAAGGCGTCGTCGTCGTACCTGCCCGAAGCCTCTTCCCGTGCGCGCTCCATGACGCACCTCCCTGTCCTGGCACCTTGCGCCTGCGGCGCTGGGGTGCTTACCGGATACAACCAGCGGCCGGGCAACCCTAGTCCCGGGCCGGCTACGCCTTCGGTGAACGCCTGCTCTTCGTGCTCCTCCCCTGCTGCAACCGCATCTCCGCCGCACCCCGGGCCGCCTTCACCTTGGCCCGCCCGCACCATCACCGGGGCATGTGCGGTGCTAAAGTACCCGAGGGGAATTCCTCCACAACCCCAAACTTTGTGGGTTGTACTGGCTTCACCGACGATGCGGTTTTCATGCCACCCGGGCGTTGTTCCCGCGGAAAGCACGCCTGGCCGCCAAAGCTGTGCCGGCACAGGACCCCGTACCAGGGTGAACCCACAGGACGAATAACAAGGAGTACGTGTGACCGGACAGGTCTTGTTCCGAACGCGGTCGGAACTGCGACGGAAAGAATCGGTCAACGCGACCCGCAAGGACATCCAGGCCCTTCGGGCCCTGGCAGTCATGCTCGTGGTCCTCAACCACTTGTGGCCCGTCCGGCTTCCAGGCGGGTACGTCGGCGTCGACGTATTCTTCGTGATCTCGGGCTACCTGATCTCCAAGCACCTGCTCGGCGAGCTGGAACGGTCAGACCGCATCAACCTTGGTCAGTTCTATGCCCGGCGGATCAGGCGGCTCCTTCCGGCAGCAACTCTTGTGGGCGTCATCTCCCTCCTGGCCGCCTGGGTGCTCCTTCCGTTCTCGCGCTGGGTGGCCATAGCCCAGGAGACCATGGCATCGGTCCTGTATGTCGAAAACTGGGTTCTGGCCGCCAAATCCGTGGACTATTCAGCGCACAACGAAGCCGCGTCCACAGTGCAGCATTATTGGTCGCTCTCCGTCGAGGAACAGTTTTACCTGGTCTGGCCGCTGCTTATGCTCGGACTGTTTACGGCCGCGGTCAGGTTCCGGCTCCGCCGGCGGGCGCTACTGGCCCTGGGGGTCGCGCTTGCCAGCGTCATCGCGCTGGTGTTTTGCATCTGGTTTACATACACCAACAAGAGCCCGGCCTACTTTGTCACGCCGGCCCGCGTCTGGGAGTTCGGCGCCGGGGCCCTGTTAGCCATTGGGGGCGCCCACGCTGTGGGAGCTCTGCGCCTGCGGCTGCCCTCCTACCACCTGGCCCTCTCCGGAACAGCGCAGTGGCTGGGGTACGGCCTGATCGCGTTCTCCGCCCTGACGTTTAATGAGCAGACGTTTTTTCCCGGCTTCGCTGCCGCGGTTCCCGTCCTCGGCACTGTACTGGTGATTGCGTCGGGGCCGAACAGCCCCTTCTGGTCGCCCAACCAGGTCCTTGCCGCAAGGCCTATCCAGTTTGTGGGCGACCTGTCCTACTCGCTCTACCTGTGGCACTGGCCGCTCATCGTCCTGGCGCCGGCCATCCTGAGCCGCCCGCTCGGCACCTTGGACAAGATCGGCATCCTGGCACTGGCCATCGGGCTTTCCTACGCCTCGAAGAAACTCGTTGAAGACCCGGGCCGCACCAAGCTCCTGAAGGGGGCCAAACCGCTCCGCGTCGTGCTGGTCATGGCGGCCGCCATGGCCACCGTCTGTGCCTTGTGCGGGGGCCTTCTGCTGAGTTTCGGAAAAGCGCAGGAGGCAGAGACAGCCAAGCTGCAGAATCTTTCCGGGGACCCCTGCTACGGCGCCCGCAGCCTGGACCCGAAAAACAACTGCGGTGATCCCTTTGGCCCTGCCCGGGTTGCCAACGTGGGCCCGAACGAGGCACCGCGCTTTGACGCCCCGGAATGCCACCCGGCCGCAGACCCCATCGTTTTTGAGGACCAGAAACTCCTGACGGAATGCGATTTCACCGGCGGCGCTCCGGCCTCCGCAACTGTTTGGCTGATCGGCGACTCGCACGCGGAGCAGTGGAAAAGCGCCCTGTATGAACTGGCCCGGCTGCACAAGTGGAAGCTGAAAGAGTCCATGGTGGGCGGGTGTCCGTTCGTCGATGTAAAGCGGGTCGCTTTCATGGGCGAACCCGCGGATGACGCACGCTCCCAGAAACGGTGCCTGGAATGGAGCAAGCAGGTGACGGACAGGATCGTCCAGGAAAAACCCGGCATGGTCTTCGCGTCCTCCTTCGGCGCCGGCGAGACGATCGACGACGGCACGGGCCGCCCCCAGTTGGAGCAGTACAGCGACGCCGTCGCCAAGCGGTTCCTCGCCTGGACGGGGGCGGGGTCCCGCGTCTTCGTCTTCCGCGATCCCCCCTTGACCCTGCGCCACAGCAGCCCGGACTGCGTGGCGCTCAACCAGCAACAGCCCATCAACTGCGCGAACCCCCGTACCGAGGCCCTGGTGCCGGACCCGATTGCGAGTGCAGCCGTTGGCATGGGCAAGCCATCGGTGAAGGTGCTCGACATGTCGGACCAGTTCTGCGACGACCAGACCTGCTACGCGGTCATCGGCGGCCTGCAGGTCTACGCCGATTTCGACCACGCCTCACGGAGCTACATCCACTCGCTGATGCCCGTGGTGGCGCAGCGGTTCAACGAGGCCCGGCAATAACCCTGCCTGCAGAGGTCTGAGGAACCGGACCCTGGATCACGCTGGTCCAGGGTCCGCTCTTTGTTTGAGGCACCAGCCTGGGCAATCCGGGCAAAGAAAAGCACCCCGGTCCGGAGACCGGGGTGCTTTTTTCGGTGACTCGACCCATCCGCGAAGGATGTCCCGAATCACCGCTTGGGTGTGGAGATGGGGGGAATTGAACCCCCGTCCGATGTCGTGTTGTCAGGGCTTCTCCGGGCGCAGTTTGCGTCGGACTTTCTCGGCCCCAGCCATGCTGCAAACAGCTGGCTGATCCGGGCCCAGTCATCTAAGAGTCCCGTTTACCCCGATGACGGGGGCAAACAGCAGTGGCTATCTAAATGACGCCAGGATCCGGGGCAATAGCAACCTCGGGCTGACGGACTGTCTTACTGCTTAGGCAGCAAGAGCGAAGTCAGTGCGCTTAGATTCGGCACTTATTGGTTTGCAGACAGCGTTTACGAGATAATTCTGCATCCTCGGCCCGCTTCACCTGTCGCGACTAACATCGTCGAAACCGATCATCCCCGTATTTTGTTACCAATCCATGTTACCCAATCCCGCGGGCGTACCCGCCGGACTATTCATAGTAACGCATGTTGTGCCGGATTCATTCCGGGCAACACCGCTCAGCCGCGCCGCCTGTTGCGTTCCCGCATCTCGCGCTGGGCTTCGCGGTTGTCCTGTTGTTCGCGGAGTGTCTGGCGTTTGTCGTACTCGCGCTTACCGCGGGCTACGCCTATTTCAACCTTCGCGCGGCCATCCACAAAGTAGAGCTGCAGCGGCACGATGGTGTAGCCGGCCTCCTGGACCTTGCGGGAGATCTTGATGAGCTCTTCGCGGTGCAGGAGCAGCTTACGGCGGCGCCGGGCAGCGTGGTTGGTCCAACTGCCCTGGTTGTACTCCGGAATGTGGATGGCTTCCATCCACAGTTCGTCGTTATAGAAGGTACAGAACCCGTCCACCATGGACGCGTGCCCCTCTCGAAGGGATTTCACTTCGGTGCCCATCAGCGCAATACCGGCCTCATAGGTATCCAGCACGTGGTAATCATGCCGGGCCTTGCGGTTGGTGGCCACCACCTTACGGCCACTTTCTTTGGGCACGGAACAGCTCCTCAATCGAATCGAAATGTCCTCCGGCCGGGTCGCAGCGGAGTCATACCAGTGTACGGCAGGGCCGCGCAGCCCTAGAGCAGGCCCATCGGGTCGACGGCGGCACCGTTCAGCCAGGTTTCGAAGTGGGCGTGGCAACCTGTGGAGTTGCCCGTACTGCCGGAGTAGGCGATGAGCTGGCCCTGCGAGACCCGCTGCCCATTCGACACCACGATGCTGGAGTTGTGGTAGTAAATGGTGGTCAGCGAGTTGCCCTGCACCACCCCATGGTCCAGCTTCACCCGCCAGCCGCCGCCGTCAGCGGAGTTCCAGCCGGAGCTGAAGACTTCACCGGCTGCTGCGGCGTACACCGGGGTACCGCAGGCGGCACCGAAATCGATACCAGTGTGGACATAGCCGCCCTGGCCGTAGAAATCGATGGTCCCTGGCGGAGTGGTCCGCCAACCAAAACCGGACGTGATGGGAATGCTGCCGTCGAACGGATGGCGGAGGCCGAAGGCCGACGGCGATCCGGCAGCAGGGGGCACATACGGCTGGACCGGCGGTGCCGGGCGGTTCGCTGCCGCGGCCGCGGCGGCGGCAGCCGCAGCAGCTGCTTCGGCCAGCCGGCGCTGCTCAGCTTCCCATGCCTCCCGTGCCCTGCGATCGCGCTCGGCGATCTCGTTGGCCACCTGGTTCTGGCTTGCCTGGACCCCGGCGAGCTGGGCCTGGATTCCCGGCTTGGCGGCCTGCAGCTCAGCGTCGAGGCGCGTCGTGTCTGCGATCAGCTGGTCAACCTGGGCTTTCTTGGCTGCGGCTTCGTCGCGGGCCGCCTTCTCACGCTCAAGGGCGGCGTCGGCCTTGGCCTTTAGGTCCTTGATTTCCGCTTCCACGGCCTGGAGGCGTGCCTCGGAGTTGACGTTGGTGGCGTTCTGCTGGCTCAACTTGTCCATGGCGGCGTTCTGGCTGCGCATGGCCTGATCAGCAAGGTCCATGGTGTCGGTGAGGCTGCCGCCGTTGTTCGAACCGAAGAACAGCGAGAGGTTGGAGGGGACACCGCCGGACTTGTATGCCTGCGTGGCGATCTGGCCGATCAGTTTCTTGGTGTCGGCGATCTTCTGCTTGTCCGTTTCCAGCTGCTGTGTGATTTTCGCCTTGTTCTGCTGGGCCATGTCAACGCGGGCGGACAGTGCCTCGACTTCCTTGACGGCGCTGGCCACGCGCCCCTGCGCTTCGAGCAGCGCCTGCTGGGCGCCGGGCAGTTGGCCCTGGTACAGGACCAGGTCGCCGGCGGCCTTGGCAATCCGCGAGTCAACGAACTCCAAAGACTGCTGGACGCGTTGTGCTTCGGCCTGGAGCGCGGCCTGCTTGTCTTCCAGCTCATCGGCGAATGCCGGCGGTGTGGACGAGGCAAGCCCGGAAGCGAGGACGACGGCGAGTACCCCGCTCAGGAGCGCCGAGCGGCGCGCTGCATGACGCCTCGGTCGCAGGCGCACGGGATTTTCTGACGTTACGTTCATCGGCATTCCTTGGTCGGTTTGCATAGCCTAAACGCGCAAATATCTGCGAAGGGTCAAGAGGGACGAAATTCCAGCCAAGGATCCGCCAAGGATCAGCAGTGCAGGCACCAGGATCAGTGTCTGGCCCGAGGAAATGAACGCGGTGTCCGGATACTGCTTGGACATGTACTCCCCCAGGAAGAAGTGGGCCACGGCCCACAGCGTTGCCGAGGCAAGGGCTGCACCGATCACCGCTGCTATGACGCCTTCGAGGATGAAGGGCAACTGGATGACGGTCTTCGAGGCGCCCACCAGGCGCATGATTCCGGTTTCCCGCCTGCGGCTGAAAGCCGAAAGCCGGATGGTGGTGGCGATGAGCAGGATGGCACACACGATCATGACACCCGCGATGCCCACCGCAACGAGGGAAGCCCCGTTCATCACCGAGAAAAGCCGCTCCAGCAGCTGACGCTGGTCGATCACGGTTTCCACTCCGGGCTGGGAGCTGAAGGTTTCACTGATGATTTCGTACTTTTCCGGGTCCTTCATGTTGATCCGGAAGGAAGCCGGCAACTGGTCCGGGGTTACGGAATCGACAATCGGTGAGTTCGAGAACTGGTCCTTGAAGTGCTTGTAGGCATCTTCCTTGGACTCGAACTGGAAGTCGTTGATGTATTGGGCCACAGCCGGGGACTCGAGCAGGGTATTGAGGCTGTCCTGCTGCTCCGGGGTGACCGAACCGCCCGCACAGCCGGTGGCCGTCGAGCCGTCGCTGCAAAGGAAGACGGCTACCTGGACTTTGTCATACCAGTAGCCCTTCATCTGGTTGATCTGCATCTGCAGCATTCCAGCCGCACCCACGAACGTCAGCGAGACGAACGTGACCAGGATGACCGAGACCACCATCGAAAGGTTGCGGCGCAGGCCGCTACCGATTTCGGAAAGGATGAATGCGAGCCTCATCGCTGCGCCTCACCTTCGCTGCCTTCGTCCGCCGGGCGCGCGTCGGGTTCGTCCCTGCCGCTGGCGTCCTTGAGCCTGCGGGACTGCCCGATGACCGGAATCATCGAGGTGTAAAGAGCCTTGGCCTCGTCGCGGATCACCACGCCGTTCTTGAGCTCCACCACCCGTTTGCGCATTTCGTTGACGATATCGTCGTCGTGGGTGGCCATGACCACCGTGGTGCCATTCTGGTTGATCTTGTCCAGCACTCCCATGATGCCCATGGAGGTGGTGGGGTCCAGGTTTCCGGTCGGTTCGTCAGCGAGGAGGATGCCGGGGCGGTTCACGACTGCCCGGGCAATGGCTACACGCTGCTGCTCACCGCCGGAGAGCTCGTGAGGCATCCGGTGCTCCTTGCCTTCGAGCCCCACGGTCTTCAGGACCTCGGGGACGGTGTCGCGGATGACGCTGCGGCTCTTGCCGATGACCTGCATGGCGAAAGCCACGTTGGCGAAGACGTTTTTTTGAGGCAGGAGGCGGAAATCCTGGAAGACGACGCCAATGCCGCGGCGGAGGCGGGGCACCCGCCAGCTCGAGATCTTCGCGACGTTCTGGCCGGCCACGTAGACGGCGCCCGAGGTGGCGCGGTCCTCTTTGAGCACGAGCCGCAGGAATGTTGATTTTCCGGAGCCTGATGCTCCGACGAGGAACGCGAATTCGCCGCGGTCGATCTCAAGGTTGATGGAGTCCAGCGCCGGCCGGGCCTTCTGGTCGTAGACCTTGGTGACATTTTCGAATCGGATCATGGCCCTAAGTACCCTGCAGGGCATGGCTGATTCGGAATGCAGCCCAGTTCTGCAGCCGGTGCACGGGTGTTCGTTGGGGGAAGTAGGGCCCCGGCCCCTCGACTATACGCAGGATTCGCTGGCTAATACGCGGCTTTGGGGGCGTGTCGCGGTAAGCCGATCTGCCGTGGCCGCGTTCCGGCCCTACTTCTCAGCGTTGCGGTTGTCCGTGCGCCAGCGGATGCCGGCGTCGATGAAGTCGTCGATCTCGCCGTCGAAAACAGCCGACGTGTTGCCCACCTCGTGTTCGGTGCGCAGATCCTTGACCATCTGGTACGGGTTCAGGACGTATGAGCGCATCTGGTCTCCCCAGGATGCCTTGACGTCCCCGGCCAGCGCCTTCTTCTCGGCGTCTTCCTGTTCCTTCTTCAGCAGCAGAAGGCGGGACTGCAGGACGCGCAGTGCAGCTGCCCGGTTTTGCAGCTGCGACTTTTCGTTCTGCATCGACACCACTACGCCGGTGGGAATATGCGTGAGCCGGACAGCGGAGTCTGTGGTGTTGACTGACTGGCCGCCAGGACCGGAGGACCGGAAGACGTCTACCCGGATCTCGTTATCCGGGATCTCGATCGAGTCCGTCTGCTCGATCAGCGGAATGACCTCCACCGCGGCGAAGGACGTTTGGCGCCGCCCTTGGTTGTCGAAGGGGCTGATCCGCACCAGCCGGTGGGTGCCGGCCTCAACGCTGAGGGTGCCGAACGCGTACGGTGCCTTGACCTCGAACGTGGCCGACTTAAGCCCGGCTTCTTCGGCGTATGACGTGTCCATG
Source organism: Pseudarthrobacter equi (assembly GCF_900105535.1). NCBI lineage: Bacteria > Bacillati > Actinomycetota > Actinomycetes > Micrococcales > Micrococcaceae > Pseudarthrobacter > Pseudarthrobacter equi. Next base: position 3,060,230 of record NZ_LT629779.1, read on the forward strand.
ACAGTGGTGGGATACCCGTGGCGCTCTGCCCAGCGGAGATACATTCTCATCAGCATTTCAGCGAAGTCGGCAGCGTCAACGCCGCCGGCGCCGGCACGGATCGAGACCACAGCTTCACGCTCGTCGTACTCGCCGGACAGAAGCGTGACCACCTCCAGGTTCTTCAGCGCCTTTTGGATCGACTCCAGCTCCGTGGCCGCTTCTCCCATGGAGTCGGCGTCACCTTCGTCCTGGCCGAGCTCCACCAGGACTTCAAGGTCATCGATGCGCGATGCCAGGGTGGTCAACCGCTCAAGCTCTGACTGCCGGTGCGAGAGTCGGGACGTGATTTTCTGGGCCGCGGCGGGGTCATCCCACAGGTCCGGCTCCCCCGCACGCTCACTGAGTTCGGCGATGTCTTCCCTCAGCGCCTCCATGTCGGTAACCCGTTCAATGGACTCGTAGGTGGCGCGGAGCGCGCGGATTTCAGCGGAAAAATCAATATTGGCCATGGTCGTTTAAGCCTACGCTATCCGGCGAAAGGCACTGTTCTCCGCACCCGGCCGCGGGTTTGCCGGCCTACCGTGTTAACCGCGAGCGCGCTGTCGACGTCGCTTCAATCAGGATTCCGTCTGGAACCAGGAAGTTCACCACCGGCGGATGGACCGCGGCGGTGAGCACGACAACGGCGGTAGAGCCATCCGGGGTACCGGTTGCCCCGGCAACTGCCAGGGCGTCAAACCGTGCCGAGGCGGGGCTCCTGGCTACAAAGTCAGCCGCGACACTCCGAACCCTTGCGGGGTTGAGGACGGCAGATGGGCTGCCGCCCTGGGAAGCCACCTCACCCAGCGTGTAGCTGTCCGCTGCAGCAAGGGAGGCGCCGTCTGCCAGTGACAGCAGGCGCTTATGCTCCAGGTAAACGGAAGAAATTCCCATCACGACTGTGGCCACCAGCAGCGCCAACGCCACATACCCGACTATCATCACCGTTATCTGGCCGTCCTCGGATGTCGACTCCCTCACCGGAACCTCCCCACAATCTGGGTAGCGGCTGCCTCCACCTCGGTGGCAGAGAGCCGGACGCCATCCTGGAACGGAACGAACGGCAGCGGGATGGACAACCTGACGGTGACGGTCACAGCAGTGCCCGGCGCCAGACAGTCAGCGGGGTCACAGGTTGTTGCCATCGAGGCCTGATCCGGGCTGTGTCCAAAGTCGGCCAGTGCCAACGCCACGGCCTGCTCCGCGGCCGCCTGGGCTGACGTGCTGTCGGGTTGGGCGACGTAGACCTTCGCAGCCTGGTCGGCCGCCCCCACCACAGCGAACGAGCCGCCCTGCATCTGCGCGACGGTGATGATGAAGTAAACGAGCGGGACCATCAGCAGCAGGGCAAGGAACGTGAACTCCACAACCGCACTTCCCTGCTCGCTGCTCCCGGCGGCTCGCCGGCCGGATGATTCCGGTCCCCGGCACAGTGCCTCCAGCAACCGGCAACAGACACGTCGGAGCACTCGCCGGGAGTCACGGCTGTACCGCGGCATGGCCCGTCACCTCCAACATTCCGCGGGGTCCGATCAACCCCACTACAGGCATGGGAGCCCGGACCGTTACTTCCAGCGTTCTTAGCCCCTGGACGGTCACTTCGCTCGTGCTGATCTCCTCAGCGAAGGATGGGTTCAGGGCAGTCATGATGAGGCCGCGGGTCCGTTCTTCCGCATCACCAGGACCCCGGTCCGCGAGTGTTCCGTACCGCGCGCCAGAAGCTGCCGCGTCAATCAGTGTGTTCCGGACGTGGAGTACAAGGGTCAGTTGGAGAATTGCCAGGAAGAACATCGTGAGCAGGCCACCCACCAGCACAAAATCCACCACTGCCGAACCCTGCTCCCGGCCAGGGACACCTGGCTGAGCGCGACCGAAGGCGCGTACGGAAGCGGCCATGGGGCTAGTTGCCCACCTTGTCCATTGCCTGGTTGAACATGGCCTCAAGGGCGGGACCGGCTAGCGCCAGCAGAGCAGCCACGAGGACCGCGGACATCAATGTGATCATGACCCACCCAGGAACATCACCCCTCTCGGGATGATCGGCAACGTGGGACTGCCCCCGCTGTTGCGCGCGGCGATGGACGGCAGGGAAACGGTACCGGGCCGCGCGCCGCACGCCCGTGCTGGCCCAAGCGCCGGGTGAGGCGGCGAGCGCAACCAGTAATACTGCCCAGCGGAGTGCTCGAATCTTCATTTACTCTTCCTGTCCTGTTGTTTTCCGTGCCGTTGACGGCGTTGTCTTGGATTGCGTGCTGTTTTCGTCCCGATCAGTTGACGCCGTTAGAGACCCAGGCTGATTGCGGCGATGCCGGGAAAGACGGCAAATACCACCGTCAGTGGAAGCACGCCGAAGACGAGGGGCACCATCATGGCAATTTCCTTCTTCCCGGCGGCTTCCATCAGGTCCCGCTTGGCTGTGTCGCGGACATCCTGGGCCTGCGCCCGCAGTACGTCTGCGAGGGGTGTACCCCGTTCGACCGCAACAACGATTCCGTCCACGAACCGGACGAGAGGTGCAAGGTCCGTACGCGCGGAGAACTCCTGGAGGGCGTTGATCAAGGGCTTGCCTGCCCGCGTTTCTGCCAGGATCGTGGAGAACTCCTTGGACAACTCGCCCTTGGCGCTCCGGCAGACCCGGTCCAGGGCTCCGGTGGCACTCTCCCCTGCACCGACGGCCAGTGCCATTAGTTCGGCGAGGCTGGGAAACTCAGCCATCATCCGCTCTTCCCTCCTACGGACCTGCACACCCAGCCAGTAGTCCCGGACAACAAAGCCCGCCACCCCGCTGCCGATGATGGCCACAGCAGCCAGCAGGGCGTTAAACCTTCCGGCCGCAGCCCCCACGGCGACAATGGCCGAAGTGAGGGCAAAACCTGCGGCGGCCCACATGACCTGCTCGGCGCGAAAATCTATGACTGACTTGCTGATTCCGGCCTGCGCGAGCCGGCGGGCTGTTGCCCCCGGAGCGGGACTCATCTTTCCCAGGGCGGAGATGCCATCGCGGATAAACGGGCGGAGGATCCGCTCCAACGGTCCGAAGGGCGTCAGGGTGTGTTCACCGGACAGAAGGCGCGATTCCAGGTTCTGCGATTTAAGCTGGGGCTCAATGCGCTGGGCCAGAGTGGTCGCCCGCATAAGCGGAGACCTGAAAATGACCAGCCACAGTCCGATTCCCAGCACGGCACCGCAAACGGCGGCGGCCGGTGACACGGTGATCATCGGAGCACCCGTTCATCCTGGGGCAGGGCACCGATCCTGAGCATCGTTGAGTAGCAGACCAACGAGATCACGAGCCCGCCGAGGAGTACCGCCGCTCCCATGGCTGTGTTGTATGCCTGCACAGCCTCGGGCCGGGTAGCGAGGAGAAGCATCACAATCCACGGCGCCGCGACGGCAAGCCGGGCGGCATTGACGGTCCAGGACTGGCGGGCTTCGAGTTCGCTGCGCGTTCGGGCGTTTTCGCGGAGGAACTCGGCCAGGGTTCCCAGCAACTTGCCGAGGTCCGACCCTCCGACCTCACGGGTCAGCCGCAAGGCTTCGACGATCCGGTCGGCCACGGGGTCGGCGAGCCGGTTCTTCAGCTTGTTCAGGGAACCGTCGAACTGTCCTCCGGCCCTGTAGTCCGCGCCGAAGTCGCGAAAGACCGGTCTTAGCTCCTCAGGCCCCTTATCACCCAGTTGGATGAGCGCCTCCGGCAACGGGAGTCCGGCCCGGATCGCGGATCGCAGATGGTCAACGACGTCGGGCCACAGCTGGCGAAGGAGTGCAGTCCGTTTCTTCGCGCGCGACCGAAGGATGGTCAGCGGAAGCCAGCCGGCGAACAGCCCGAAGCACACAGCGATCGGCCACGACCTGCTCACGGCGAAGAACACCAGGACTACGAACAATCCCAATCCGAGGCAGGTTCCGAGCAGTCCGCCCACAGAGACCTTTTCGACTCCTGCGGCGGCCAGCAGGTCTACGATCCGGCTGGGCTTCCGTTGGCGGGGCTTGCGCTCCGGCGATTCCCACAGTGACCCCAAATAAGGAACAGGCCCGTTCCCGCCGTGGCTCCCAGCAGTGCGGACATCATCGCGGGTCCAGCAGGGCTGCAACGTCATAGCCTGCGCGGGCAAACTTTTCTATCGCAGGCATCGCGTTGGCGCGTGACTGCAGGACGCCGTCGGCCATGGCGAACACCGGCGATGACTCAATGATTCCGTTTTCAACCCGCCGCCCAAGGGAAAGGATCTCGGTTACCTCCCGGCGTCCGTTGGCAAGCCGGCTGCAGTGAACCACCAGGTCAATACAGGATGCGACCGTTGGAACGACGAAAGCCGACGAGATGTTCTCCCCTGCCAACAGGGGAAGCGTGCAGATCTTGGTGACGGCATCATGGGCTGAGTTGGCGTGGACCAACTCCAATAAATACCGGGTCTCAAAAGTGCGTGCTGCCACGCCGGTTGACTTGCCTCAATGGCAATCAACCGAGGTGAAAGCAGAAACATGAAGCAGCAGTCAACAGAACCCCACTGGCTGGACGATCTATCAGAAGCAGACATCAACGGGCTGAGCGAACAGCTCATTAGTGGCTTCGCGGGCAACAGCTACGAGGTCGTCACTCCGAAGACTCAGAAGCCAGTCACCCGCATCCGGAAAGCCACGCCCGCACACAAGGGCACCATCGGCTTCCTGACCGCCGCGTGAAGGGTTCTAAAGGTCCCGATGCAGGCTTTTGTAAAAACTTGTCAATACCTCTGGGCAACTTTTTCGGAGAAATTTTGGACGACGACCAGCGGTCCGCTTTTCCGCTCAATCTAGCGGATTCAACAATGTTGACGAAGTGCCTTCGGAGTGACAACCGCTATTTACACATTCGACCTTGCGTCCAAATTTGTACCTCATCATGGTATTAGGAGCAGATGCAGTTCAAGAATATTGAACTCGGAAACTGCTCCGGGAATGCCACCAAATAGGAAGGAGAACGATCGTGAAGATTTGCGGAAAGGGTCACCAACGATCTGAGCATGAGACCAGATGCGGCGAGTGCCACACAGAGGCGAAAGCGTCTTGGTACGACCGCAACCGGAAAGAGATTTCGGAAAAGGGCAAACAGGATCGTCTCGACGCAATGGCGTACCGGCAACTCGTCGCCTCGCAAAAAGAGCCAATCGCCAGCTAAGTATTTCGAACTGCTGAGCATCAGCAGACAAAAAACAAAGGCTCCGCCGCTCTAACGACGAAGCCTTCTGAAAATGCACCACTCCCACGCTACATGGAAAGAAGTTCATCAACATGAGTAAATCTACCCCAACAGCGAAGGTCTACGCAAATGGACTGACAGCGGTCCAGCGCGCAGCCAAAAGGCACTTCACCAACAACCCCGACAACGACCAGCTCGACACGCGTGTTATCGATGCAAAGTCCTTCCTGACGATGGTGCCAGCGTTCTTGAACACGTTGACCCGCCCCAAGCTGGATGCCATCTACCGAGCAACCTTCAACGGTGTGACCGACTGGGATGCATGCGTTCAATGGGCAGACGATCCCGCCGACGACGGCTATGCGCCTAGCAACGCGGTACGGCGGCTGTGGAAGCAGTTTGCTGGTTGGGAAGTCCCCAAGGGCATGCGGGTCCACCATTCCTGCCACATCCCAAGCGAGTGCGCAGACGGAATCTTCTGCACCCACCGCGCATGCGTCAACCCCCTTCACCTGTACCTGACGACCCCGAAGGGTCTGACCTCGAAGAGCCACAACGCGAAGCTGGGCAAGGGCAAGAAGCTCCCCGAATACATGTTGACGTGGACGGTCTGCAAGTACGGACACGACACAGTCCCCGGCAAGGCATGCACCAAGTGCAACGCGATTCGCCAAGCGAATTTCCGGACTAATGCTGCTGCTCGTCGCGCTGAACGGGAAGCCGCTCTCGCAGCAGAACTGGCTGCTGAGCTTGACCGCGATCTCTTCGACGAACTGGTCACGCCTGACGCTTCGGAGCTGACAGCCCTTGGTTATTGGGTCACCAAGCCGAAGACGAAGCGGGCAAAGAAAGCCGACTGACACCAGCACCACCAGCTTCACCCCGATGCGGGGAGCGTTCTGAGAACACTCCGCTCCCGCGTCACCCTCCCTCACTGTTTCACCGAAAGATTCCCCGGAAGGGGTGCCGCATCATGTCCTCATCCTCATCGAAAAAATCCGCATCCGTTTCCGCTGCTGACGACATCAACTTCGACGTTTCGCTGTACACCGACATGGTCCTCATGGCGAAGGAACCGAAGAAGAACAAGTCGATTCCCTACGCGGACCGTGTTGCGAACAAGACGCCCGATGGTCAGTTGCGCCGGGGCACAACCACCTACCGCACGCCCGGTGCACGATCCGCGATCCTGCGTTTGTTCAACAGCGTTGATGTCGCTTCGCTCGGTGACGATCTGGTCATGATCACGCTCAAGTACAAAGGCTCACGAGCCAAGCGCCTGCGTCTGGCACCCAACGACGAGTCCGTCAACGGGCAGATCGAACGGTTCGACATGTTGCTGTCGGAAGAGCTGGGCACGCCAGCAAAGTTCCTCTGGTTCAAGGACTTCAATGACCCCTACCTTGGCGGCGGAGTTCATGGACACTTCCTGCTATCCCGTGGCGGCAGGGGCGCTCGTGGCTTCGATCGACTTGTTCGCGGCTGCTGGGCAGAGGCATCAGGTCAAGAGTTCGATGCCCCCGGAGAAAACGCATGGACGCCCACGGTCACCGAATTTTGGTACGGCGAAACTCCGGAGCAGACGTTCAAGAATTTCGTCCGGTATGAGGCACAGAAGTTCAACCCCGAGACCGGAGAAGTTGAGAAGAAGATTGCCCAGAAGCGTGTCGACAAGGCGTGGCTCGACTCTGACAACTATCAGGTCAAGTGGGCTGGTATCTCCGACGCTTTGATCCCCGCAACCCCCCGGAAATTCAAGATCACCTGCGCTTGCGGCAATGCTGATATCCGCTCCGTCATGCAGAAGCACTCCCCCGCAGAGCGCAACGTCGTCCAGTTCGATTGCCGGGAAAACCTTGGCGAGAAGGTCGACATCGATTTGGGACGTTGGTCCTACGACCTCACGGACAAGGGCTGCACTGAGTTCATCCGCGTCACGCCGGACCTCATCGAAGACATCGCAGCAGTCGAAGAAGCTCACGCCGGTTGCACCGGTCCCGCCACTGTAGAAGCCGTTGAAGCAGCCGATGCTCCGGCTACCACTCCTGAAGTTTCCACCCCCGCAGAAGCCAACACAGCGGCTCCTGTTTCAACCGCAGTATCCCTCACAGAAGATAAGGAAAGCACCATGAACAACTGCCCCAGCCAGAACCTTGACTACACCGAGTTCGAAGCGAACCCGTACAAGTTTCTGCTCAAACTCAATTCCACGATGAAAAACTTCACCATCGACGACGCCCCTATCCACGACCTGCTCGTTGTGACCAGCAGGCTTGCCGAAGATGGCATTGATGACTATTCCGATGTCGAGACCCGCATGATGTGCATTGCGGTAGATGCGTTGGTCGAGCGCTATCGCTGGAGCTTCGAAGGTGACGAGCAGTGGGCGAACACTTCCGCCACCGCCCCTTGGGAGGACCCGCAGCTTGTGGCTTGCTACGTCTTCGGTTCGATCGTGGACTACGAAGAGCGGCTCGCGGAAGAGAAAGCTGCGTACGAAGAGCGGATGGGGAACCACCGGGCGATGATGAAACTCATTCGACTGGGCAAGGAAGAAGAAGCAGCCGAAGCCGCAGCGGCAGCAGCCATCGTTGCTGGTGCCGAAGAGCTTGTCCGCACCGCAGAGGTCACCGGAGAGATGGAAGAATCCGAGATCATGGAGCGCGTTGCAGCTCGCGCCGAGGTCATCAAGCCGCGAGTTTCATCGTTGCTGGTGAATGCAGGTCATGCTCCGGTATCGGAACGGAAGACGTTCGCAGCTAAGACGTTGTCCGAGCAATTCGCAGAGGTGGAAGAATCGTCAGTCCACGCTGCACTCGTGGAGATTCCCCGGATTGCCAATGATCCCGAGTCCCGCCGTCCACAGTTTGTGGCTCGTCTGGCGAACCGGACCGAAGCTGACCTCGACTACCTTGCAGCGCTGGTTCGTATGGAGCGCAACGCGGATGAGTTCGTGGCGGACCTGATCCCGGAGGATGAATTGAGTGAGCGCTTTGCGCAAGAGACTGCGCTGATGAACTCGTTGCTTAGCTCCGGGAAAATGACGCCCATTCCTCGGGCGTGGCTGGAAGCAAGAAGGGAAGGGGCGCTCTGAGGTTCCGGAAGATTGGTGGGGTGCTGCTGGTGGGAAACTGCTGGCAGCACCCTTCACTTTGCTCACAGACCCCCTAGGGGTATCTAGCGCGCCGGGAAGAGCCGCCGAAAAGCCCCTCACCCCCAATATGCCAAGTGCACGCCCCGCTCCTCGTGCAATGCCATCTACTTTTACTGACACTTTGGGATGTTTTGTCAGCAAGATGCTGACAGTTAGGTCTTCTGTCGGCAAACATCGGTGGGTGAACATCCGTCAGGCGGATGCTCAGTCCCATGGGGGTATCGGGTGAAGCGGACGCGAGGACAGACGGTCCACTCCCCTCTTAGGCTGGCTCCGGTCGTGGGGCGGCGCTGCGCGCGGCAGGGAGGCGGCGGGCGAAGCGTTCAACTGTCAGTCCTGACCGATAGCCTCCGGCTCATGGAAACAAAAAGGATCGAGAAGGTCTTTGGTGGTCTCGCGGACGGTGCAACCTTCCAGCACGACGGAGTTCTTGCCGAACGCTTCGATGCCCGCGTGTACTTCGGCGCTGAAGACACGGAGATGTGCGGCTGTGATCCCGACGAGGAGAGCCTGAGTGCCCCCTACAAGCTCGATCGGGAATTGAGCGAGCTTAGTGGTTGCTGGGCTTATGTTCCGGACGCAGAGGCTGTCCTGTGAACTCGTTGGTGGAATTGCTTATGCACGGCGGTGGTCTCGAAGGTGCAAGCCAGAAGCAGATTCGCGCGGTGCTTGAGAAGCTCGGCACCATCGCGGTTGTTGTCCCGCATGCCTCTTTGCCGCAAGCCCACTTCGGCGTCAACGATGGTGAACCGTACCTCATCCTTTTGAGCGCTGACGGCGGACCAAACACGTCGGTCCCCTTCGCACGCGAGCATCTTTCAGCCGGACGGTCCATGCGTGCAGTGAAGGAATCCATGTCGGTGCATGCCGCGATAACCTCCGAGGTTCCGATCCATCAGGACTCCTACGGCAAGGCGCGGGAGCAGTTTCTTCGCAACCGGATCGAAGCTGACTCCATCGCAGCAGGCGGGGCACCAGCCCTTGCGGAAGGTGCGCTGTGAGCGTCGCACCGGGACGCCCGATTCGCCGTTGGACGGATGAAGAGCTGGACGCACATGCTTTCGCTGGTCCGCATGCACCGCTAACATGCCAAGGTTGCATTCAGCGTGAGCGCAGGGAATACGAGCGCGCTGCTGTTGACGCTGGTGATGTTATCGAACGTTTTGCAAAAGGCTGGCTTTAGCGAAGGCTCCTGTTTCATCCCAGAAGCAGTGTCTGCAATTGCAGCTAACTCACGTAGCCCCTTCTGTTCGAAAAAGCGTATTCCATTTCTGGTATAGAATTTAGGTAGGAACAGAAACCCGATCGAACCGGATCGCGGGTACAGAATTGCATAGCAACTTCACCAACAAAGTCTCCGGCTGGCTGGCACTTCCTTTCGCAATATCACTGCGTCTTAAGGAACTGCTATGCAAAACAATGTCTCCCAGTATGCCGAGTTGAATGCGCTGTTGCGCGTTCTCTCCCGACCACTCGCCACGGATGCTCTGCATCACCTCTCCAAGGGTCCCTTGACCGTCAATGAGCTGACGGACCGCATTGGTCAGCCACAAGCATCAGTGAGCAAGGCGCTGACCGTTCTGCGTTTTCATAACTTGGTGTCGTACAAAAAGGTTGGCGTGAAGCACGTTTACCGGATGGAACCAACCGAACTGATGCACGTGATTAGCGCTCTTTCCGAGTGTGTGAGCGGCGATATCGAGGTGACGGCATGAGCACCTCGCTGATTGATTTCTTGTTGGCTCGGATTGCCGAGGACGAGAGCTTCGTCCAGCGCATAATTGCGGCTACCTACTGCGATCACAACGCCGAGTGGCGATGCGATTCGAGTGCGGTGCTGTCTATCGGCGACGAAAAGTTGGATTCACTGATTCCGACTTGTTGTGCCGTTGTCGGTGATTTTGCGGCTCGCTTCGACCCGGCTCGCATCCTCGCTGAGTGCGCGGCGAAGCGTGCGGTAGTGGAGTTGCATGAGGGCGAGATACAGATCATCCACACGGGCGCGAGTGCCATGAGCGGCGATCCACTCGCCCACGGTCTGGTCATCAAGTCCGAGGGTCGAGTGATCTTAGAAGCCCTCGCTACGGTCTACTCGTCGCATCCTGAGTACCAGAGTGACTGGGCGGTGACGGCATGATCACCTTCGGGAACGAAGAGGATACTCGCGCATTTCAGAACGGACTCAAGTCGATCTTTGGCTTCATATCTGGGCAGGAGATTGACCTCGATGTGGTCCTGTCGCATTCGCGTTTGACCATGGAGGACTACGGCGATGCTGGCAGCAAGCTATCTATCAGCCTCTCCTGCAATACGGCGCAAGGCAGGGTCGAAGTTGAAGCAACGGGCATGAGCATCAACCGAATTCTGGAACTCGGCAAGGCTGAGGTGCATCGCATGGCGATTGACGCTGGCATCGCTGCTCCTGTGGCGGACGGGTGGTTGTGATGAGCCGGTCCTACGAGGCGTCAGCAGCTATGCGCCGTGCCGCATGGTCTCCCGAGGGCAAGGCGTTCGCATCAAAGGCGAGCAAATACTTCGCGAATGAGCGCCGCAACGCCACGAACCAACTCGCCCGTGAGTACGTCGGCGGTGGACTGTCAGTTGCACTCGTGTTCGAGGGTGACATCTACTCCGTCATCGTCCATCACCCTGAGCACCAGTACCCGATCACTCACGCCGAGGCTCCACGCGAGCGTCCTGCGCGTCGGCTGTTTGGTGAGGTAGTTGCGGAGCTGACCGAGCAGTTTGAAGCGCAGGGATGGAGGTGGACGGCATGAGTGAATCGGTAGAAGACCAGAAGCTCACAGCAATCGATGTTGCCCTATTGATGCTGGCTCAGCACGCAGAGTCGTTCCCGGACGTGCGCGGGATGGATGAGCAGAAGCTCCACTTCCTCGTGTACTTCGCTCAGGGACATTGGTTGGGAGTTCACGGCACACCTCTCTTCGATGACCCGATCATCGCCGGTCCCAACGGTCCGTGGATTCCTTCCCTCGAAGCACTACGACCGAAGGGGCACGTGTTCTGATGATCGCGAAGCCACCACCACGAGTCACTGGCAAGTGCTGGACTCCGGGCAAGCGCGGGTACAGCAGCTTCAGGGAGGCACTGTTCTCATCGCGCCTCTCCTTGGAGCTGTTCGTCTACGCCTGCCCCTGTGGACAGTTGCACCTCACCCGCAAGGACAAGGGGCAGGTCCACCCGGCGCATGTCGGAGATAGCCGCCGAACTAGGTATCAGTGAACTCACGAAGGAAGTAGCACGATGAATGGCGTTGAATTCTCTAGCGATAACGGAGAAGAGTTGGGGATGCTGTTCCGGCTTGGCGCGCTGAAGATGCTCTCGGACATCCTTGGGCGGTCGGTCACCGAAGCCGAAGAGGACGGGATATTCCACGAGATTGAAGGATGGTCTCATAACAGGACCGAGACCCTGACAATGCGTCTCAACACTGGCGGCGAGGTCTCTCTAAAGCTCTCGCATCCTTTGAATAACCGCTTCTTAGAAGTAGGACGTGAAGAGCGTGTTCGCCTCGCTACGGAAGCCGGAGCAACCTCGCTGGCAGTCGTTGAAGGATGGCTCTAATGAAGAACTCCATGGTTGATTCCTCGGACGATCTGTTCGCTGACCTGTTCGCCGTGACTGATGTTAATGTCGCACCAGCTCCCGTCGTCGCTCCGGCTGTCGATCCCCCGGCTGTTCCAGTTGGTCGTTCTGTCCTCGATGTTCTTGATGCTCAGCATGTTGCGATGGCTGTCCCGCTGACGCGGTCCGTGTTCCTGTCGTTCCTCGGGCTGCTGTACGGGTCGTGGCATTCCCCGGATGTCCAAGACGTTGCGGAGGCTGCTGGTGTCGATATGAAGCTGGCACAGAAGCACCTGACCGTTCTGGAGAAGGCAGAGTTGCTCACGGTCTGCAAGTACACGGGCAGTGTCTCCATCAACCGCATGATGTTCCAGCAGTTCAAGGACTGGGTGCTGGGTCCGTACGTGGACGAGATGTCCGATGACCTTGTCCGCGTACTCGATATAAGGAGTGCGTGAGAGGAACAAAGAAGCCCCGATCCAACAACCATGGATCGGGGCTTCTTGCTGACTTCAGAACTAGCGGCGCAAACGCATGCGCTGGATAGCTGCGGCTACTCCCACGCCCTTCCAGACAACAAGGGTGACAAAGCCGGCTATGACAATAAGGGCGACAAACAGAACCCACGGCACAGGACTGATCGTGTCAGCCGAGGCAGTAGTCGCGGCAACGCCCATTGCCTCAATACCCCCGTCTCCAACGATGTCCTGTACTGGACGCACTCCGTATGACCCGGCATGCGGTCCTACAGGTGCCACAGCAGCCACAGCAGCCACTGAAGGAGCAGCCATAGCCTCCGCAGCATTCTGGACGCTCTCAGCCGCAGCAGGCGCTTCCGCTTCTACTACCGGTACATCTGCTGGCTGGTTAGGTGTGATCGCTGCCTGCCCCGCTGCGGGCACAGGAGCTGCATAGACCGGTGCTGGTGCAGCCGGAACCTGATAGACCGGCTGTGGAGCTGCTGGAGGCTGGTATGACGGTGCTGGTGCAACGTACATAGGTGCAGGGGCTGCTGGAGCAGGAACGTAGGGAGCCGGTGCAGGTGCTGGCGGAACATATGGAGCCGGAGCTGGTGCGGGTTGAGCGGGGACAGGAACCTGCGCGGGAGGAGGCGGTACTGCTCCAGCACCACCCGTACTGCCACCACCGACGCTGCCGCCAACGCCAGTGTTCGCGCCTTTGCCATCGTCGAAGCAGTACTGCGAGCCGTTCGGTGCAGTCTGGCAAATCGTTGCTGCCTGTGCTGGGGCTGCTGCCAATGCTGTTGCAGCCAGTAGCCCGAGTGCTAGGGCAATGGATGATCTTCTGATCACTTTGTACTCCATTTCTTCTCTAGATGGATGGAGTGCACAAACTATTGCGAGGCACTGACAAAAATACCCCATGGGGGTATCCGCTAAAATTGAACCACGGGGAAACATACGCATTGAGCAGCCGGGAACCGGCGCAACCACACAAGAGATCGCCCGCAGTCAAAACAATCCCCTCACTGCTGGAGCGCCGAAATGTCATCTGTCATTGCCACACCTATGCCCGTCACCCTCGAAACCGAGATCAAGAATCTCCGCACCTATCTGAAGAACGCCCTATGGATGCCGCAGCATCTCGATATCACGATGGCGAAGCTGGACGTGATTGCCCGCCCCGGTTCAGATGGTGGCAGCGCCAAGCTGAAGAATGAGCAGAACCCCATAGCCTTTGACGCCTTCTTCGCCCACGAGCAACTTAGACGAGCACTTTCCGTCACGGTCAACGACATCCAGCAGTGCCGAGCAGCGTGTGCCATGCTTCCCGACGAGACAACAGGGGCGCTGGCTCAGTGGCTATTGGACGGCGACCAGCTCGTCTGGCTGTCCCAAAGCCACCTATGGAGGAATACCTACAACTCCATCATCGAAGGGGTCTCAGGGGCACACAAGGCGATTGACCTGCCTGAATACGAAGAGCCGACGCTGGACAATCTCATGCGCACCATTCAGAACATCCCGGCATACGTGCTGGACGCTTATGCCACTGCGCCGAAGATCGTGGAAGCACTGAAGATTCACGGCATCACGAACCTGAACCGGAACAGGATTCACGCATGGGCTGACGATAAGCCGGACGAGCTGGTCGCCGTGGTTCGCCCGATCGTCAAAGCGCGCTACTCGGGATATTGGTTGACTCAGGAGATCGTCAACACTCCCACCTACCGCCTTCGGGATGTGTGCAACCTATGGCTCGCAGCCGAGCTAAAGAAGCAGGCAACGCTGCTCAAGAAGCAGGCTGCCGCAGAACGTAAAGCGGTCAGATTAGCCAAAAAGAGTGAACTAGCTATGGCTGCTTGAGCTTATTTGTGCGATCCTGAAAGATTATGTTGACTTTTGATGTTTTCTGTCGTACAGTTTTTATAGCTAGAGATGTCGGAAAAACTGGATCTCTGAAAAGAAGCCCTTTGAGCATTAGCTCGGGGCTTCTTTTATTTGCTCCCACATTCTGGTGGGACGGACGAATTTCCTAGGCACTTCCCTAGATCGTGTGGTGAAGGTTCAACTCCCCCATCGTCCGTCCCACCCGCAATCCCCGAGGCGCGCGTTTTGACTTTCGCCCTTTTGACTTCCTGCTGTGAGGGCGGGATATAGGCAGAAGTGGAATTTTGATGGCGCGCGTTTCGGTACCACTTGCAAGCGAACAAAGGTCAGCGATGCAGAACACGATGAACACCCACCGCCGTGCCTATCTGCTATCGATTGTTGATCCGACTGCCCGAGCATACGTAGCGAGCATCATCAGCACCGCTGAGAGCCTTCCTGACGCTGTTTGAGCACCAACCGCTTATACATGTGGTCACGCATATGAGGAGGCTGTCTGAAGCCCTCTGATCGCATGTTTACGGTTCGGCAGTTTCCTTTAGGTACTCCCGAACTCCCAGCCGTTCTCGTCTCGGGAGCTTGTGTAGGTCAAGCTTCATGGCGAAGGTCAGGCGACCAACTGCCGTCGTGTATTCATCGCCAAGCCCACCCAGCACACGAGCCTTTTCTTCTTTGGGAAGGTTGCCTACTTTTCTGGCGATCTTCTTCGCAACTGTCACCACGTCTTGGGCTAGTTCCGTGATCTCAATGGGCGCGAGGATGGTGATCCGCTGCGAGTGCACTAACTGTTTTGCAAGATACTCGGACTCCAAGATGGTCCCGTCGAGGATCAGGTCCAAGTTCCCCAACCCCGAATCCGCTAAGAAGCTGCTGTACGCCTGCTGCTTTTGCTCGCGTAGCCACTTAGCGTGGTCAAGCCGCGCGTTGAGCCGTGATCCCAGCAAGACGCCCAGAAGCGTGAATATGCCGGTGGTTCCAGCGGTCATCAGGACTGTCTGCCAAGGCTCCATGACCAAATCCTATTCACCTCGTTCGCAACGCCATAGAGAGGCTCACACAGCCATGGAATCAGCAGCACCGAAGCCAGCGCCCCTCAAGCCTCTGGTAGTTCCGGAGAAGCGTGCACAGCGCCTCGCACCGGACACAAGGAGCTGGTCATCGTCATCAGAACCGTTGACGAACAAGGTCTTCTCCAAGGACGACGCCGATCGCATCAAGAAGGCGCTGGGGTTCTGATGCTGACCATAATCCCGGCGGCTACAGCCAAGAACACTGGGTGTGACTGCCCTGAGGATGCTGAGCGCTCCCGTGTGCTCCATAAGGCGGACGGCAGCATCGTCGAGGGCTTCGTACCCTCACGCACTAATTCACGGCTCTCCTAGAGGCATTCAACGAGAGGCGTTCCAAGTACCTGAACGGAGGCGTCATGCCGGTGTCAAGGCATAGCGCCGAAGAGAAGGCTGCGGCAGTCGAACGTTATCGCCTCGAAGGTCCAACCGTGGCTGCTGAGCAGTACGGAGTCACGAAATCAACGATCAAAGACTGGGCTGACAAGGCTGGCGTCCGAACGGTTCGGACGGCTTCCACGCGCGCGGCAACAGAAGCTCGGGCATTCGATCTGAAGCTGAAGAGGCAACAAGCCATCGAGCTGCTGATGAATGAAGGGCTGGAACTTCTCCACGATATTCGCAAGCCCTACAAGGATGTCGTGGTCGGCGGCAAGGACAACGTGGCTACCGAGTTCATGCGTGAGAAGCCGTCCTTCGTGGATCGCAAGAACATCATGACCGCTTCGACGACTGCCTTCGCTTCTGCTGCACGTCTCGCAGCGATCGATGCCACCACTGCTTCTGACCTGACCGAGAAGCGCAAGGACCTTCTGACGCGTATGGGCGAGCAGTTGGGCTTCAAACCGTTCGAAGACGACCATATAGAGGAGGTCCCCGATGTCAGCTTTGGCGATCCAAGCGAAGCTACCGATGGCGATCTCTCCGAAACAGTTGGACTACCTGCGGAACTCGAATAAGAGCTTCAACGTTTGTCACGGCTCGGTCAGTAGCGGCAAGACTGTGATCACGCTTTATCGCTGGGTGTTCTTTATGGCGGATGCCCCACCGGGTCAGGCTGGGATGTTCGGTCGAACGCGCGAGTCGGTAAAGAGCAACCTGTGGAATGTCCTGAAGGACCGTGAGTTCTTCGGTGATCTCGTTGACGAGTTCCAAGGCAACCCGCTGTCCGGCTGGGTCAAGATGTTTGACCGTGAGGTCCGCGTCATGGGCGCGAACGACGTAAACGCAGAGATGACCATCCGAGGTGCAACGCTCGTCGGTGCATGCGTGGATGAGATCACAGTATTGCCTGAGGGCTTCTTCAAGATGCTTGTCAGCCGTCTGCGTGTACCTAGGGCGCAGCTATTCGGCACGACCAACCCGGACTCCCCGAATCACTGGTTCAAAGTCGACTTCATCGACAAGATCAACGACCCGGTGAAGCCCCTGCCCGGTTGGACTCTGTGGCATTTCACCATGGATGACAATCCGGGGCTGCCTGCTTCCTATGTGGCGCAGCAGAAGGCTATCTACGCGTACGGGCTGTTCAAGCTTCGGTTCATCGACGGCTTGTGGGTGTCTGGTGACGGTGCCATCTTCGACTTCTGGGACCCTGCTAAACACGTGGTGAAGCACGCTGATCTCCCGCTGATGCGCCGTGTCTACGCCGTGGGGCTGGATGGTGGCTTGTCCAGCGCGTCAGCCGGTATCTGGTTGGGGCTGGGCGCAGACAACGTCCTCTACTTTTTCGATGAGTGGAACTGGACGCACAGCAAGGACAGAGCTGGATTGAGCTATCACGAGCAGGCAAAGCTTTTCGTCAAGAAGTTCAACCAGCCAAACACGTTGGGGCTGAGGAAAGCCGATCTGAAACCTCGGTGGACCATCGTGGACTCCGCTGCCCTCGACTTCAAACGCGCTCTGCGGGACAACGGCATAACCAACATCGGCAACTGCAAGAAGGACAACGTGCTGCAAGGCATTGGTGTCATTGGTTCGATGTTGGAGAGCCGCAAGTTGAAGGTCTCTGACTCGTGCATTGGATTGATAAACGAGATTCCCGGCTACGCGTGGGATCAGAAGCAGTCATTGGTCGGCGTCGATGCTCCCAACAAGAAAAACGATCACCATCTTGATGCGGCTCGATATGCATTGATGAGCACCCAAGGAGACTGGCTCCGCGATATGGAGCGCAATCGCTAACGAAATGGAGGGCAGCTATGGCTTTGCCTAAGAACGGTACTGATTTCCCGCTGCCCCAGATGGCTGCAATCGCTCCAAAGTACCGCGAGTACAACGCGTGGTACATGGCTGATGCATCCGAGTTGAGTCACATCTACTCCACTGCTGGCAATAAGGGGAAGGTTGGCATCTTCACTCGCATCAAGCGGATGTTCATGGGGACGCCACCGGATGAAGAAGGCAATCAGCATGTCTATAACCTGAACGTTGCTGCTGAGATCACGCGCAAGTCAGCGGACCTGCTGTTTTCCGATCCTGTCCGGATTGAAGCCCGCGATACCGTAGAGGACCGTCCGCAGGCACTGGACCTCAGCAAGCTCTCTGCGCGCCTCCAGTTGCTCACCGGACCGTATCTCGATGCGACCCTCATTGGAGCCGCTGAGACGGCTGCTGCGCTTGGTGGGACGTTCCTGAAGGTCGCATGGGATGCCAACATCAAAGACCACGCGTTCATCGTCAAGGTGGACGCCGACCTAGCTGTACCGGAATTCGCGTTCGGCTTCCTCAAGTCGGTTCAGTTCTGGCACAACGTAGCCACTGAAGGCTCCACTGTCTGGCGTCACGTCGAGGAACACTTCGTTGACTCAGATGGGATCGGTCTGGTTCGTCATGCCCTCTATATGGGTCGGGACGACAATGTCGGCATCGTCGTCTCGCTGACTGATCGAGACGAAACGCGATCCTTTGCTGAATTCGTCGACGAGAACGGGTGCGTGAGCACCGAAACGCCCGGTCTGAGCGCCGTTTACCTCCCTAACCGGACTCCGAATGCTATTTGGCGGAAGGACCCCTTAGGAGCCAATCTGGGGCGTTCCGACTTCGAAGGAATCTTGCAGCCTCTTGATGCAGTAAACGAGGCTTTCAGCTCTTTGATGCGAGACATCCGGTTGAGCAAGTCGACTTTGATCATCTCCGAGAAGCTACTTGAAGACCTCGGTGTGGGCGAAGGACTTGCGCACGATATCGATCGCGAAATCTTCACTCAGGTCAAGGACACCTCGGTGCCTGACGGTGACGGCAACGGTATGCCGATCACACAGGTGCAATTTGCCGTCCGGGTCGAGGACTTCCAGAAGGTGATCAACTTCCTCAAGGGAGCACTGCTGTCTATTGCTGGATACTCCAGCCAGACATTCGGCTTGGTGGAATCCAACAGCGCTATGACGGCTACCGAGACCAACGCGCGCGAGCGCGCCTCTCACATGACCCGTGAAGCCAAGGTTCGCCTGATGGCTCCCCAGTTGTCCGCTATCGCCCTGAAACTGCTTCTCACTGATGCAGCCAAGTTCGATACGGGCATCACGGTTCCTGATGGTGTTGTCATCGAGTCGATCTTTGCTGACGCCGTGCAGCCTGACGCTGAAGCTATCAGCGCTCAGAATGCTAGCGACTTCTCGTCTCAGTCTGCCTCAACTGTGACCCGTGTGGGTCGCGCTCATCCTGATTGGTCTCCCGCTCAGGTGAAGAAGGAGGCTGAGCTAATTCTGGCTGAGCACAAGAAGCCTGAGCCAGCCGCTGCTGCACCTGCGGAGACCGTTGTGGAACCGGCAGAGGACCAAGTAGCGGCGTGACGCTGCAACTCCCCAACTCATAACTAAATACGCCTCACAGCCACTCGTAGATCGGGTGGCTTTTTTCATATGCAGAAAGAGTCAGGTACTCCAGATGAACAGCTCCACCGCGCTACTGCACGGCACTATCGATCCAGCTTCACCCGACTTCTATGAGCAGCTCCGTGCGTTTCACTACGCCACGTTCGGGGATGCAGTCATGGAAGCCGATGGCGATGCTCCCTCAGGCGATGTGGTTGATCCCGACGCCTCCAAGGAACCTGCTTCGACTGAACCGACGAAGTGGGACGGCGACATCAAGTCGCTGCCGACCGAAGTGCAGACGTACATCTCCAACCTCAACAAAGAGTCCGCTTCCAAGCGCGTCTCCGCTAAGGAAGCTAAAGACGCTCAGAAGGCGACTCTGGACGCGATTAGCAAGGCGCTTGGATACGAAGTCGAAGACGGCAAACAGCTTGATGCCACTGCCCTCGCCGCCGACGTGTCTGAAAAGAACCGGGTTCTTGCCGAGAAGGACGCTCGAATCAACGAGCTGCTGACCGATGCCGCTCTCCGTGATGCAGTGCTTGCTTCTAAGGCATCCCCGTTGACGGTCTCAGTTCTACGGGGCGAAGGAAAGCTTGCCGGTCTTGATCCTGCGGCTGACGACTTCGCATCCAAGATCGAAGCCCTTGTCGCAGACGCCGTCAAGCGGCACCCCTCTCTGAAGGGGCGCTCCAGTGCCGGTACCAGTGGACCGGACCTAACGGGCGCTGACGGAGATACGCCGATCACCCAAGAGGCATTCAACAAGATGGACGCTTTCGAGCGCAACGCTCTTCTCGTTTCACATCCCACCACCTATCGGAAACTTTCCGGTCGGAACTAAGAACCTAAGGAGTTCTCAAAATGGCAACACTACGTAAAGACCTCTTCGCCCCTGAGGTCTATGAAGACATGGGCAACGCCGAGTTCAAGAAGAAGATCGTCATGGCTCAGGCTGCCAATCAGGATGACACCCTCGTCGGCATGCCCGGTGAAACGGTTGTCTTCGAACGCTGGGAAACCCTCAGCGAAATCGAGGACATCGATGAAGAGGACGTTCTCGAAGTCGAGTCGATGACCCAGAGCGCCTCAAGCGCCACCATCAAGGAAGCCGGGAAGGCTGTTGGATGGTCCGACCGCGCGAAGCTTGTCGGTAAAGGCAACTTGCAGGACCAGCTCATCCAGCAGTACGGCGAACTGACAGCCCGCAAGGTGGATAGCGACCTGATGAGCGCAGCTCTTCTGCGCGTTCCCGAGGGGCGCTACTACGCTGACGGTCGTCCGGCGACCCCGACCAACCCGCTCAGCTTCAACGCGGGTGAAACGACCGGCTTCAGCTACAACCCCATCGTTGACGCCGCGCAGCTCGTTGGTGATGACTTCGAAACTGATGAGTGGGCTGGTCTCTTCATCAATAGCCTTGACCGCGCTACCGCGATGAAGGACACGCAGTTCCAGCAGGCTAATCAGGGTGACGGCTACAACGGGCTTATCACCCGTGGACGCATCGGTGACGTGAACGGTCTTGCCGTTGTCGTCTCGGACCGCGTCCCCGTGGGCAAGTCTCTTCTGCTCAAGAAGAACGCCCTCTCCGTCAAGTGGAAGCAGCGTCCTTGGGTTGAGCAGGACCGCGACATTCTGGCTCGAAAGACCGTTGTCGCCATCCACCTCCACTACGCCACGAAGCGCGTGAACGACAACGGCGTTATCGAGATCAACTGGAACACCGCTAAGTAGCCTCTGGCTGCTCGACGGGTCCGAAAGGGAGATTGACATGGGAATGCTCATGGCAAGACACCGCAGCAAGTACGTCGGGCGAGCAGTTGTAGAGCCGGTACAGGACGAAACTCCTGTACCGGCTTCTGCCGACTCCTCCGAAGCCTCTGCTGACGGCGCTACAACGACTGAGGCATCAGCAAA
This sequence comes from Pseudarthrobacter equi, assembly GCF_900105535.1. Lineage (NCBI taxonomy): Bacteria > Bacillati > Actinomycetota > Actinomycetes > Micrococcales > Micrococcaceae > Pseudarthrobacter > Pseudarthrobacter equi. Next base: position 3,081,328 of record NZ_LT629779.1, read on the forward strand.
CACCACCGATGAAGCTCAGGCAACTACTGACGCTGACAACAAGGTTGAAAATGCCGGCGACAACGAGGGTGACAGCCAGAGTGCTGAAGCCGAAGCAGGTCCTGACGAGAAGCCTTTGACGGCTGCTCAGAAGAAGAAGCTCGCTTCTGCCGAGAAGAAGGCTGCTGAAGCCACCAAGTAGTACCCAACGATTCGAAAGGAGGCGCTCCGATGCGCACTTATGCAACAGCCGCTGATCTCGTGATGTGGCTGGATGGCGGGAAGAATCCGGACAACGCTAAGGCATTGCTGCGGAGCGCCTCCCTTCTTGTCGAAAAAGCCACCAAGAGGGCGGTCTACAGAACGAATTCTGAGGGCTTCCCGCTCGACGCGGCAGTCCGTGTTGCTTTTCGCGATGCTACGACGGCACAGGTCGAGTTCTGGGCTGCTCTGGGGGTCAATCCGGTCGCTGGTACAGCCGGAACTCCACTCGATGTCCTTGGAAAGGGCATGGATGGTGCTTCTGTCGCTTATGGGGCGGATAAATCAGTCCTAGCAGCGAAGGCAACCGCCGCTGAGACTCTTGGTCCCGTTGCCCTGAACATCCTGAGTGCGGCTCGCCTGCTCTCTGGACCAGTCAGGGGCTACCGATGAGCGGTCTATTCGCAGAGTTCATGATCCACACGCTCCGGGTCCATGCCAAGACGTTCACGCTGGACTCCACCGGCTCGCCAGTGCCCCACACGATGGCTCCGGTCACCGTCAAGGGCAAGATGCGGTCAATCAGCGCCAGAGAGTCCGGAGCATCCGGGCTATCACTCACCAACACGTGGGTCTTTACGACTACTGATGAGTGGAACTTCGGTGCTGTGACCGATGTGGAGTGGCTGGACAAGCTCAACGCCGCCGGTGAACCCCGCACGTTCGACCAGCACGGCTCATCACTCCCGTCTGAGATGGGCTGGGAGACCGACCACACCAAGGTCTACCTCGTGGAGCGGGGTGCTGATCTTGGATAAGCGTCAGTTCTCTCGCATGTTGAAGGAGAAAGCAGCCAAGACCGCCAAGGTGCAGCGGTTCGCTGAGAAGGCGGCTGATGCACTTCGAGCTGAGATCGAGCCGCACCGCAGGACGGGTCAGCTTGGTCGCTCCGTCGAGATTCAGCAGCACACCAACAGCGATGGCATCAAGGTCCCGTTCGTCGCACTCACTCATCCCGCTGCCTATTGGATCGAAAACGGTCACTGGGCTGGTGACGGTCCAGAAACAGTCTGGGTCGAGGGCATCCACGTCGTGTCCAACACGGCAAAGAAACTAAGGAGGTCGTGATGCACGACGATGACGACCTGCTTGATGAGGAAGTCCTGATCGTGACGCTACTGAAGGCAGCAATGCCTGATGTCACGTTCACGACGACCCCTACATCGCTTAGCGCCAAGAAGCTCCCCTACGCGGTGATTCAGTCCTCGGAGTTGGATGACGCAGTGGACGCCCTTGGTCAACGGTGGCTGTTTGAGATCACGTCGTCTCATGAGACCCGAGAGCAGTCCAAGCGCCTCGCCATGGACATCTTTTCGCTGATGGGCAAGTTCCACCGCGAAACAGCCGGTTCTACCGAGCTGGGCTACATCAACGAGGTGACTCGCTTCAAGCCGCAGCGGTATAGCACCACCGCTGAATCATCTGTGGGCAGGGAGCACCTCTACCACTACCACGCTCGATACGACATCGAAGTGGCTTCCTAGCGGGTTCCCCGCACAACAAGACAAGGACATAACCATCATGGCTAATGAACTGAACAAGGCAACCCGCCTCCGGATCAAGTACATCGACGTTATCTTCAACGACGATCTGACTGCCGAACCCATCGACCCCGCCGTATTCGATCGCCGCGCTCTGGTCGGTGAGTGGCACCAGCTCGGGTACCTCGACCGTTCACAGGTCGTGGAGATTCCGCGATCCGGCGGCGAGGTCACTGTTGATGACACGCTCAACGAGCTGGCTGTTGACAGCGAGCAAGCTCCCATCGATCGCGATGTGACCTTCGCAGTGCAGCAGACCGACCTCGGAGTGCTGAAGGCGATCTACGGCGACGATCTCTACGACGAAGAGACCGACGAGTTCGAACTCCCTTCACAGCCCATCAGCAAGACGCGTCAGTACCAGATCATGCTGGAGACCACCAAGGGTCAGAAGCGCTGCTTCCGTCTCGCTGGCTCCATCTCGACGACTGCTGACCTGTCGCTGGACCCGACGAAGACCTCTGCTATCCCGGTCTCCATCAAGGTCCTGTCGCACAACGGCAAGGGCATCCGCATGGTCGGCTTCGGTCCGGCTGCGCCTGTCGTCCCCTAGTAGCTAGCAGCTACCCCGCAATACCAGCATGCCCCGCAGATTCTGAGAGTCGTCTGCGGGGCATGCCTTTGCCCCGGCAAGGATGCATCACCCCTGACTCTCGCCGTTTCTTTCAGACTCTCAAACCCCTAAGGATTCACCATGTCCGAGAACATCAGCACCGAAGCTACAGCGTCCGCAGAAGCCCCCGAAAACGTGGCGGCTCCGGATGTTGCCCCTGAACATTCCGATCCCGTTGTGGAGCCGCTGGTGCTCCCTGAGCAGGTCGAAGGGATGTCGAACATGCGCCGAATGAAGACCATCCATATCAAGGACCAGAAGCCACTGCTCGTTGGACTCCGGCACCTTGCCAAGAGGGAATCGGAAGAGAAGTGGGATGGCTTCGACACCGCTGCCAACTATGCCGAGTTTCTGCGTCGCTACGCCGTGGACAAGGACGATTTCGACGAATTGTGCTCTGGCATTGATGCTCGGGTGAAGATCATGTTCCTCGCCGCTGCTTGGATGTCCGAGCTAAAAAAATAATCGCCGTCCGGGAGTTGATGCAGGCGCATCCGGAGCTGGCTAGAGACTTCGCTGCGCACTTCCCGACGTTCGATCCATGGGAAGTGCTCATCGAGCAGACGCCGGCTCTGGTTCGCGGCTTCTACGACCGCCTAGGACGGCTGCGCCTCGCACCAGACAGCGAGTACTACGCCCCGCAGGTCAAGGAACAGGCACGCCTCGCCAAGGAGAAGGAAGACGCTCTAAAGGCTTCCCCTGACTTCGATGAGGAACTGTACCGGCTGGAACAGTTTGAGGCTGCTGAGAAGGCACGCAAGGCGAATCCGCTGGAGTTTTACGGCTATACGCCCACGGATCGCCGCCTTGATGACCTCGCGGACGCCATTGGTCTCCTGCGGTTCAACGCCCGACAGCACTGGGCTGGTGATCGCCACGACGAGCTGCCACCATTCCGATTCGTCCATCGTCCGGGCAGAGAGATCAAGCACCCCGACGCTGACGATCCCCGCTACACGGATGACTTCGACGAAGTGTTCGGTGCCTCGGAGTAGTCCAACAAAACAATAAGAGAGAAGTGCACCGTGGCAAAAAAGAACCTTGGCGCTGATCAGGTCGGCATGGAAATTGTTCTCGATGAGGGCAATTTTGACCGGGATAAGGAAAAGCTTCTCGCGCCGCTGAAGAAGCCCGTCAAGGTTCCTGTCGAACTGGATGAGGAAGCCGCACGGAAGGCTGCCGCGAAGCAAGAGGCAATTCAAGCCGAACGCGATCGGAAGGCAGAGCAACGCGAAGCAGAAGCAGCACGCAAGAAGGCTGAGCGTGAAGACGCTGCCGCGAAGATCAAGGCAGAGAAGGACGCCGAGCGGGATCGAATCCGGGCAGAACGCGATGCTGAAATTGCACGCAAGAAGGAAGAACGCGATAACGCTGCTGCCGCGAAGGAAGCAGAACGGCTCCGCAAGGAGTCTGTCAGTGACCTCGACAAGGCGTTCGTCTCTCGGAACCAGTCCGACGTAAAGAAGCTCGCCGCTAAAGCAGATGCTCTCATCCCCGTTGGTATCGACGGCGACAAGCTGCGAGCTGAGCTGGCTGCAAAAGTGGCTGCTGCAACGGCAGCCCTCAAGGCAGACATTCCCGTCGAAGCTGCCGAGGTTGCGGAGTTCCGGGCTGGTATCGCGACACTCGTCAATGAAGTTGAATCGCAGGTCGTTGACCTTCAGGTCGAAGCTGACACGGTTGCTGCAAGGCTGAAGCTAGAAGCCATCGAGCGAGACCGCCAGCTCAAGCTACAGGTGGACGTTGATACGGCTGCTGCCAGCGCTCAGATGGCTGCATTCCGTGCCAGCCAGATGGCTGCTAACGCTGCTGCTGGTCTCGGATCAGTCATGGGCAATGGCGGTTCAGGCGGATTTGACCCGTCGAAGCTCTTCGGCAGGGTTGGGAACATCGGTGGTGGCGGCAACGGCACCGGGATCACTTCCGCTGTTGGCATGGCTGGACCTTATGGCGCAGCCGCTGCTGCGGCTCTGGGACTCGCGCAGGCTGTCGGGCAAGTAGTTGCCCAGACTGCTGGATTGAGCCTCGTAGCGGGTGCTGTGGGGCTTGTTGGTACTGCCGCTGGTTCATCGCTCGCACAGGTCACTAGTCTTGCCGCGTCCGTTGGGACTCTTGCTGGTACTGCTGCACTGCTCCCTGCTGTGGCAACGGGTGTTCTTGGCATCGCTGGGACCGCGCTGACGATCATCGACGGTCTCCCCGACGCTCTGACGGCGATGCGGGAGGCACAGAAGACTGTTGTAGCCGCTAACCCGGAGATCGAAGCCAGTAGGGCGAAGCGTGCGCGCGAGACCGTTGTGGACGCGGAGAAGGCTGCCGCCAAGGCGCAGATCGCTGCTATCGACGCAGTGGCTGATGCCCGTGAGGCTGCCAACAAGGCTAATGACAACGCGGTTGATTCCTACCGCAGTGCTGCGAAGCAGGCTGATGATGCTGCCAAGGCTTTGATCCTGACGCAGCTCGACCTCACCAAAGTCCGTGAGGACGCGGCTGCTGCTCTGGAGAAGATCGGGGTTCAGCTTGAGCGGTCTGCCTTCAATGAGACCAAGGCTAATAAGGCGCTGAAGATCGCCCGCGACAACCTCGCGGAGGCTTCGACCAACAAGCGCTTGATGCCAGAGCAGCTTGGAGCCTACAAGGATGCCGTCACCGAAGCCGAGATCGCTGCCAAGGAAGCCGCTGCCAACCACAAGCAGACGCAGAAGGACTTCACTGAAGCCGACAAGGTCCGCATTGACGGTACTGGCGAGATCATCGCCGCTAAGGACCGGGTGAATGAGGCTGAGGAACGCAGCATCGAGCTGGCTCAGCGTGCATCCGCTGCACTTGCTGCCATTGAGGCAACACGCCTTGCAGGCATCGAGAATGTCGAGCAGGTACGGATCGATTCTGCCGAGCGTGTCAATGAGGCTGAGAAGCGTGCTGATGCTGCGGCTGAGGATTTCCGTATTCGTGGGCTGGAAGCGGCTGACAAGCAGGCTGCCGCCACGAGTGGGCTAGAGGATGCCCTCAACCGCATCTCCCCTGCTGCTCGCCGTGCTCTGACCGCTGTCAGTAGCCTGATGGACGAGTACAGGTCACGTGTTGGCATGCCAGCGCAGGAAGAGTTCTTCGAGGGCTTCGAAGAGTCGCTGCGGAACGCTACCGACAAGTTGCTACCGGAACTGGAAACAGGTCTGGGACGCATCGCTGGCACTCTGGGTGACGCGACGACGACTTGGTTCGATGAGATCGCTGGTTCGCTTGATGAGGGCGTGCTGGACCGGATTCTGGACAACTTGAACACCGGTCTTTCCAACGCCAACGCTGGTATCGCTCCGATCGTGGATGCGTTCACGACGATGGGGGAAACGGGTTCAACGTTCCTGCCAGAGCTTGGTGATGGGTTCGCTGATCTGGCGGTGAGGTTCAACGACTTCATTCAGGACGCTGCTGCATCGGGCGAACTGGAACGCTGGATCGAAAAGGGTCTGGATGGCATCGAGGACCTCGGGTCCATCGCGCTGAACGCTGCTAAGGCTATCGACGAGATCGGGAAGGCTGCTGACGCTGCTGACTCCCTCTCGCTGGGTAGCTTGGCTGATGGCGTGGAGGGCTTCTCCGAGTGGCTGGCTGATCCCTCCACGCAAGAGACGATGAAGACGCTGTTCGAGGGCGGGAAGCTGTTCTTCGACAACCTTGGAACGTCATTGCCTGTTATCGGGGACGTTCTCGCGAAGAATGCACCAGCGATGTCTGAGCTGGCTGGAACCTTCGGTGAGATCGGCTCTGAGGTGCTTGGCACGCTTGCAAAGCTGTTCGGTGACCCTGCGGTCGTGGAAGGCGCTCAGAAGTTTGCTGACGGGCTGCTGGGAGGTCTGGAGGCTCTAGAGCCTGCCATTCCCGGTATCGCAGAGTTCCTCGGGAAGTTCCTTGAGTTCCTCGGCGTATTCAGTGAGGAGGGCGGTGAAGGTCTAGCTGACTTCATTGAATGGTTCGCCCCGATGGCGACTGACCTCGTTGAGGGCTTGACGATCGTCCTGCCGCTGCTGAACGACTTCCTCGGATTCGTCAGCGGCATGTCCAGCATGGACCCGGAGACGCTCGGCTCGTTGTTCGGCGGAGTTATCGATGGTGCCGAAGGCGCTCTGAACTTCCTGAACGGTGACTTCTCTGGCAACTGGGGTGACGCGTGGTCCGGCATCTTTGGGCAGGTCTCACCACCAGCCATGGCTGGTGACTTTGCTCTCTGGTCGCAGGAGCTGTTGGGCGGTGTCGATGGCGTGTTTGGCGGCTTCGACTTCGGAGCAACCTTGGATGACGCGTTCAGGAACTACGGCAACTTCTGGGATGACATCTTCGGTGACTTCGACGAGGGCTTCGCTGACCTCCTCGACGGCATCGTGGATAGTTTCCGCAATGGTGGCGTCGATGCGCTCAACGCCCTGAAGGACGGACTGCAAGGCTTCAATCTCGGGTCCGCGATGGACGCTCTGAACCCCATGAATGTCTTCAACTTTCAGGGTGGTCAGGGTGCTCGCATGGCACCGATGAGCCTCGCGTCGGACCGCATGTTCATGGCGGCAAACGCTCCAACAGCTTCTGACTACAGCTCCTACGGGGGCAGCCGTCAGTCCGCTGCGTCCTCTGCCGGTGCAGGCAAGTACTACACCATCGAGAACCTTTCGATGACCGCACAAAACGATCTCGACGAGATGCTCTCGGGATTCTTCAACCGCATTGAAATGGGAGCATAACGATGGCATTCGACAAGTCGAAGGCGTATGAGTACACCGTCATCGGCGGCTCTCAGGTCTTGACCAGCAGCACCCCAACCCCTGACGAGCGCGGTGGCTTCATCACGCTCGGCAGGGGTGGTGTGCGGGGCTGGGATGAACCGGTGTCACTGAAGGCTGATGGAACTCCAAACGGCAGGACTGTTTCTCTCTCCGGGGCTGTGAAGGCTCCTGATGGGCGGCTCCACCGCGATGAACTCTACGACAACCTCGTTGGTGCTGTCCCGATGGGCGACCCGGAACCGGTGGTGTTCTACCGTGATGGGCTGGTGCGGCACATTCTTGCGAAGCTGGGGTCCACTCCGCCACAGAAGGACATCGTCAACCCACGCAAGGCGAACTACGGCATTCAGCTCTACGCCGAGGACTCTCGCCGCCTATCCGGTGACGGTACGGGCTACGAGTTCTCATCGGCTACACAGCGTGGCATGGCTGGCTCCATGACCATGTACAACAGCGGCAACGGCATCACGCCGCCGATGGAGCTGCGCTTCGAGGACTGCGCTACCCCACGCATCACAGTGGATGGTTCGCCCACAGCGCCTCTCTGGCTCGACTTGACAGTTCCGGCGGGTCTGGAGCTGCGCGTCGATCTGGAGAGCCATCAGGCGTTCCTGAGCAACGGTCTGGACGTGACTGGTGCTATCCGTGGCGACTGGCCGCGGCTGGATCGCAAGACAAACACCTTCCGCTTCACAGCGAACACCCTCGGCACAGAATCTCTGGCTGCGATCTGGTGGCTCGACTCTTGGCTATAACTTTGGAGCTTCCCCATGCGCTTTCTCATTGCTAACAACCGGTCCGACCTGATCGTCGGCGCACTACCGCTAAAGAGCAGTGGGTTCGGGTGGGCGATCCAGCAGTTCTTGAACCAGACGTTCACCTTTGATCCGAAAGACAAGAAGTGCCCGCGCAACTGGCGGGCACTTCTTGAATCAGGCGTGAACTACATCGTTCCAGTCAGGGATGATGCTGACCCGTCAGACCGCATGATCGGCTACACGATCAATAGCTGGAGCGAATCCGGCGATGGTCTGATCAAGATTCAGACTTCGACTTGGGAGCGGGTCTACGACAACTTCCTCGCCGGTGGTCCTAGGTTCGATCTGGCGGACGTGACGAGCACCGTGTTCGTCACTGTCGCCAGCACAGTGAATCAGGACGGCGTTGGTTGCAACATGACCTTCGATTGCCCTGCCAGCGGACGCTTGATCAACAAGTACGTCACTGCCGGTGACCGCCTGACTCCACGAGACGTTATGGATGACATCGCCGTTGATTTTGAGTGGACGACGGATGTCGTGTGGGATAACGAGGAGCACACCAAGCTTCGCAAGGTGACACGGACGGGCTACCCCCATCTGAGCATCGCCACGACGACGCCAACAATCGCCTTCACACGCGACGTAAACGGCAAGGGCAACATCCTTGACTACTCGTTCACGGATAGCCGCAGGGAGGGCGAATACGCCACGTACGTCGTTGCCACAGGCAGCGGCGTGGATGATGACCAGATCGAATCAGCACCTGTCATCGACGAGCTGGCAGAGCGGGCTATCGAAGACGGCGGCGAAGGTCGCATGCGTGTGATGAAGTGGGAAAACTTCTCCGGTGTCACCACTGTTGCCGAGGCGAACGTCATGGCGCAGCGTATGGCGGACAACTACTTCGCCAAGCGCAACATCATCACCTTGAAGGTCTCCACGACCGGAGCGGTCAAGCCGTCACAGATTGAAAAAGGCGCGTTCGTGCGTCTGGACCTCTGGACCAAGGCTGGAAACCGTATTGACGAAGTGTGGCGCGTTATTGCCTTGAAGGAATCGTCTGATGGGAAGTACTACGAACCGACACTGGCAAAGATCGGCGTAAAGCCCGCTGACTTCCCGCGTCCGGCTGACGTATCCGAGATCGGTCGTGCGATCCGAGAGGTCAACAGGCGCGTTGATCGTCTGACAAACCGCAACCCCAGCATCAACGGTGTTAGGACCAGCGGTTCACGGCTCCGCCCTGACGGGACGATTGAACGCCGCAATGGCAGCACGTGGGAACCAGTCACTGCTGGTGGTGTCTCCCGAGGCATCGTGGCGAGCTACGACGCTGCGGGTCGCACTGCTGACGTGACGATGGACCGCTCCGGAGCGTCCAAGACGGCTATCAACGGTGAGATGGATGCTCTGCATCCCGGCGACATTGTCTGGGTAGCTGCTAACACTGACCGTGACAGCATGCCGGTGATTGTTGCTGCACCCCGCATCACCAACCCCAGCACGGACATCTTCGGTCCATATGGCGCATCGCCGTTCTATCCCATCGATGCGGCTGCTGAGGTTCGCACTCTTCCCTACGGTGCAACGTTCAAGGACGCGGACAACGCGCTCGGCTTCGGTCGGGATGCCGTGGTCATCGACAGCCCAGAAGACTTCAACATCTTCTTGCCCGACTCTGGGACTCGCGAGTCGATAAAGCCACCTGCTGGCTACGAATGGGTCCCCGGCATGCAGCGCGTGTGGGAGAACAGGTTCTTCCAATTCTTCAGCAAGGACGGAAACCCGAACTCTCCGGTCTGGCTCTTCCAGTGGAACCCGCAGACGCGAGGCTGGCTTGATCTCGGCGGATTGCCGGCGTTCGTTGACGCCATCACCAATACTCATGGTGACGGTGTGTGGGCTTCTCATAGCGCCGGTGTGGAGGTGTTCGCTCCTCCCGCAGTTGTTCTGCTGAAGGTCCGCCAGCAGCAGTTCGTCGGGTCGAACCTCTTGGGATGGCGTATCCCCCTCACTGCCAAGGTGTACTACTGGAACGCAGTAGCGGGAATGTGGAACATCGCCAGCCTCGACATCATGTCGGGCAAGATTCCGAACTGGTGGTCTAACGATGCGCCAGTGTACGACGCAGCTACTACGGCGATATCCGCGAGCTGGGGGATCAACAGCGGCAACCACGTCTTCTTTCGGACATGGCTTCGCGGTCAGAACCTCGATGTGAACTCGGAGCTACACCACCTAAATCTTGCATCAGGCGATTTGTCCACGGTTGCTGTTAAATCGGCGTACATCGACGATCAGGACCAAGGCGCGGTGAGCGAGTACGTGGGTTCAGGACTCGGCAGTTTCATTCGCCTTTCTTCGGACGGGCAAATGTACTGCGGCACCCCGGCAAAGCGCGCCTACGAGTTCGGTCAGATGGTCATCACGGACGCGACGCTGAAGATACGGAACTTGGATAGTTCAACGATCCGCACGTCGATCGTGCAGCCCGCGAACATGGACTCCAATACGCCGGTGGGTCAACTGATCCCTCAGCGTGTCTGGAACACTGCTCGCTACATCCTGTCCTCCCAGATTTACAGCGCGGACAGCAATGGAACTGCGAAGGGGTACAGGGGCGCGCTGTGGGACCACTGGGCGAGTTCCGGCACGTCCTACCAGATCGTCACCCCGGACACGGTTCAGACGGGCATACGGCGCGCGCAGGTGTCGATGCCGATCCAGTGCACCGATGGCGACGTGATCGCCAACCTTGACACGTCGAATGCGGATGCAGTTGGCAGTCAGGGACCGTCTCACCAGATTCACCAAGTGGTGATCTAGCTCTACCCCCTCATATTCAGCAGCAGCGCTTCGGTTCCGGGGCGCTGCTGCTGTTTCCCGAAATCAGCCCACGCAAATACTTAGGACGCCTAACAGCACCTCGCACCCGAACGGAACGACCCATGCCCGTCCCTACTCCACCCTCAAGCTCCGACGTACTGCTCGCGAACTGGGCGATCATCTCGTTCATACTGCTTTTTGTCTTCGGCATCATCGCCGCTGTACTGGCAATCACTTGGCGCAACGTCAAGAAGAACCCGAAGGTCATGAATCTCTTGACCAACTTCATGCAGATGGTTGAGGACTACACGGGAGAACCTGCCCGTCCCGGTGTCCCTGAACGGCTGGGATGGAATATGCGGCTCCAGAACATCGAAGTCAGCCAGACCAGCCAGACGGCGTCGCTCAGGCGTCTGGAGGACATCCAGAAGGCTCACGGTGAGCAACTTGACTCTGTGCACCACGAGGTGAACTTCAATCACGGAGGAAGCGTCAAGGACGCTGCTGTGGAAGCTAAGCACGGTGTGGCGGAAGTGAAGACCGAGATGCAGGAGCTTCGAGCGGGACTGGACACGATCACCGAGCTGATCTCAGCAAAGGTGAAGCCGCTTCTCTCCATAGAGCACACCGTGAACCACAACGAGGTTCGACCGATCGACGGGACCATCGAGGACTGATCTGTGGCAGGTGCTTATACATACACTCACGCATACCTACAGCCCTTCATCACCCGCTGCGCTACGTCTCCACCCCTGCTTATCTATGTTCCCGACCACTACTCTCTCCCCTTCATTCACCCCTACCTGACTCCACCTTGCTTGCTCCCTGATTGCTTCGCGAAGCGATGGGATTCGTGGTGTTTCGTGGTGCTCTGGCTTCCCTGTGATTCGGTCTGTGGTCCTTCGGACTGATTCAGGTTGGTGGCAGCAGAATGCACCGTCCTGCTGCCCCTTCTGTACTACCCCTTCCCCCTTATAGCTCCCGGTTGCGGGATGCTTCGTCCTGCCTGCTTATAGGAGCTTCATCATGCCTTCTGCTACTTCTGCATTCTCTGTCCCCTTGGAAACACACCGACTGGTGGAAGGGATAAGTCCGGACCGCGTTGGGGGAATCAATGGGGGACGCGGGGTGATAACTCCGACTGTCTCTGCTGTTGTTCGAAACGGGAAGACGGTGACGCTGGTCCCGTGGGAGTACACCATTGAGGCAGATGGTTCGATTCGCTATGTGAATGAACTGGGTGTTGTTCAGTCGTTTATCGATGTGCCTGCCTATGACGTTCCGGGAGCAACTGCTGGTACCGGGTTGCAGTACAAGGTCCAGCGTTGGTACTCGCAGAATGGTGTCCCTGTTCAGCTTGAGGACTTCCATATCAATGCTCCGGCTGCGGGACTGACGAACTTGTCTAACGTTGCTCCGGTAGCAGTGGTGGATGGTGTTCCGATCACGAAGGGCGATAAGGGTCCTGTGGGTCCTGCTCCGGTGCTGAAAGCCGGTACTGCGACTGTTGTGGCTCCGGGGTCTCTTCCGGTCCTCTCAATGCGTTCTGAGGCTCCGGGGACGTATGCGTTGGATGTTGCGATCCCTGCTGCTGCTCCGGGGCGTGAGGGTCCTCCGGGTCCTGCTGGTCCGGCTGGTATGACGTGGCGTGGCTTCTGGGATGCTGAGATCGACTATGTGGACGGCGATGCTGTTTCCCACGATGGCAGCTCTTGGTTCGCTGCTGGTGATCCAGCGGTTGGCGAGGAGCCGTCGATCGATTCTGTCTCGTGGCACGTCACTTCGATGCATGGCAAGGATGGTCGTGATGGTGCTGACGGTCTTCCGGGTCCGGCTCCGCAGTTCACTGCGTCCGCTACGACGTTGGCAGCCGGTGCAGACGTTTCTGTGGAGGTCTCGGGTGTCTCGCCCAGCTTGCATCTGGAGTTCGGCATCCCTCGGGGTGCTGATGCTGTTGGTGGAAGCGGTGGTGGTGCCTCGGAGCGTTCGACGGGGTGGCACGCCTTCGGGAACCAGTACGCTTCCCAGCGTGTCCGCATTCGGCGTCGTGGAGACATCGTGGAGGTGTTCATCCTCAGCGTCAGCGGGGCAACTGATCAGTACACGTGGGTCCTGCCCAACTACTTGGGGTACGGACCGGGCTTCGGCACCGTCATGAACCACCTCTACCCTGTGTACTCCACGGCGAGCAAGCGGCAATTCCTTAAGTGGGAAGCCAGCAACGGCTCCATGTACGCATATTTGGAGAACCCGGACTACACCAATCCCGCAGTGGATAACAGTGGCGTTTACGTCCACTACTTCCAATACCCGACGCTGGAGGCATTCCCGGAACCCGAGGACATTGTGTTGCCTCAGGGGTTCTACAAGATGACGGAGCCGGTCAGCAAGTACGACTGGTAGCCATCGAAGGGTACTCACTTTTGAGTACCCCTCTAACTGAATAACTTCCCTTCAAGGCATCCGAGCACCGGGTGCCTTTTTCTATGCCCTGAGAAAGGCACCCACCGTGGCGTACAAGCTTGAAACTCAATACAACAGCCCTAACTTCACCGCTGGCAGCTCCGTTCCGAGCGTCTACGGCATGCTGCGGCTCATCGACTACATCACCATCCACTGGTGGGGCGAGCCGTCATTGCGCCCTTCCTACGAGGGTGTCGTTGCGTACCTCTGCCGTCAGGGTGGCAACACTTCTGCTCACGAGGTGATCGAGGCTGGTCGTGTCGCTGTCATCATCGACCACATCAACGCGGCTTGGCATGCTGGCAACGCTACGGGCAACGCTCGAAGCATCGGTCTGGAGCTGAATCCCCGTGCGAGCGAGGGTGACTACCAGACAGCAGCAGAGCGCGTTCGCGATCTGTGGGCGTTCTACGGCGAGAAGCCCCTCAAGGCGCACAGGGACTGGTTCAGCACTGCCTGCCCCGGCGTCTACGATCTGGCGAAGCTGGAACGCCTTGCCAAGGGTTCGTTCGGTGTTCCGACTCCTACTCCCGTAGTTGCGGCTCCTGCCCCTGTGGTGACCGCCCCAGCGCCTGCTGCACCCGTTGTGGCTAGTGGGAAGCGCCTGACACTGCCTGCTTCTGCAACTGGTTGGAACATCTACCCGTTGAACCGTCCTCCTGTGAACGGAATGCAAGTTGGCAAGCTGAACCCGAGCCTGTTCGGCGGTCTGACCTACGACATCATCAGGATGAACCAGCCCGCTGTCGCCGTGATCCGCACTCGCGACTTTGGCGAGGTCCAGATTTACGTGGGACCTGAGACTGGCGCGGTGATCAGCGGTGCTGCTTCGGCTCCTGCTCCTACTCCGATCCAGCCTGTACCAGCTCCGGCTGCTCCATCTGCTGAGCTGCACAGCCGCACGGTGACCAACGCCGTGGCATGGGTCCGCACTGGTCCTCGTGCCGACGCTCCAACAGCCCCCGGCTACCCGGAAGGGATCGCCAAGGGCGCGACTCTGTCCATCCGTGGATTCGTCGCCGGTCAGGACCCCTACAACAACGGAAACGATGCTTGGTACGTCACCCGGAGCGGATTCTTTGTGTGGGCTAACGCTGCTGGAAACTCGCTTGCGGGTCTTCCGAAGCTGAACTAGGCGGCGGTGTCAGTGGGGAGACACGTCGCTGTTCGCAAGAAACGCCCGATCAGGAACTCTCTGGTCGCTTCTGTAGCCGTCGCACTGATATTTGGTGTGGCGGCTACGGCTTTCCCTGCTGTCTCCGCACCCGTGGAACAGCCTCTGACAGCCGAGATTCAGCTTCAACCGATAGTTGCGCCTGTAGGTGTTTCTGTCCCGTTTGAGCGCCCTGTGGTGACCACTGTTGCCGCCCCGATTCCGGTCGATGACGGGCGCATGAGCCTCGCTCAGTTCATCGCCAAGTACGAGCACACGTATCAGGTGCTTCCCGGCTACAGCACTGCCGAATGCATGGCTTTGTTCAGTCACTACAACTATCAACTGGTCCACGGTGATGCCTATTCGGCTCCCGGCGCTCAGGACGTGTGGCTCAGCAACACGTGGTCAGCGTATGACCGGATCGATGCCTCACAGCCTGCTCGGCGCGGCGATGTCGTGCTGTGGTCCGGTTCTTTCGGTGCCTATCAGGGCGGCGGCTACGGGCACGTGGGGATCGTTCTGGAGGATCACGGCGGCACGCTGCTGGCTCTCTCGCAGAACCCAACGCCGATTGTTCGGCTCGAACTCAGCAAGTACGGGGTGCTCGGATATCTCCGACCCCACAACCTCAAGCAATAAGGAGCATCATCATGGCGGATCACCGCGCTGTCCCTACAAGTACCCAACAGCTATACCCGTGGCGTACCGTTGCCCGGTCCATCTTCCAGTTCGTGGTGGCTGTAGCTGCCGCTGCACCGCTGATCTACGTAGCGATCTTCAGCGCCTCCCCCGAGGCTGCTACCGGGGCTGCTGCTGTTGCTCTGGCTGTCTCAGGTGCCATCACTCGCGTCATGGCGTTGCCGGTCGTCGATGAGCTGCTGAAGCGCTTTGCGCCGTTTCTCGCATCTGAACCGAAGAGCTAGGCTAGACGTTCATTCACTGATTCAGACAGTTGGATGTTTCCAAAAAGACCCCACCTTGCCTTCGTGGCGGGGTGGGGTCTTTTGTCGTTTAAGGTCTACTTGGCACTCAGGGCGAAGACAGCGCCAAGCGTCGTGAGCAACACCCCGAAAAAGGTCATGCCCTCGGTGAAGAGTGAAAAGCCATCCTTCACATCACCGGGGGAATTCTTGATTGTGGAACTCTTAGCAAGCAGTTCCCCGAACTTGCCCGACGCAGCGATGACTGCTCCCGCAACGGCTAGCCGCGTCGTCTCAGTGGCGAAGAATCCGGCGAGAAGGGCTAGCCCCCCGCAGATGACTACTGCTACACATACATACACAAGTTTCATTATTCGTATCCTTGTCTGTGATCCGGACATTGCTGTCGACAATGTCAATCTTGGATTCCTAACGGCTTCTAAATCTCCCCATCGAAAGCCTGTCTAAAGCTCGACTTCAACAGGCAGGGATTTTGTGCACTCAGTAGCCGGGATGTCGACGCCGTCCTTTACCCAAGTCTGTCCCGTTAGGACTTTGTACGAGTCAGACTTGGTGGTCCGCCAGTGGACGCTTCGCGTTTCACCCCAGTAGTCGAGAACAATCTTGTCTGCGCCGCTTATAGCCACGTCGAATGCTGGGGTGAGGAGAAACTCCTCGACACCCTGCGCTCTGTGGAGCATGCCGCCGAATGGCGTTGACCGTCCTCGGATTTCGCCTACGGGGCATGTCCCACTGGTGCCATCGCGCAATACCCATGACAGCGTTCCGCCACGTAGAGGGTGAACGCTAATGTTCTCAATCTCGACAGCAATGCTGCACATGCCCGGTTGAGTTTCGGAGCGCTCGATTTTTGGACGTACCACTGGCATGGGCTTAGTTGCGAAAGCTAGCGCCCTCGTCGCATCCTTCGCGGTCGCGGCGCTCTGTCGTGCTGCAATCATCGCGGCGATGGCAGCCAAGGCACCAGCGGCTGCGGCCACCGAGTCCGCGTCGAGATTCAGTGCCCGCAGGATCGTATACATCACGCCAATAACGGCGATGATGAGGAGGACAAGGAAGATTGCGGACTGCTGCCGGAGCCACCGCTCCGCACTGCCCCTCCATGCGCGAATGCGACCCATCAGGGGCGCATCTCAACGAATCCGAAGTCCGTGCTGACTCGGCAAGTTTGGTTGGTTGTGTTTACGGTCCCGTCCTTATGCGTTGCCGTGTAGGTGAAGTCCACCTCATACGCTGACTTGTTGCGTAGAAGAGCCACCTGCTCAACGTCGCCCCGGAAGCTGGTCGCGGTGATCTCGTAGTACTTTGGGGCAACCCCAGCAATCTTTCGGGCAGCATTGGCTGCCACCGTTTTCACTTGCTTTACGCACGCCTCTTTGACCTTGGTGGCGGTGCTGGTGTCTACGCGTTTAAATTCTTCGGCAGCCACAGCCGCTTCCGAGGAGGCGACGGAAGCAGCTTCCTTTTCACGGTTGGCGTTCATGCTACTGGATACCACCAGCCCAATGATCAGTACTACCCCTACACCAAGCCATACTAGGCAACCGGCGAACGGACTCTTCCTTTTAGGCGCAGTCGTAGGCGCCTCTCCCCCATTTGTCATGCGCTGATCTTATCCAGCGACTGGATCAAGCCCCGTCTGTGACGCCCCGTTTGGAGAGCATGATGAGCACGTATCGGTGCAGGTGCGCCCAACCTTCCCATTCCTCACCTGCTGCACGGTCACGGATCACCTTCAAGGTTCCGGTACTGGCTGTGGGGTGCCCGGCGATCCTGCCGAGGGCGTGTGGGCTATCAGTGTGTTCAGCAAGCCATGCCAGTTCATCTGCCGTGACACCGGCTCGGGAGATGAGAGCCAAGACGACCTCATGGTGAATGCCGGTGATCATCAGGGCAGCAATGGCTTCAGGCGTGACGTTGGTCCGTGTAGCCGCAGTGACCTGATCCTGCCAGCGTTCAGACCGAGCGAGTTTCAGCAGCTCCTCTCCGGTGTAGCTCTTGTTCATGCGTAGGGACGCGTCGCTTCCGGGCTTTTCATCTGTATCTCTGCGAGCCACTCCGGGTCAGTACTCGCGATCACGCGGGTGATAGTTGCGACACCGTTGGCATCCCTCCTCATGTCCACCCCTACGACATCCTCCATAGCGATGCTCCTGCAAAGAGCGACCAGTGTTCCGGAATCCAAGAAGTAAAGATGCTTCATCCGCTCCTTCTCAGACGCAATGAAGTATCCATTGAAGAGGTAGCTGCCCTCGACTTCGATCCCGTCCTCTCCTTCATACGGGGCTTCGACCTCATCGCAACTGAGCACGAGCACAAAGGAGTGGATGATCTGGTTGGCGAGGTGGGCGAGGGTGATCTGATCCTTGATCGGGTTGGCGATGTCGTAGAGCGCGTCGATCTCATCGCGGTTGTAAAAATCCGGTATCGGTCCAATGCGCGGGTGTCGCACTACTGGAACCTGCTTGGCGGCGAGGCTATCCGAGAGTTTTCGAGCCTCCAGCAGGCGTCGTATTGCATAGCCCGCCATCATCAGGTCCTTCTCCACACGGAAGCTCGACCGTTCCGTCCAATGCTCCTGACGGGTCTTCCGCTCTAGCCGTCTGGCGATGCGCAGGAGTTCGTACCGCCATGGAACAGAATCGGAAATCATGCTGGGAGTCTATCCGGGCGGGTGTCCGAGGCACCTGTCAAAAACTATAGGTTGTGACAGTGCGTGGAGACGAGCCGTTTCTCGCGGGCGATTCGGGGCGATCCACTGTCAATAAGCCTGTCATTATCAAACTGTCATAAACTCTACTGTCAAAACTGACTTTTCTGTGGCAGACTGACAACCATGACGACGACGGTGGAAGCAACGGGCAAGACAGTAGGGTATGGGCGCATATCCACAGGCTCACAAGACGCCTCATTGCAGGAGGACGCACTGAGCAAATACGGCGTCGAGAAGATTTACATCGACACCATCTCCGGCGCGAAGGCTGAGCGTCCTCAACTCCAGATCATGCTCGACCACCTGCGCAGCGGCGATACCGTCGTGGTCTGGAAGATTGACCGCATGGGTCGTTCCCTCATCCACCTCGTGCAGCTCGTTGAAGAGTTGCAGAAGAAGGGCGTCGGACTTGTGTCCCTGACCGAGGGTCTGGACACCCGCACTGAGATCGGACGGTTCCAGCTCAACATCCTTGGTTCCGTAGCCCAGTGGGAACGGGACACCATCAGGAGCCGCGTGCAGGCTGGTGTGGACTCCGCGAGGGCAAGGGGGCGCGTAGGAGGCAGGAAGCCGAAACTAAGCGCTCAGAAGCTCAAGATGGCAAAGACCATGTACGCGTCGAAGGAGTACACCATCAAGGAGATCGCGGACGAGCTGGTGGTCAGCGAATCCACCATCTACCGGGCGATCAGGGAAGCCTAGGCGAGAGGGTCCCTGCTGACCAGCAAAGGAGTTCCCGCGCTGGTCAGACTGCCCCAAGTCTCCGTCAACCCGCCGTTCACCCTCCACACGACCTTTAGTCGATGGGGATTGAGGATATTCTTGATACCAACCATTGGCGGTGCTTTGCGAACGGCAATGCGGTCAATGACGATTCGCAATCGTGCATTCTTCTTCGAGACGCTCAGCCCGTTGAATACCTCGTTCAAGGACATCAAATTCTCGAAATCGACATTGGACAGTCGCAAGTCTGACAGCTCATCCTGCAACCGCTTCTTGGTCGCCTCGTCGGTTGCGCGAACGGCGTTATAAACATCGGTGGTGATCACATCGTCACGTAGGTCCTTGTACGCCCGCAAAAGGTCATCAGTGACTTTTTGTATGCGCGTCTCCAGAGCGACGATCTCGGCGGCATTGTCGTTAATCCGCTGGAGTTGTTCGTCAGGAACCACCCGATTCAGCATCTTCACAAACTCATCAACAATGAACTCCTCCAGTTTCACAGCCCCGATGCGCATTTTTCCGCAACCATGATTGGAGTCCGAGCAACGATAATTCGGGTAGCGATGAATGCCAGATTCGGGGTCACCGTCTACCTTGTACTTGATCCCGTCGTAGCCCATGGGTCCGCCGCAGTTCATGCAGAACACCATGCCGCCTAAAAGGCTCAGGGTCGGACGCTTTCCCCTTTTGCGATCGGACGTATTGATCAGCTTGTCCCGAAAAGCCCTCCATTTCTTTTCGCTGATGAGAGGCTCCCAAGTGCCCGGATGGAAGCCTGCCTCGTTCTCTAACAGAGAGGGGGTAGTCACAAGCTCGTTGGTGCGGCGGTTGCCACGAACTTCCTGCGACAGGTGCATCCGCAGACCAGCTATTGACGGGGAGGCTAGCGATACCTTGAACGACGTGTACTCGCGCTGCTCCCCCGTGACCTCCCTGAATCTCTTCAGGCACTTCATCAAGCTTTCACCAGAGAGATAGTCGTCGATGACCCTGACAACTTCAGGTCCGGCAACGGGGTGGGGCACTAACCGCAGCTTTCCTCCGAACCCTGTGACAGCTTCGTCGTTCGGGATAGCCATATAGCCAATCGGTACCCTTCCCCCGTTCCACCGCCCATCTTCGGCGTGAGTCTTTTTCTTGTCTCGGATTCGCTGCGTCATGCGCTCGGTCTCAGCACCGCCGAGAATCGAGCCGATACCAGCCATAACCCTGCCGTCAATGGAGTTGAAATCAGCATCTGAGGACGTGACGAAGTGCAGCTTCAGCGGGTTGCCCGCGTCCCTAACCCGCTTGATGAATGCAAGCATCTCGTGGGGCTGCCGGTGGATTCGGTCAGGCGCATAGGCAACGATAGAGTTCACCGCTCCTGACAGCGCGAGACGCTCTACCGCCTCCCATGCGGGGCGTTTCGTACCAGCCTTGGCTGCTGACAGGTTGTTATCCGCAAAGCCCCCACGGTAGCCACCAAGGCGCGTGTCGTCACTGGTGTTTGGGTAGTGCACGAGGTCTGAGCGACCGGCAAGAAACTCGTGGCATAGCCTGATCTGCTGCTCCGTGCCTGACGCGTCACCGTACTTGTCAGAACTAATCCGAGCATAAATTGCAGTTGGCATACGCCAACCCTATACGGGGCAGCAGACCCGCCCTTGGGGTGCATCATGTATTTATTGGAGTTGGCGTGGACGGTACACATCCCCGGCAATCCGCTGTTGAGCGCAATCAGCATGTCAAGACTTTCAGCCTCCCGTACTTCACCGACCACGAGGCGGTCTGGCCGCATTCGCAGCGCTTCCTTGACGAGGCGCCGGAGCGGGATCTCGCCTGTTCCTTCAAGGTTCGGCTGCCGGCACTGGAGTCCCACCACATCACGCAGGGGAAACTGCAGCTCAAAGATTTCCTCCACCGTGATGACCCGCTCCCGGCTGCCGATGCTGGCGGCGAGGCAGTTCAACATGGTGGTCTTACCGGCCTGGGTTGCCCCTGATACCAGGATGTTGAGACCACTGGACACTGCCGCCCCCAGGAACCGGGCCGACTGCGGCGTCAGGGTGCCCAGCTCCACCAGGTGTTCGAGCCGGCTGGCTTTGACGACAAACTTTCGAATATTCACGGCCCAGTGGCGGCGCGTCACGTCCGGAATGACGACGTGGAGCCTGGAGCCATCAGGGAGCGCAGCGTCAACAAACGGAGATGACATGTCCAGGCGCCTGCCGGAACTCTTCAGCATCCTCTCAACCATGTCACGCACCTGCTGCTCAGTAAGGCTGAGCGAGGTTAACTCTGATTCCCCGTTGCGTGCCACATAGATTTCGTTGGGAGCGTTCAGCCAGATCTCTTCTATCGAGGGATCGTCCAGCAGCGGTTGGAGCACTCCGAAGCGTGCAACTGCGTCGAACAGAAACCGCCGCGCTGCGTCCAAGGGACCCAGTGGTGGAAGCGGCCCCATGAGGGCCCGTTCGTCGTAGTCCGTTACCGCGGCGTCGACTAGCCGTCGCACTTCGCCTGATTGGTTGAGCGGGTCAAGCCCCCTGCGCCTGATCAGTTCCCGGACTTCGTCCTCGACTATCCCCAGAGCATCCATGCCAATTTCCCCCAGTTGACTGCCGCCCCCGGCGGAGGCAGTGCAATTGGGTCCAGCCTAGGGAGGCTACACCATGGCAACAAGTCAAATTCCACAGAATGTGGATAAACCACCACAGCGCCGCCCTTATCACTCCAGCCCCAAAAGAACCACTGGTTACGCTGGTCACACCAGTGCTATGGTGAGCGCGTTAATTGTCGAATTACCACGGTCAGGTGCCTCCCTGGGGGGCAGCATTTGGCCAGTTATCGAAATGAGCGCTCAGGAGAGCGCCACATTGTCTCCGGAGCCAATATGAAGCGGAACCCGTCTCAGTCCCGTCGCCCCGCCGTGAAATCGCTGTGGGTCATGCTGCTCGCAGCCTCGCTAATGGCAAGCCCCGGAATTACGGGCGCCGCCGTGGCTGTTGAACCGGCGCCTTCACCAACTGCGTCGGCAGCACCAGAAGCAAGTTCGCCGACCACACCGCCTGCACCCGCCTCGCCATCTCCGGGCGGAGCCACCCCGGCATCGCAGGAGCCCGCGGCAGCCACCGAGCCGCCGGCTCCGGCGCCCTCTCCGGAAGCCCAGCAGTCCATGGCCGAAGCGGTCGGGATTGGCGGCGCCGAAATGGGCCAGCGATCTGCACGGGTGGTGCGCTCGGCCCCCTCGGAATCCGTACGGAAGCTTAGTTCCGAAGCGCTGACCAGCGAAGGCACCTGGATGCCCACGTTCGGGGTCCAGGGGCTCGACGTGAGCGGCCACCAGCCAAGCGTGGACTGGAAACAGCAGTGGAACATGGGGTCCCGGTTCGCCTATGTGAAAGCAACTGAAGGGAACTACTACACCAATCCCTCCTACAGTTCCCAATACCAGGGAGCGCGGAACGTGGGAATGATCAGGGGCGCCTATCACTTCGCCATCCCCAACTGGTCGTCCGGCGCAGACCAGGCCCGCTACTTTGTGCAGAATGGCGGCGGTTGGTCCTCGGACGGCTACACCATGCCGCCGGTTCTGGACTTTGAGTTCAACCCTTACGAGGGCCGAACGATCAACGGTTTCTACTTCGGCAACACCTGCTACAACATGTCCGCAGCGCAGCTTCAGTCCTGGATCCGGGACTTCGGAAACACCATGCGCTCATTGACCGGGCGGCTTCCCGTTATCTACACCAACACGAGCTGGTGGAACCAATGTGTGGGCAATCCTTCCGGGTTCGGTGATTATCCACTGTGGATGGCCGCCTACCCCAGTTCTGCCACCAACAATGCCGGCCCTGTCCCGACGGGTAGCTGGAGCACCTACAGCATCTGGCAATACAGTTCCACGGGCCCCTTCGCCGGCGATTCCAACGTCTGGAACGGCGACTACGCCTCCTTGCGGACGTTTGCCGGAGCTGCGGCTCCCGACGGGTCCTTCGACGACATGTCCGTGCAGCGGGTCGGATCCACTACGCAACTGAACGTGCGCGGCTGGGCTGTCGACTTTGCCAATTCTTCGGCCTCAACGCAGGCTCATGTCTATGTCACCGGCCCGGATGGCGTGCGCACCGGCTATGCGCTCCCCGCCAACATAGCCCGCCCGGATGTGAATGCTGCCCTTGGAGTCACCGGGCAACATGGCTTCCAGCAAGGCATCCAGATTCAGAAATCCGGAACCTACCAGGTCTGCGCCTACGCCATTGGCGCATTCAGCAATACTGAAATTGGCTGTAAGTCGATTGATGCAAAGGGCGTTGAGTCGCCCATGGGCAGCATTGATGACGCCAGGGAAGTGCGGAGCGCAGACAAGGTCACGCTTTCCCTTCGGGGCTGGGCAATTGACGGTGCCAACCCGGCCACGGCAACAGAAGCCCATGCCTACCTGACGGCGCCGGACGGTACCAGGACCGGTTACGTGATGCCCGCGAACCTGTCGCGACCCGACGTCGACCAAGCATTGGGGATGGGCGCCAATCATGGCTACCAACGCGATATTCCCATTACGGCGCCCGGCAGTTACAAACTCTGCGTTTATGCCATCGGCCAGTACAGCAACACCGAGATCGGCTGCAGGCAGCTGAACTTCGCCCCGGCGGCCGCTCCCATTGGCAGCTTCGATGACGCGTCCCTGATAAAGACCTCCACCACAGCCGCACTTTCAGTCCGTGGTTGGGCGCTGGACCGCGGGGACTCAACACGGTCCATCTCTGTCCACGTCTATGTGACCTCGCCGGACGGCACCACCAAGAACTATCCGTTCTCCGCCGCCCAGGCCCGGGCCGACGTCAACAGCGCCCTTGGGGTGACGGGGAACCATGGCTTTGCCGCGGCCATACCCATCACGGCGCCCGGACAGTACAAGGTCTGCTCTTATGCCATAGCACTCAGCCCGCTTGCCCCCGGAAACCCCCTGCTGTCCTGCCGCAACGTCGATGTCGGAGCGGTCGCACCACCAATCGGGAGCCTCGACAGCCTGACTGTCAACAAGACGAGCACCGCTGCCTCGCTGTCCCTCGCCGGCTGGGCCGTGGATAAGGCAGACGCCTCGCGGCCCATCGACGTGCACGTATATGTCACGGCACCTGATGGAACCACTAAGGGCTATGCCTTCAACGCGTCCCGCCCCAGGGCTGACGTCAATACTGCGTTCGGTGTGACGGGCGACCACGGCTTCGCTCCCTCGATCCCCATCACCAGCCCCGGCGTCTACACTGCCTGTGCTTACGCCATCGCGCCCAGCCCTCTGGCGTCCAACAACCCGCTGATCGGCTGCCGCACGGCTGACGCCGGCAAGAGCGGTGTACCAGTGGGCGTGCTCGACTCTGTAGCAATCAAGACGGTTGCGGGGGTTACCTCGCTGGAGGCGACGGGGTGGACCTACGACCCGGATATGCCCACGCTTTCGAATCCTGTTCACGCTTATGTCACCGGCCCCGACGGCAAGACCACGGGATACGTTTTCTCAACGACGGTGGACCGGCCCGATGCAAACAAGGCTTTCGGTATCACGGGTACCCACGGATATTCCGTCAACGTCAAAACCACGGTCCGTGGAACTTATACGTTGTGCACCTACGGGATCGGAGTGTCACCGTTCACCACCGGTAACACGGCGCTGGGTTGCCGGACCCTGACGTACTAGGGGCTGCCCGGCCAACAGAAAGAGGGGTGAAGCTCGGCTTCACCCCTCTTTCTGTTGGTAACTAGTTGTTGCTCTCGGCCAGCAACTCCAGGAGGTACGCCCCGTAACCGCTCTTGACGAGCGGCTCGGCGCGTTCGCGCAACTCGTCGTCCGTCAGGAAGCCCAGGCGCCACGAGATCTCTTCCGGTGCCCCGATCTTGAGACCCTGCCGGTTCTCGACGGTGCGGATGAAGTTTGAAGCGTCGTTCAGGTCATTGAATGTCCCCGTGTCCAACCAGGCAGTTCCCCGTGGCAGGATCTCCACCTGCAGCTTTCCGGCTTCGAGATACTTACGGTTGACATCCGTGATCTCAAGCTCTCCGCGTGCCGAGGGCTTCAGGTTTTTGGCGATGTCCACCACGTTGTTGTCGTAGAAGTACAGTCCGGGCACCGCGTAGTGGCTCTTCGGTGCAGCTGGCTTTTCTTCCAGAGACAGTGCCTTGCCCTGTTCGTCGAACTCGACCACGCCGTAGGCCGACGGATCCTTGACCCAGTACCCGAAGACCGCACCGCCGTCGATGGTCTTGAACCGGCGCAGCTGGGTGCCCATGCCCTGGCCGTAAAAGATATTGTCGCCGAGCACGAGGGCCACACTGTCGTCGCCGATGTGCTCTGCTCCGAGGACAAATGCCTGGGCAAGGCCATCCGGCGAGGGCTGCTGCTTGTAGGTGATGGAGACGCCGAAACGGGAGCCATCTCCGAGGAGCCGCTCGAACTGTTCGGCGTCATGCGGGGTGGTGATAATAAGAATGTCCCTGATCCCGGCAAGGATGAGGGTCGACAGCGGGTAGTAGATCATCGGCTTGTCGTAGACAGGTACCAACTGCTTGCTGACACCCAGTGTGATGGGGTGAAGCCTTGAGCCGGTTCCGCCGGCAAGTATTATTCCGCGCATGCCCCCCATCTTTCCCTTCGCTAAGTGCAGCGGCAAATCCGGTACCCTTGGGAATTATGCAGCGACTTCTTGTGACCGGCGGAGCCGGCTTCATTGGCTCAAACTTTGTCCACTATGTATTGGAAAACACTGATGACCACGTCACTGTTCTGGACAAGCTGACCTACGCCGGCAATCTTGAATCACTGCGCGGCCTGCCCGAGGACCGCTTCACCTTTGTTGAGGGTGACATCGCCGACGCCGGCATCGTGGACGGCCTGGTCGCAGGCACCGACGTCGTGGTCCACTACGCAGCAGAATCGCACAACGACAATTCCCTGCACGACCCCCGCCCCTTCCTGGACACCAACATCATCGGCACCTACACGCTGATCGAAGCGGCCCGGAAGCACGGCAAGCGCTTCCACCACATCTCCACCGACGAGGTCTACGGCGACCTCGAGCTGGACGATCCCGAGCGGTTCACCGAGCAGACCCCGTACAACCCCTCCAGCCCGTACTCGTCCACGAAGGCCGGCTCGGACCTCCTGGTCCGCGCCTGGGTGCGCTCCTTCGGGCTGCAGGCAACCATCAGCAACTGCTCGAACAACTACGGCCCGTACCAGCACGTGGAGAAGTTCATCCCGCGGCAGATCACCAACGTGATCGACGGGATCCGTCCCAAGCTCTACGGCAAGGGCGAGAACGTCCGCGACTGGATCCACGCCAACGACCACTCCTCCGCCGTCCTGGCCATCATCGCCAAGGGAACCATCGGGGAAACGTACCTGATCGGTGCTGACGGCGAAAAGAACAACAAGGACGTCGTTGAACTGATCCTCAAGCACATGGGCCTGGCCCCGGACGCGTACGACCATGTAGTGGACCGCCCCGGACACGACCTGCGGTACGCCATCGACTCCACCAAACTCCGCAACGAACTTGGCTGGGAACCCCAGTTCTCCAACTTCGACGCCGGCATCGAAGACACCATCGACTGGTACCGCAACAACGAACAGTGGTGGCGCCCGCAAAAAGCCGCCACCGAAGCCAAATACAAGGAACAGGGCCAGTAGTCCATGTCTCTGGAGTTCTCGAAAAAGCTTTCCGGCCACACAACCCCCATTCCCGGCGTCGTTCTCTACGACCTCCCGGTCCACGGCGACAACCGCGGCTGGTTCAAGGAAAACTGGCAGCGGGAAAAAATGGTTGCCCTGGGACTGCCGGACTTCCGGCCGGTCCAGAACAACATCTCCTTCAACGAAAAAGCCGGAACCACCCGCGGCATCCATGCCGAACCGTGGGACAAGTTCATCTCCGTTGCCACGGGCCGGATCTTCGGGGCCTGGGTTGACCTTCGCGAAGGGCCCTCGTTCGGCGCTGTCTTCACCGCTGAACTGGACCCCAGCCAGGCCATCTTCATTCCGCGCGGAGTCGGTAATGCCTTCCAGACCCTCGAGGACAACACGGCCTACACCTACCTGGTCAACGACCACTGGTCCGCCGATGCCCAGGGGCAGTACACCTTCCTGAACCTGGCTGACGAAACCGCTGCCATTTCCTGGCCGATCCCGCTGGACCAGGCCGAGCTCTCCGACAAGGACAAAGCCCACCCGCGGATGGCAGACGTCGCCCCGATGCCGGCCAAGAAGATCCTCGTCGTTGGCGCCAACGGCCAGCTGGGCAAGGCACTGCGCGAACAGTACGACGGCGACGCAAGGGTCGAGTTCGCCGGCCGCGGTGAGTTCGACCTCGCCCGGGAGGATTCCTTCAAGAACCGGAACTGGAAGAATTACTCCGCCATCGTCAACGCCGCGGCCTACACCGCTGTGGACGCTGCCGAATCCGAGGAAGGCCGGGCTGCCGCCTGGGCCATCAACGTAACGGCCGTCGCCAACCTGGCGCGCACCGCCGTCGAGCATGACCTCACGCTGGTCCACGTCTCCTCCGACTACGTTTTTGACGGGAGCCAGGACAACCACGACGAGGACGAGCCCCTCACACCCCTGGGCGTTTACGGCCAGACCAAGGCTGCAGGCGAGGCGGTGGCAGGTGTCGTTCCCCGCCACTACATCGTGCGTACAAGCTGGGTTATCGGTGAAGGCAACAACTTTGTCCGGACCATGGCCAGCCTCGCTGGGCGGGGGATCAAGCCGGCGGTGGTCAATGACCAGACCGGCCGCCTGACCTTCACCCAGGACATCGCAGCTTTCATCAGCCACCTGCTGACCACCGAAGCCGCCTACGGTACCTACAACTTCAGCAACGCCGGACCCGTAAAGAGCTGGGCCGACATAGCTGCGGACGTTTACGAGCAGGCCGGCGCCTCCAGGGCTGATGTCACTGGAATCACCACTGCTGAATACTTCAAGGACAAGGCCGCCGCTCCGCGACCGCTCAAGAGTGCCCTGAACCTGGCGAAGGCACACTCCACGGGTTTTGATGTCGCCAATGCCGATGAGCGGCTGACTGCCTACCTAAAGGCGGAAAACGATAAAGCATGACTCCTGCAGAGCAAGCCCACCGCACCCTGGTGATCATGCCGGCCTGGAACGAATCGGAGGCCATCGGCGGCACCATCCGGGAAGTGTTCGAGTTCGGCCCTGACTGCAGCGTCCTCGTCGTGGACGACGGCTCACGCGACAACACTGCCCAGGTTGCCCGCGACGCCGGCGCACTGGTGGTGCAGCTCCCGTTCAACATGGGGGTGGGCGGAGCGATGCGGACCGGCTTCAAGTACGCAAAAATGCATGGCTACACCCGGGTCATCCAGGTGGACTCCGATGGCCAGCATGATCCTCGTGATATCAAGGCCGTCCTCGACGGCCTGCAGGAAGCGGACATCGTTATCGGGGCCAGGTTCGCGGACAAGGGCACGTACACCGTCAGGGGCCCCCGCAAGTGGGCCATGAACGTCCTGGCCTGGACCATCTCGCGGATTGCGGGCACCCGGCTCACGGACGTGACGTCCGGTTTCCGCGCTGCCAATGCCAAGGCCATCCGCCAGTACGTGGACCACTACCCCGCCGAATACCTTGGCGACACCATCGATTCGTTGGTCGTCGCCATCCGGTCGGGATGTACCGTGCGCCAGGTGGGCGTCTCGATGCGCGAACGGCAGGGCGGGACCCCAAGCCATGACCCCGTCAAGGCCGCCATCTACCTGGGCCGGTCAGCCTTTGCCCTCCTCTTTGCGTTGACGCGCAAGAAGAACGAACCGTCGTCCAACTAGGAGTTTCCATGGCCACCCTCGTTGGCTTCATCTTTGTGCTGGTCATTCTGCTGATCATCTTCGAAATGCTGCGCCGCCGTCACCTGCGCGAAAAGTACGCCGTCATCTGGATCATAATTGGGATTGGCGTCCTGGTGCTGGTGGCCTTTCCGCAGCTTCTCTTCTGGTCAAGCGGAGTGCTCGGCGTGAAGGTGCCTTCAAACCTCCTGTTCGCCATGGCTATCGTGCTGCTGGTGTCCGTTTGCCTCCACCTGTCCTTCGAACAGTCCCAGGCGGAAGACGAAGTCCGCGTCCTGGCGGAGGAAGTGGGTATCCTTCGGCTCAAAGTCCTCCAGCTGGAAGAGAGCCTGACGCAGCGTGGCACAGCCGCCGGCAATGAAACACACCCGGAAACGCTCCCACCCGAACCAACAGCTTAACGAAAAAAGGTGGCTGCCCCAGGATCTGGGGGCAGCCACCTTTTTATTCAGTCCGCTAGGAAACCACGTGCTTCAGCAGCCTGGGCAGCGAATCGGTTTTCCCGATCATCAGTGAGCGGGCAACCAAGGTGGCTGCGTTCAACCGCGACGTCGTGTGGAAGGCCGCAGCGCGCGCCGTCCCGTTCCAGCCAAGTTCCCGGAAACGCCGTGCCTGTCCTTCGAAGTACGCGCGCTCTTCATCGAACCGGCGCCCGTCAAGTGCCTTGACCGACGAGTCCGATGCCGAGTGCCGGCGGTAGAGGAACGCGAGCGTCGGGTCAACCACCATGGCACCGCCTTCGGCTGCAATATCCAACAGCAGCGCAAGGTCCTGCACCACGTGCAAACCCTCCGTGAAGCCGATACGGCGGATAACATCCGTGCGCCATGCCAGGGACGGGAAGTACGCCCAGTCGGCCCGGACAAGGCTGGTGGCCATCTTTTCGCCCTGCAGCAGGACTGTGGACTTGGTGGAGGGTGCGTATACCTTCTTGACGATGTCCACCAGCGGGGAGCATGCACGCCCTTGCTCATCGATAACCTGAACGCCGGGCTGGACAACACTGGCCTCGGGGTAGGCTTCGAACGCCCTGGACACGACGTCGAGGTAGTTCGGCAGCATGATGTCGTCGGCACCCATGACCACAACAATGGGAGCTTCGGCCAGTTCCAGCGCCTTGCGGTAGTTGCCGTTGGCGCCGAGGTTCTCTTCGTTCTTCTGGTAGCTGACCCGCGGGTCAGACATGGATTCGAACCAACGCTGGGGTTCCGGGCTGGGGTAACCGTCGTCGACCACGATGAGGCGCCAATCCTCGAACTGCTGGCTCATGACGCTTTGCGCCGCAAGTTTCATCAGGTCGACGTCGCCGTAGTACGGAAGCAATACATCAATGGCCATGTGCCAGGTAGGTCCTTTTCTTGAAGATTCACAGGGTTGGATCTGTTTGCCCGGAGATGAGCACCCCGGTCAATGCTACCGTGTCGGCCTGTGCGGGCGGCTTCCAGCTGCCTGTCCCGGCCCCTGACCCTGGGCAAATGGAGGCTCCTCCGCCCCGACGATAGACTGAAGCCTGCTGTCTGACAGTTCCCTGACGCATTGGAACGGTCTATTTGGGTAAGCGAGAAGGAACTATAAGACGTGACGCACCAGAGTGACCCGCGGGTGGTGGCTGTTATCTCGGCCTTCCACCCTCCCCAGGACCTTCCCGAGAGGGTCGAAAAACTCAACCAGCAAGTCGTCCACACAGTTGTTGTAGACGACGGTTCCGACCCCCAGCAAACGAGCAGCGTGCTGA
The DNA here is from genome assembly GCF_900105535.1 of Pseudarthrobacter equi. Lineage (NCBI taxonomy): Bacteria > Bacillati > Actinomycetota > Actinomycetes > Micrococcales > Micrococcaceae > Pseudarthrobacter > Pseudarthrobacter equi. Next base: position 3,111,664 of record NZ_LT629779.1, read on the forward strand.
AGGGTCTGGAAGCCCTGGGATGCACCGTGCTGCGCATGCCCGAGAACGTGGGAATTGCGGCAGCACTCAACGCAGGAATCGATGAAGCGCTCAAGGCGTGGTCTCCGGATTTCCTCGTCACGCTTGACCAGGACTCCGCGCTTGATGATGGATACATCGCTGCCGCGTTGGCCACGTACGCGGAGGCAAGTGCCAACGGGGTCGACGTCGGCCTGGTCAGTGCCCAGTCGCACAACGGCCTCCACGTTCCGCTGCTGGCCAAGAGGGCACGGTTTCCCGAAGCCTTTGACCCCCTGCAGTCGGGCGCCGTCATCCCGGTATCCACGCTCAAAACAGCTGGAATGCTCGACGGCAGGTTGTTCATTGACTGCGTCGATTCTGAATTCAACCTCCGTGTCAGGTCCCACGGCCTGGCCACCCTTGTGGGCAAGGGGTGCAACATGACCCATGCCCTCGGCCAGGCACAGCCAATGATGCTTTTCGGATGGCATGTCAGCGTTTTGGGCCGAAAGCGCCACGTACATTCACATGCCGCTTTCCGGGTGTACTACATGACCCGGAACAACATCCACCTCTGGCGGCAGTACGGCGCCAGATTCCCGATCTGGCTGCTCCGCAGGCTCCGCTTCCAAGTGGAAAGTGACGTTTTCAGGATGCTGTACGGCGCCAATCGGAAGGGGCAGTACCGGGCGTTCGCCCGCGGCTTCGTGGATGGCTGGCTGGGACGGCTCGGCAAGATCGATCCGTCTTTCCAGCGGAAGATCAGCGCGTGAGCGGGGCCGGCGCTGTGCGGGTATCCGTGTGCATGGCAACGTACAACGGCCAGGAGTACGTTGCAGAACAGATTCAATCCATCCTTTCGCAGCTGTCACCGGAGGACGAGCTCATCGTCGTGGACGATGCGTCAAAGGACTCCACGCTCGACGTCGTCCGTCGCATTGAGGACCCGCGCATAGTTCTCCTGCCAAGCGCGGAAAACAAGGGTTATGTTGCCAGTTTCGAAAAGGCAGTCTCTGCCAGCAGGGGCGAGTACATCATGCTGTCGGACCAGGACGACATCTGGCTTCCCGGACGCGTCGAGAAGCTAGTGGACGCCCTGCAGACCAAGGACTTCGCCGCGAGTAATTTCACCGTGTTCGGGGGCCCGGCCAACAGATATCACAAAGTTCAGCTCAAGGAATCGGACAGCGGTAGGTGGGTGGCCAACCTGGTCACCACGTGGATAGGCATCCGCCCCTACTACGGGTGCACCATGGCATTCCGGGCGGCAGCCAAGAAACAGATCCTCCCCTTCCCGGAGTTCCTCACCGAAACCCACGATCAATGGATCGCTATCGTCGCCAACCTCAACCGGAGCATGGTCCACGTGGCAGCCCCCACCGTTGCCCGGAGGCTGCACGACGAGAATACGACCCCCAAATCCCGCCGTCCGGTCGCAGTGATCCTGCGGGCAAGGATCATGCTCCTTCGCGCCATTTTCGTGGCCCTGGTGCGGAAGCCGGGAACTCGATGACATCGCAAGGGACCCCTGCACCGCACCCATCCGGGGCGGGTACCTACGCCGGAACCTTCGGCGCGGTGGCCTTGGCCGCCTACAAGCCGGACCATCCCATGTTTGCGCGCCAACTCCTGTCAATCCAGGCACAGACCCACACGCATTTCGTCTGTCTCATCTCGGTGGACGGCGACTACCAGCAGGTTGCGGATATGGTCCGGCAGATCTGTGGCGGGGATGACCGCTTCCAGGTTCTCGGATACAGCAGCCGGCTTGGGTTCCACCACAATTTCGAGCGGGCCCTCAAAGCCGTTCCGGAAGAGGCCCGCTGGGTTGCCCTCAGCGACCAGGACGACTACTGGTATCCCGGGAAACTGGAGGCGCTTCTCCCCCGCCTTGACGGTGCCGCCCTGGTTACAGGGCAGGCACGGGTGGTGTCGCCGGAAATCTCCGCAACCGACTCGGACCCCGCAAGGGGGAGGCTCACCGATAGGAGAAATGTCGGGGCTGCGGACCTCATCGCCACTAACCAGGTCACCGGATCCCTGTGCGTATTCCGGCGCGAATTGCTTGAGACAGCTATCCCCTTCCCGTCGCTGGCAGCGCCGTCCCAATATCACGACCACTGGCTTGCGCTGTGCGCCCTCGCCTCCGGAGGCATCAGCATCCTTGACGAGGTGTTGCAGGATTACATCCAGCACGGCGGCAACGTGGTGGGCGAATCGCGGCAAAGCCTGCCCACTTCCATACGGAACACGCTCCGTTTCGTGAAGCGGTACGAAGGAAGCACCTCACCGCGGAGTATCTGCAGCATCATCTATAAGACCGGGCTCGGATGGCGGACGCTCATGGCGAGGACTCTGTTGGCACGCTCCGCGCAGGCCGGCTCCTCCACGAACCCGGAATTGCAGGATGCCCTGAACTTGTATGCACGGCCCCGGGCCTGGCGCCTGTTCAGGTCCCTGAGGGACGGGGTGCGGCGCAAGAACGTCGCTCCCATCCGCGCTGCGGAGATTTACCTCGGCGTCGTGCTCCCATGGAACCGGCACAGCGGGATCAGCAATCCACGGTAACCCAGTGTCGCTCCCAGAGCACCGGCGGTAGAGACCTGAGGCGGCGCTCCGCCACGATCTCGCTCGGGATCGTCAAACATCCACGCACGCGGCCCTGGGACGCGCAGCAAACGGCTCTAACAAGACCGGACGGAGCTGCCCCACGGCCAGCCGGCAATACCAACAGAAGGAAGCACTTAGAGCATGAAAGCTGTGTTGTTAAGATTGGCCGGCTTTACGGGGTTGCCCCTGGTGTCGATACTGACCCCGTTCCTTCTTGTTCCCATAGTGGCGCGCGTTGCCGGGGAGGGCGGCTGGTCTACCGTCGCATCCGGGCAGGCCATTGGGGCCTTTGGCGGTGCAGTCATCGCGTGGAGTTGGAACACCCTCGGCCCAGTAGAGATAGCCCAGAACCCTTCCCAGCAGCACCGTGCCGAGGTTTACCGGCAAAGCATCAGAACCAGGCTGGTCCTGTCGGCGTTGGTTTTCCCGTTTGTGTTCATACTGGCCTGGCAGTTGGCAGCCCCTGACCACCGGCTGGATGGCGCAGCGATGTCCATGACCACCGCTGTTGCTGGACTATCCCCGGCCTGGTATTGCATCGGCGCAGGAAAGCCTGCCCTTCTGGCAACGTTCGACGCGCTTCCCCGGGTGGCGGCCACAATTGTTGCCGTCCCCGTGATCTTGCTGACGACTCATATTTGGCTGTACGGAGTCATCCTGCTCGCTGCCGTTGGCGTAAGCCTGGTCATATTCCAACGCATCGTAGTCCCGGAACGGGGTAAAACCTTCACGTCCTGGGGCGGAACTTGGCGCTACTTGCGCCAACACTTCGGGCCGGCCGCCATCAGCCTGTCCGGCACAACTTACGCAGCAACCCCTGTCCCCATAGGCCAGGCCCTTGTTCCCAATACCGTTATGGCTGGATTCAGTTCCGCGGACACGGTCTACCGTTTCGGTCTCTTCTCCGTGATGGCTTTGGGCAATACGTTCCAAGGCTGGACTTTGGAGCCGCAGGAGGCCAGCCCGAAGAAGCGCCACACCGCCGCCATTGTGTCCCACCTTGCACTGGGGCTGGCGGGAGCTGCCTTCCTGGCGATCCTGGGACCGCTGGCTACAGAGATTATCCTTGGATCCGTCAACAAGGCCGGCCAAGCGACATGCGCTCTCTACGGCCTGTCATTCCTTTTCATCTCCGCCAGCACTCCGTTCATCCGTAACCTCCTGCTCCCGCAGGGCCGCCAGCGTCTCATCCTTGTTTGGACGCTGATCTCGGCCGTCATCGGAATTACCCTCATGTTTCTTGCTGCGAGCCGAGGATGGGCCGATGGCATCGCTCTGGCAATGGCCCTCAGCGAGGCCATACTTTTCCTGGGCCTGCTGGTGCCTGGGCTACGCCTGCTGAAAAAGGCGTAGCCCAGTACCAGTTTCCGTCAACGCCACGGTATGTGGCGCTGGCGGGTCCCTCGCTCAGTTGCCGCAAAGCTGGAGCTTGTAAAGCTTTGCGTCGCCTTCCGAATCTTCAAGTGTGGCCATGCCTGCGGCAATGAGGCTGTCCAGCCCCTTGTAACCGCTGTCCCGGCCGTGCACTTCACGGTGGCCGAAGTCCAGTATGTAGTCGATGTTCAGCTTTTGGACCGCAGGGCAAACCGCGGGATCGTCTTTGGACGGGGTTGGCCCGTTGAGGAGCGCTCCCGTTCCGTCAGGAACGGCGCTAAGGATGTGCAGCTGGATGAGCTTCCGGTCTGCCAGGGCATAAGCCAGGGAACTGCCGTTCCAGGGGTTCCCCACCATGACGGCGTCCTCCGGAACTTCCTCCGAAAGGCGGTCAATCAGCTCCAGCTCATCACTGGAGATCAGGGGTGAGTCAGCAGAAAGCCTGTATGAACCGGCCATGGAGTCCTGCGCCGGGCGCACGCTTCCACGCTGGGTGAGCACACCCAGCGCCAGGACGGCAATCAGGCCGGCAACCACCATGTAGGTTGCCAGCGGTACACGGGCGCCCTTTTCGAAGGGTTTGCCCCGTTCCGCTGCAGTCTTCCGCTTCGCAATCCCCGCGCTGCGGGTGACGCCCCGAAGCATGAGCTCCCAAGCGCAAACAGCACCACGAGTGGCAAGGGGAATCGTGACCAACGGCAGGAGAGCGGCAAGCCGGGGAGGATCGTTGTACCAGATTCCCGTCCAGTAGGCCCTGAAGTTGTCAGCAGGGAAAGAACTGACCACAACAAAGAGGAACGCCGCCACGGCATAGGTTCCCAACCACCACAGCTGCCGGCCGGACCTGATTACCACGAAGATGCCAACAAGGGTCAGCGCCATGACGGCCCACGCCACGGGGCGTCCAATCGCGGAGCTGGCGATGACTTCTCCTATGGCCTGGCCGCTGCTCTCAACGGGCGGCCAGAAGGCAGCCTCCGCCGGTGGCCGGACGAGGTCCCAGAGGATGCGCACAACGACGACGGCGATCACGCCCATCGCCATCAGGGCCGCCGTGGCCGTCCATCGGGTTCGCCCGCGCGCCGAAGTCCATGTCCGCACCAGGAAGCGCACATAGACGAAAACCGCAGGCGGAGTCATCAGGGCAATCCAGGCCATGGCGGCGCTGGGGTGGGCGAGGGCGACGCCCGGGAGTACTGCGAGGAGGAAGAGTGCTCCGATGATCCTGGAATGGATCGGCACCGCGGACAATCCGAGTACCTCAAGCGAGACAGCCAGAACCAGGGGCAGGAGGGCAACGGCAAGGAAATTCGGGTACAGCACCCCAAAATCCAGCAGTGAAATGGGAAAGGCGCCAAAACCGGCGGACAGGACACCGGCGGACAGGATGACCGCGGGGCGCTTTCCCCAGACAGTACGTGCGAGATACAGGCAGCCCAGGGGCCAGACAACGGCGGCTACGACAATGTTGATCACATTGACCGAGACCGGTATTCCGCCGCCGCCAACGCTGACCAGCAATGAAACAAGGTCATGCCATGCCGCGGGGTAGGAGGCCGCACCGGTCATCTCATTGAGCGTCAGGGATGAGCCTGAGCCGGTGTCGAGGATGTACCGGATCGCGTTCAGATGAAAGACATTGTCAAATGTCTGGGAAAATGACTCCGGGTGGCCGATCGCTTCCACAAGCCGGCGCGCAACCAAAAAGGCTGCCATGACAACCGCCAACACGATGGAGCCCAGGACCCAACGCCGATTGCCGCCGTCATGCGGCTGAACTGCCGTGCCTTTCTTCGCCACCACAACCGACGCCACAAAGGCGAGTCCGGCCAAAATCGCAGTGATAACAAGGACTGGCGGCAGCGACCACCGGACTCCCGCGAACGGAGCCACGATCGCAGCAATGGCCACGATTGAGACGCTGATTCCCGGTGCCAAGGCGAAGATACGGAATCCCCTCAGCCTGGCTGCCGCACCCACGGCGAGTCCCGGGACAAACAGCAATGCCGCTGCCAGGACAAACTGAGGGACTGTATCAAACCAGGACAAGAATCCTCCGAAAATTCAGTGGCACAGCGGCCAGAGCGGCACGCCGTGCCACAAAACTTTGACGATAAGGGACCATCATCCGCCCCGAAGCGAACGTCCTCGCGCAGCTAACTGTCAGGCCCGCAGAATCGAGACTGCCTCGTGGATTGGTCCGTCGAATTTCACGTTACCGTGCTCCAGGAGGATTCCCCGGTCGCAGATGCGGGAGACCAGGTCCAGGTCGTGACTCACCACCACAAGCGTCTTCCCGTCGCGGGCGAGTTCCTGGATCTTGTCGATGCACTTTCGCTGGAAAGGCTCGTCGCCCACGGCAAGGATCTCATCGATCAGGAACACTTCGGGATCAGTATGGACGGCAACGGAAAATGCGAGCCGCAAATACATTCCTGATGAGTAGAACTTGACCTCGGTATCAATGAATTGCCCGATCTCGGAAAATTCGACAATGTCGTCGAATCGGTCCTTGACCTGTTGCTCGGTCATTCCCAGGATGGCGCCGTTGAGGAAGACGTTGTCCCGGCCGGACAGGTCGGGATGGAATCCGGCCCCCACTTCGATGAGGCCCGCCACCCGCCCCCTGGTCCTTACGGTTCCCGAATCCGGCAGCATCACTCCGGAGATGTGCTTCAGCAACGTCGATTTGCCGGAACCATTGAGGCCCAACAGCGCCACGGTCTCCCCCGTTTTGACGTCGACAGAGACGTTCTTCAGCGCGTGGAACTTCTCGGACAGATCGCCTTTCCGGCCCTTGACCAACCAAACAACTGCCTCCTTGATGGAGCGCGTGTGGCGGAGGACGAACTGCTTGCTGATGTCTGAAACTTCAATTGCGTTGACCACTCACAGCTCCTGAGCGAAGCGGCCCTCGAGCCGCCGGAAGGTGAACTGACCCAAAATGACAATGGCCAAGGCGATAACCAGGCCCAGCGGTGTCCACAGGGTGAAGAGATTTGGTGGCATAGCGGTGGTGCCATCTGTGGTGGGGAACCAGAACGCGTAATGGAACAGTTCCACACCAATGGTGATGGGGTTCGCCTGGTAGATGGCAAACCACGTTGAACCGAGTTTCGCTTCCACCATCGACCACGCATACATCACCGGCGAAGCCCAGGTTGCAACCATCAGGAGCATGTCCACCAGGTTCTCCGAATCCCGGAAGTACACGTTGGCAGATCCGAAAAGCAGGCCAAGGCCGGTGGCCAGCAGGCCCACGATCACGAAACCCGCCACAGCTGCCAGGAGCTGGAACACACTCGGATGCCATCCTGCCAGCAGGCAGCCGGCCACAAGGACCACCAACTGCGGGAAAAAGTGAACCGCGGACACCCACACAGAGGCAACCGGGAAGAGCTCACGGGGCAGGTAGATCTTCTTGATCAGGTTTCCGTTGTTCACAATTGAACGGGACGCGTTTCCCAGCGCCTCGGAGAAGAAGTTGATCAGAACGATCCCCGAGAAGAGGTAGACCGCATAGTTCGGAAGACCCTCGGGGTTCCTGGCGCTGCGCTCCAGCCCCAGGAATACACCAAGGGCAACGTAGAAGACGACGAACTGAACGCCGGGTTTTACGTAGGACCACAGCAGTCCGAGAACGGACCCTCGGTAGCGGACCTTGAGTTCCTTGCGGACCAACAGCTTGAGGAGGAATCCCGACTGCCGAATGTCCCGCAGTCCACCCCCAAGCCCTGGACTTGTCAGTTCAGCCGGAGAAGATGCACTCACTTGATTTCGTTCTGCGTGTGTTGCTCGAACGTCTTCCTCCACGACTCCATCGACGTCAGGTCCGCGACAGCTGCCTTGTACTTCCTGCTGAGCGCGGGCCATTCCTTGAGCAGCGCGGTATGCAGGCGCGCACTCTCCGCCAGCATCTTCCTCAGTTGCTTGGGGTCCCGCTGGTACCAGGACGCACCGGTCCCCTCGGCGTTCGAGACAACTGCACTGTCGTACTGCGCCATGCGCCACCACCGGTTGTCCTGGTGGGCAATGGTCGTTTGCGGGCGTTCAGTGCTGGTTCCCTTCACCGGGCTCGCCAGCTGGCGGACGACGGTTTTTGCTGCCCAGGGAAGCAGGGAAATCTTTGACGGCTGGGCCGGCCCGTGTCCTCGGCGCGGCGGCTTGTCCATCTTGGCCGCCGGGAAGTCTTCAGGATTCGGTTTGAAGACGGCGTCGGGGTGCGCAGACATCATTTCGCGGATCTGGGGCAGCTTGGCCGGCAGAAGGTCAGGCAGGGCTTCGGGCCCCTTCAGGACGTCTTCGAGCGCCCACTGGCGGCCCTGCGCGGTGGCGTACTGCATGGAAACAAGGTGTTTGACATCGGCATACTGCGATTCCTTGATCACGCGCCCGCCGAACTCGTAAGGGCTGTGGAGCAGCGCGGCCACTACGCGGTTCCGGGCGTGGAAGTACGCCTGCCAACCGACGAGGTCGTCCTTGTCGATCCAGGAGACATGCCACACGGCCGATCCCGGAAGAGAGACAGTGGAGTAACCGTGGGCCTTCGCACGCAGCCCGTACTCCGAGTCGTCCCATTTGATGAACAAAGGAAGGGAGAGCCCGATTTCCCGGATTACCTGCGTGGGTATCAGGCACATCCACCACCCGTTGTAGTCAACATCGCAGCGGCGGTGCAGCCAGGACGTCTGACGAAGGTTGGAGGACTGGAAGTCGTGACCCAGGATCATTTCGTCGCTGGGCAGGGACGGCTGGAAGCGGTAGGGGTTAACCACCTCTCCAAAGGTGTGCAGCACCGTCCGGTTGTAGAGGTCGAACATGTGCCCGCCCACCAGCGTTGGCGTCTTGCAGCGATCCGCGAAGGTCAGCAGCCGGATGATGCTTTCCGGCTCCACGACGACGTCGTCGTCCATGAGCAGTGCATAGTCGCTGCCGTTTTCAACGGCCTCAAACATGCCACGGGCGAATCCGCCCGACCCGCCGAGGTTGGACTGGTTAATGATGCGCAACTTGCCGTTGAGCATCTTTTTGATGTCCTCAAAGCCATCCGCATCGGCGAGCTTCTGCGTCCCCTGGTCCACAATCAGGATTTCCTGTACGTGGTCGAGAGCCTCTTTGCTTTCGGCCAGGAGCCGAAGATTATTGAGGCAGAAGTCGGTCTTGTTCAGGGTGGTGATCTGGAGGGTCACAGAGCCGGGGCTGCTCTCAACGGCAGGGCCCTGCCATTCCGCATCGAGCATCACCAGTGGCTCGGTTCCGGCCAACAGGTCGAACCAATACCAACCGCCGTCACCGAAAGGTGCCAGCGACAGCTCGAAGAAGTTCTCGGCAGTACCCTCAACGCGGCGCGTGTCTACGCGCTGCAGGGAGCCGCGGGCGTTCGACTTGTACACGATGACAGAACCAGCACCCTGCGTGCGGACCTGCAGCCGGACCTTGTCCACGGTGGTCCAGCGCCGCCAGTAGCTTGCAGGAAAGGCATTGAAGTAGCTGCCGAAGGACACCCGTTCGCCAGACCGTACGGAAGTCGAGTGCCGCGAGAGGAAATCCTCCACGTGGGCTTCCTTGGTGGGGCTGCTGATAGTCCGGGCCTTGGGGGTTTTCCCGTCCCTGTCGCCGGCTGTCGGCAACTGGATCCCTGTGGCAGTGCCCATGTCCATGTAGAGGGGAACAGTATCCATCTGGCTGGCGCTGGGGAGGATGACGCGCTGCAGCGTCTGCCACTGCTGGCCGGTTTCCACCGCTCCGCCCTCGGCCTTGTTCTGGTTCTTGGTATCGGTGGGGACGCTCATGCGTCGACTCCTCCGCTTTCGATGTCGGCTCCCGCCTCGAAGTGAGGACGGATCTTGTTGTCGAACATGGTCAGGGCAGAACCGATGGCCATGTGCATGTCAAGGTACTTGTAGGTGCCCAGGCGGCCACCGAAGAGGACGTCCTTCTCACCGGCCGCAAGATCGCGGTACTTGAGCAGCCGGTCGCGGTCTGCCGATGTGTTGATCGGGTAGTAGGGCTCGTCGCCCTTCTCCGCAAAGCGCGAGAACTCGCGCATGATGATGGTCTTTTCCGTCTGGTATTCCCGCTCGGGGTGGAAGTGCCGGGGTTCGATAACGCGGGTGTAAGCCACGTCTTCGTCGTTGTAGTTGACCACGGACGTACCCTGGAAGTCGCCGACATCGAGGACTTCCTCTTCGAAATCAATCGTGCGCCAGGAGAGGTCACCCTCGGCGTAATCGAAGTAGCGGTCAACGGGACCCGTGTATACGACCGGAATATTGCCGACAACCTTGTTCTTGCTGTATTCGTGCGACTCGTCAAAGAAGTCAGTGTTCAGGCGGACCTCGATGTTCGGGTGCTCCGCCATCTTTTCGATCCAGGCCGTGTAGCCATTGGTGGGCAGGCCCTCGTACTTGTCGTTGAAGTACCGGTTGTCGTAGTTGTAGCGGACCGGCAGCCGCGAGATGATCCCGGCGGGAAGGTCCTTCGGGTCCGTCTGCCACTGCTTGCCCGTGTAGTGCTTGATGAAAGCTTCGTACAGGGGACGCCCGATCAGCTGGATTCCCTTGTCGTTAAGGTTCTGCGGGTCGGTGCCTGCAAGCTCTCCGGCCTGCTCCTGGATCAGGTCCTTGGCCTGGCCCGGAGTGAGGTTTGCCCGGAAGAACTGGTTGATGGTGGCGAGGTTGATGGGGAGGGAGTAAACCTCACCCTTGTGAACGCCGTAAACCTTATGCACGTAGTTGGTGAAGCTGGTGAACCGGTTGACGTACTCCCACACGCGTTCGTTTGAGGTGTGGAACAGGTGGGCACCGTAGCGGTGCACCTCGATACCTGTCTGCTCTTCCTTTTCGCTGTAGGCGTTTCCGCCGATGTGGTGGCGACGGTCGAGGACAACGACCTTCAAGCCGAGCTCAGTGGCGGCCTGTTCTGCGATTGTCAGGCCAAAAAAGCCGGACCCTACGATGACGAGGTCAGCGGTCACAAAATCTCCTGGTTCGAATGCGGGCAGCGCAATGTTGAGCATTGTCTGCTGCTCTAGCCTACCCGAGTGACTGCGGCGCCAGTCGAATCGCCTCCCTTACCGGCTCGGCCAGGGATGCGGGTCATACCTCGCGCAGCTCCCCGTCTGTTTCCACATAATTGGCCCCGGTCTGCGGACAGACCCAAAAGGTTCCCTCCTGCTTTAACGGGTGCCCGGCACGGCCAACCCATCCAACGCGGCGGGCAGGCACCCCCGCGACAAGGGCGAAGTCCGGCACATCCTTGGTGACGACGGCGCCCGCAGCAACGGTGGCCCAAGCACCGATCGTTACGGGCGCAATGCACACGGCCCGCGCTCCAATGGCGGCACCTTCCCGGATGGTTACCCCTACCTTGTCCCAGTCCCCCTCCGCCTTCAGGCCCCCGTCGGGCGTGACCGCCCGGGGGAAGACGTCATTGGTGAGTACAACGGCGGGTCCGATGAAGACGCCCGGGGCAAGGACGGCGGGCTCATAGACAAGGGCGTAGTTCTGCACCTTGCAGTTGTCCCCCAGGACCACTCCCGGACCTATATAGGCCCCGCGTCCAATCACACAGTTACTCCCCAGCCGCGCCGATTCCCGGATCTGGGCAAGGTGCCACACTTTCGAACCGGACCCGATGACGGAATCGGGGGAAACATCGGCACTGGCAGCAATGGTGCTCACAGGTCTCCTTCGTGGCCGCAGGACCGCCGGTGGAGGTCCGTGTGGGCGATCCTAGCCCAGCGAAGGATCAGCAAGGCAGTACCTGCGGAACAATTCGAGGTTTTCCACATAGCCCCGGTACGGGCCTGCCCGTTCGGAGCCCGGCCCTTAGCTTGGAAACAACGTTCAAAGGAATCCACCACATGACACTCCACTGCACGTTGGTAAGAGCAGCCGGCCCTGGTTCGGGCAACGAGCCCCTGGAGCTGACCATCGAGGCTCCCGCCGGAACGGCCGGGACGGAAATCCACCACCTTCTTGCCCGCAAGTTCGGCACAGGGGAGGTTACCGTCCGGGGAATACGCCTGGGCTCGCTCAACGTTGGCACGGCTCCCCTAGTCGCCGGCGCGGTACTCGTCGATGCCGGAGATGCCAGGCCGCCGCTCCGGAAGCAGCTGCCCCGGATTGCAGACGAGGCGGAAGCTGGACTGGCGTTGGCTGTCCACAGCGGCTCGGGAGCCGGCACCGTTGTAGCCCTCGCCCGCGGGACCTTCACGATTGGCAGGAGCGGCGCACGGATATCCATTGACGACGCCGAAATGTCGCGGGAGCACGCAAAACTGACCGTCACGGACACGGGCATCTTCATCGAAGACCTGGACAGCTCCAACGGAACATGGGTGGATGGCCGGAGAGTCCGGAATGCGGCGGTGTCCACGGCATCCGACATCCGGTGCGGAACGTCGGCCATGTCCCTGATCTTCACGGACGGCCCGCCGGCGCCCCTGGCGGACGCGGGCGCTTCGGTGGCGGACCCCATCCCCGTTACCGCCGGCACTGATCATGGAAACCGCGCAGTCCTCGTACTGACCGCAACGCTCCCCCTGGCCATCGGGGTCGGGTTGGCCGTCTTTACGGGAATGTGGATGTTCCTGGCGTTCGCCGGCGCCTCAGCCGTCTCGATGCTGATTCCGCTGCTAACAGGGCGAAGGCAACGGCGGGAAACCGCAGCCGCAGTCGCTGGTGCTGTCCAGGAAGACAGACAACGACGACGGCGGGCCGGGCCATCCCTGGCCACACTCGCCTTGAGTACGCCGCGCCTTGGATCCAACGGAACAGGCGCCGGCGAAGGGAGGATCTGGCTTCGACTCGGCCTCGGCGTCCAGCCCGCGAATATCAGCGTCCAGCATGCCCGCGCCGTCCGGGACCTGCCGTCCGCGGGTGCAGTGCCACTCCTCCTCGACCCGTCCCGGCCGGAAACAGTGTTTCAAGGAGCACGCCCGGCGCTGGATGCCATGATTAGGGCGCTGGTCATGCAACTGGCCGGTTATCCCAGGGGCCGTGAGACCAGGGTGGTCATCCACGGCCGGCCCGAAGTCCTGCCCCTCGCTGCAAGGTTCCTTCCGCGAGTCGTCCTGACGGCAACCGGGGAGTCATGCCGACGGCATCTGTCGGAGAAGTTATTAGGGGGTTGCCCGCATGGAGTCCTCATTCTGGCCGGCCCGTCCGATTGCCGGGAAACGGACAACACCCTTGCCGCGACTGGCGTCCAGCTCGGATGGCAGGTGCTCAGGTTCACCACCCCGGCAGAGCCAGCCAGTACCGCGGATGTGGAACTGTCCGAACCGGAATCGTCCCTCCTTTGCCCGGAAACCCACACGAAATTCGTTTCCGATCTGGCCCCTGCGAAGGTCTTTGACGCGTTCTGCCGAAACCTTGCAGCCGGAGCGGATGGCAGGGCGCGGGAAGACTGCATCCCGGATACGTGCGCCCTCGCGGACGTCATGCCCTTATCGGCGGACGCAACGGCTGCCCGGTGGGAGAAGGGTGCGCAGACCACCGGGCTGGCAGTTCCGTTGGGGCTCAGCGCCGGAGGCGTCAGGTCCTGGGACCTTGACGGAGACGGGCCTCATCTCCTGGTGGCGGGGACCACCGGTTCGGGGAAGTCGGAGTTGCTGCGAACCCTCGTTATTGCGCTGGCACTAAATCATCCGCCAGAACTGGTGAACTTCCTGTTCGTCGACTTCAAGGGTGGCTCCGGACTCGGGCCGCTGGCCGACCTCGTGCACTGTGTCGGGCTGCTGACTGACTTGTCCGCCAGTGAGCTTGACCGCACGCTTGCCTCACTGCGGGCTGAGATCCGGCTCCGTGAGGAGGCCCTCGCCGCGGCCAACGTGCCGGATCTGGCCTCCTACCAATCCACGCAGGATGCGGCCGGCCCTGCGCTCCCCCATCTGGTCATCATCATTGATGAGTTCAGGATGCTCGTGGATGACGCCCCGGACGTCCTGCGGGAGCTGATGCGCATTGCCGCCATCGGACGGTCCCTGGGCATCCATCTGGTGATGGCCACGCAGCGGCCGCAGGGAGCACTGACAGCCGATATCAGGGCCAACGTGACATCCAGCATTGCCCTGCGGGTCCAGTCCGACATGGAATCCCATGACATTATCGGCACCAAAGCTGCGGCGGGCATCGGAGTGGACTGCCCAGGACGCGCATTCCTTGCACGGGGAACGGAGCCTGCCCAGGAATTCCAAGCGGCAACACTGAACCTTTCCGGCAGTGAAACCCGGAACGATGCCCTTCACGTTCAGCGCACCTTCGACTTCCTGAGGGCGGAAGAAGGAGCTGCTCCCGGATGCCAAACGCCAACCCCAGCGCAGGCCGCGCGGCCCTATGTTGAAATGGTCCGCAGGCTTTGGACATCACGGGGCCGGTCCCTGCCCCGGCACCCAGTAGCGCCTCCCCTCCCGCATGATCTCCGAGACCCTGTTTCGGCACCGGCGCAGGCAAGCGGCCAGCCGCCAACCGGATCGCGGCCGGATTGGTCTGTTGAGCTGGGCGCCCTCGACCTGCCCCATGCCCAATGCGTCCTTCCCCTGACCTGGGAACCATCCCGGCACGGCCACCTGGCACTTGTTGGCTCTGCCTCCTCCGGCGCCGTTGAAGCCCTGGACCTCGCAGTCCGTCGCCTTCTGGCGCACCCGCGTGAGTCACACTGCTACTTCCTCGACGCCCCTGGCGGACTCCAGCATGCCGCCGGCCATAGAAGGACGGGTGCCCATGCCGGAATCCACGAACTCCGCCGCGCGGTCCGGATATTGGAGCGGCTGGCCCTCGAGCTTGGGCACCGCCTCAGCCGCCCTGATGAAGGGGCTACTCCGTTGGTGCTGGTCATCTCCGGATGGGGATCGTGGATGTCTGCCTTCAGGTCCGGACCGCTTGCGTGGGCTGAGGACGTGGTACAGGACCTGGTCCGGGACGGTCAGCGCGCCGGGATAACTGTCGCGATATCCGGGGAACGGGAACTGGCCACCGCCCGCTTTGGCGGTTCCCTGCCCAACCGGCTGTACTTCCCCGCAGCCTCCAACGAGGACAGCAGGCTCGCGTGGCCCAGGATGCCTTCCACGGAAAAGGTAAAAGGGCGGGCGGTGGCCTTCGGACCAGTCGCCGGAAGCGAGCCCGCGGTCTGCCAGGTCTACGACCTCGCCATAGCGGACCAGTGGCAACGGGACCCGGACATGGAGCTGAACTCCACGCCTGAAGTCCCGCCCTTCCGGATTGAGTCATTGCCCCCGCTTATCTCAGCGACGGACGTTCAGGAGTCTGCGGCGAGCCCGTTCTCATCCGTGGCCGCCGCCCGGTCCACCCCGCCCGGACTTCTGATCGGCGTGGGTGGGGACGAACTCTCCCCGGTCCGCCTGAACTTACCCGCCGGCGGCGTTTTCACCATCCTTGGCCGCCCCGGCGGTGGTAAAACCAACAGCCTCCGCGCGCTGAGGATCCTGAACCCGGAAGCCTGCTGGGTGCATCCGCCGGACACCGTAGAGCCGGACAGGTTTTGGACATCACTGCGCTTGGACCCCGCGTCCCGGGCCGCGGCCGGGCGCCGGATCCTCATCGCCGACGACGCCGACCAACTGTCTGCCGACGCCCTGACCGCACTGGCGGAACTCCAGTCACGGGGCCATAACGTCCTGTTGACAGCAAACTACAATCCCCTGCTGCTGCAACGCCTCCCCCTTGTTATGGCGTCCAGGGCTCACGGCACCGGAATGCTGCTCGCGCCGCGCTCCATGGCGGACGGGGACCTCTTCGGCGTCCGCTTCGAAGCGGAGCCCACTGCTCCGCCGGGCAGGGCAGTGCTGATTTCCGGAGGAGGGTCGGCCGCCCTCCAGGTCGCGTGGGCGCCGCCGGGAGGGGTCGCCGGAGGCCGCAAGGCGGGCTAAAGGCCGGCGGCGCTCCTCCGGTCCGGGAAGCGTAGGCGGGCTATAAGGCCGGCGGCGCTCCTCCGGTCCGGGAAGCGTAGGCGATAACGCTGCTATGGAACAGGAGCACAAGGGCTGCCACCGCAGGAACGACCATCGCCAATCCAGCCAGGATCAGTCCGCTGGTCAGGGTGGGGAAACCGATCGTCAGAACGAACAGTTGGGCTACCAGGGCCGCCGCACGGGTCCACCGGAACCCGCGGTACAGGAAATGACCGACCGCGAACAACCACGCCGAAAAGGCGAGCAAAAGCCCGAGGGTAAACACCGCACCCCAGAACGACAGGACAGGGCTCCCCGATACCAACTCGAATGCGTACCAGGCAGCTGCCGCCAGGAGGGCCGTCGCCTCAACCGCAACCACCACGGCAATAAGGACAGCGGCGCGGGGAGGCCGCACTTTCACTGATGGAACGGCACCGTCCTGGCCAGGGTGGGTTCCCCCCGGAGGAGGCGAGGAATCTGCGGGGTTGGAAGGGGGTCTTGACACACTGGCACCCTACCCGACATAGTCGGAGACTGGTGAGGGCCAGTGCCAGCAGTGTGATGTATCGCTCAGCATTCCCGGGATATCAAGCGTTATTACCCCTTGTTTACACAGCGTTAACATGACAGGCTTGATGGAGATGACCAAGGGGGCCCCGCCGGGCCCTTTTCCTTTGTAGCTACTAGTGAATAATTTCACAAAGGGCGATTCCCAGAAATGGAGCAACTAATCAGCATGGATTGGCGTAACCGCGCAGCGTGCCTCGAAAAGGACCCGGAACTCTTCTTCCCCGTCGGGAACACAGGGCCGGCTCTCCTGCAGATTGAGGAAGCCAAAAGTGTCTGCCGCCGGTGCCCGGTAGTCGATACCTGCCTCCAGTGGGCACTTGAGTCCGGCCAGGATGCCGGCGTTTGGGGCGGCATGAGCGAAGACGAGCGCCGCGCCCTTAAGCGCCGGGCAGCCCGGGCACGCCGCGCTTCATAAGCGGCAGCCCCCCCGACATACAGCGGAAGGATATCCGCCAAGTAGAAAGAGCCCCGGCAGCAACCGATCAGGTTGCCGCCGGGGCTCTCTCCATTCAATGCCAGGGGACGCCGCCGGACAGCAGGCGGCGTCCGGCTACCTGCCCAAGAGGCTGAGGCGGATGCGGACCGCTGTGCCGCCGCCTTCGCGGGGCAGCCACTGGATGGTTCCGCCAAGCTCGCTGGTCACCAGGGTCCGCACGATCTGAAGGCCAAGACCCTCGACGTGCGGAGTATCCGGTAGTCCCACGCCATCATCGGCGATGGTCACGGTGAGCTCTTCGTCGTCACCATCTTCGCCCTCGGCACGGTCGGCAATGAGCCACACAGTCCCTGCCCGCCCCTCAAGGCCATGTTCCACAGCATTGGTGACCAATTCGTTGATCACCAGCGCGAGCGGGGTGGCCAGATCGCTGGGAAGCTCGCCAAAGGTACCCGAACGCTCCGTCTTCACCTGCTGGGACGGCGAGGCGACCTCCGCGGACAGCCTGAACTGCCGTCCGATCAGCTCATCGAAATCGACGCTCTGGGTCAGGCCCTGGGACAAGGTTTCGTGGACCAGGGCGATCGTCGCAACCCGGCGCATCGCCTGCTCCAGGCCCTGTTTGGCTTCCTCGCTGACCATCCGGCGCGACTGCATCCGCAGCAGGGCGGCAACGGTTTGCAGGTTGTTCTTCACCCGGTGGTGGATCTCGCGGATGGTGGCGTCCTTGGTGACCAGCTCCATTTCCCGCCGCCTGAGCTCCGACACATCGCGGCACAGCACCAGGGCTCCGAACCGTTGCTGTTCGTCGCGAAGGGGAATCGCCCGAAGGGACAGGCTGACGCCGCGGGACTCGATTTCACTGCGCCACGGCATCCGGCCGGTAACAACCAGGGGCAAGGTTTCATCGACCATCCGGCGGTCCTTGAGGAGGCTGGCGGTTACTTCCGCCAAGGAACGGCCCTCCAGCGATTCACCATCACCCAGCCGGCGGAAGGCAGAAACGCCGTTGGGGCTGGCGTACTGCACCACACCGTCGGCGTCGAGCCTGATCAATCCGTCCCCTACCCGCGGTGCGCCGCGGCGCGACCCCGTTGGTGAAGCGAAGTCGGGCCACAGGCCAAGCGTCCCCATCCTTAACAGGTCATAGGCGCACTGACGGTACGTCAGCTCTAGCCGGGACGGCATCCGTGAGCTGGACAGGTCCATGTGGGTAGTGACAACGGCCAGGGTCCGTCCATTCCGAACCATGGGAACAGCCTCGACCCGCAGGGCCATGTCGCTGCTCCAGTTTGTCTCGCTGGAGCGCTCGATGGCCCTGCTGTTCCAGGCCTTGTCCACCAGGGGCCGAAGGTCGGAGCGGATGCCTTCGCCGACGAAGTCCCCGTGAAACACGGTGTGCGTTGTGGACGGCCGGACGTGCGCCAGCGCCACATACCCGTATTCGGGATGCGGGAACCACAGTGCGAGGTCGGCGAAGGCCAGGTCAGCAACCATCTGCCAGTCCCCCACCAGCAGGTGAAGCCATTCGGCATCACCTGGGCCAAAATCGGCGTGTTCCCTGATGGGGTCGGTAAAGATTGCCACTGCACCTCCAGTTGCGACGCCTGATTAATCAGCGCCGGACGATAGACCTCAAGAGCCTCAATGCTACCGACAGCGACGCCATATCGTCTGTTTCGAGTGCGTTGACCTCATCGAACATGCTCTTCGCACGCCCCAGCTGTTCGGCGTTCCGGGCCTCCCACTCCGTGAGCCGCGCCTCTGGTGACTGTCCCGCGGCCGTGGCGTCCAGCACCGCCGTCGTAATGTCCGACACCGTGGAGTACAGGTCATCACGAAGTGCCGCCCTCGCCAATGCCTGCCAGCGGTCCTGCCGGGGAAGGCTGCTGATCCGTTCCAGTAGGGAATCGGCGTGGAAACGGTTGAACACCGTGTAATACGCGGCGGCGATGTCCTCAACCGGCTCTTTCCGCAGGCGGGCGATCTTTGCGATGTCCAGCAGCACGAAGCTTTCGAACAGTTCAGCCCAGCGCAGGGCAAGGCCATCCGGAAGTTCCCATTCGCGCGCGTTCTCGAGCCAGCTTCCCACCCGTTCACGGTCCTCGCCCCGCAGGTAGTCCAGGACGCGAGCACGCAGGGGATCCATGAGTGGCTTGAACTCAGCCACCACTTCATCGATGGGCTGGGATACGGTGCCCTGGGTGAGGAGCCACCGCACTGCGCGGTCAAGCAACCTGCGGATATCCAGGTGGACCGTGCTCCAGTGCTCCGTGGGGAACGAGGCAGGCAGGCTGTTGAGCTCCCGGACCATCACGTCCAGCTCGTAAATCTCACGCAGTGCGACGAAAGCCTTGGCCACGGCCACTTCGCTGGCTGACGTTTCTTCCATGACGCGGAAAGCAAAGGTGATGCCTCCCATGTTGATCATGTCGTTGGCAACCACCGTGGCGATGATTTCGCGCCGCAGCGGATGGGTGTCCAGTTCAGCGTCGAAACGTTCACGCAGCTGCGTCGGGAAGTAATCGCGGAGGGTTTGCCGGAACCACGGATCGTCCGCAAGATCGCTTTCCCGCAGTGCTGTCGCCAGTTCTATCTTGGCGTACGCCGCGAGGACTGAAAGCTCAGGAGACGTCAGTCCCTGGCCCTGCTGCAGCCGTTCGCGCAGTGTGTCCGTGGTGGGCAGGGCCTCCAGGTCGCGCTTCAGGTCGGCTGATTTTTCCAGCCAGTCCATGAGGCGTTCGTAGCTGGGGCTCCACTCGGCAACCCTTGTGCGGTCGTTCAGCAGCAGGATGTTCTGGTCAATGTTGTCTTCCAAAACGAGGCGTGCCACCTCGTCGGTCATGGAGGCAAGGAATTCAGCACGTTCGGCCGCGTCCAGCTTCCCCGCAGCAACCATCCGGTCAACGAAGATCTTGATGTTGACCTCATGATCGGAGCAGTCCACGCCTGCGGAGTTGTCGATGGCGTCGGTGTTCAGGATGACGCCCTGGAGTGCCGCCTCGATTCGTCCGCGCTGCGTCATTCCCAGGTTGCCGCCTTCACCGACCACCTTGACGCGGAGGTCCCTGCCATCAACCCTGATCGAGTCGTTGGCCTTGTCCCCCACCGACGCGTTGGTCTCGCTGCTGGCCTTCACGTACGTCCCGATGCCGCCGTTGTAGAGAAGATCTGCGGGGGCCAGCAGGATGGCCCGCAGGAGTTCGGGCGGGCTGAGCTCCGTGGTGGCGGCGGGAAGTCCCAGGGCGTCGCGTACCTGGGGCGACACCGGAATGGACTTGGCCTGCCGGGCGAAGACACCGCCACCTGCGCTGATGAGGGACTTGTCGTAGTCGTCCCATGACGACCGGGGCAGCTCGAACAGGCGCCGGCGTTCAGCGAAGGACTGCTCCTCGTCCGGCGTGGGATCCAGGAAGATGTGCCGGTGGTCGAAGGCAGCGAGCAGCCGGATGTGCCGGGACAGCAGCATGCCATTGCCAAACACGTCGCCGGACATATCGCCCACGCCCACCACGGTGAACGGCTGGGTCTGGGTGTCCAGGTCCAGCTCGCTGAAGTGCCGTTTCACGGATTCCCACGCACCGCGGGCGGTGATGCCCATCGCCTTGTGGTCATAGCCAACGGAGCCGCCCGAAGCGAACGCGTCTCCCAGCCAGAATCCGTACTCAGCGGCCAGGCCGTTGGCAATGTCCGAGAAAGTGGCAGTCCCCTTGTCCGCTGCGACCACAAGGTAGGAATCGTCGTCGTCATGCCTGACAACGTCCGACGGCGGCACCAGCTTCTCATCCGCGCCTTCAGTAACCAGATTGTCGGTGAGATCCAGCAGGCCCCGGATGAAGGTCTTGTAGCTTTCAACGCCTTCGGCCATCCACGCAGCCCTGTCGACGGAGGGGTCCGGCAGTTGCTTCGCAAAGAAGCCGCCCTTGGCCCCGGTGGGAACAATGACCGCGTTCTTTACCGTCTGGGCCTTCACCAGGCCGAGCACTTCGGTGCGGAAGTCCTCCCGGCGGTCCGACCAGCGCAGGCCACCGCGGGCGACCTTGCCAAATCGGAGGTGCACGCCCTCAACCCGCGGAGAGTAGACCCAGATCTCGAACATCGGGCGCGGGAACGGCAGGCCGTCGATCCGCGCCGGATCGAGCTTGAAGCTCAGGTGCCGCTTGTCCTGGTAGAAGTTCGTCCGCAGGGTGGCCTCAATGAGGTTCACAAATGTCCGCAGGACACGGTCAGCGTCCAGTGTCGCAACCTTTTCGATGGACGCTGACAGTTCTTCGCGTACGGATTCCTGGGCCGCCTGCCGTGCATCGGCATCCAGTGACGGATCGAACCGTGCGGCGAAAAGGGCACTAAGCCCCCGGGTCACGTCGGGGTTGGCGAGGAGGGTATCAGCCATGAACCCGAACGAATTGGTGTTACCCATCTGACGCATGTAGCGGGCGTAGGCACGCAGGACGGTGATCTGGCGCCAGTGCAGCCCCTCCCGAAGGACCAGACGGTCAAAAGCGTCGGATTCTGCCGCGCCGGTCACAGCCGCGCTGAAGGAGTCGGCCAGGAAGCCTCCGGTTGCCACCGGGTCAACGCCCGCAGGGTATTTCAGCCCAAGGTCGTAGAGGAAGAAGTCGCGGCGGTCCGCGGTCTCGATTTCGAAGGGCCGTTCATCGAGAACCTCGAGTCCCAGATTGTGGAAGAAGGGAAGGATTTGGCTCAGGCTCTTGGGCTCGAGCATGTACAGCTTGACCCGCGCGTCCTCCTCAAGGGTTGCGCCGGCCCCCTCGGGGAGGTAGACGTGGACGCCCGGACGCTCCTGCCGTGCACCTTCGGTGCGCTCGGCTGCCGCTCCGTACTTCTCGAAGCGGGCGATGTCGGCAAGGGCATCTTCCACTTCGTAGTCCACCCGGTAACTCGCCGGGAACGCTTCAGCCCAGATGGCCGCCAGTTCCTTAGCTTCCGCCGCGTCGCCGCCGTCGCGCAGCACCTCGGCGATGCCCTCGCTCCAGGACCTCGCCGCACGGACCAGCCGCTTTTCGAGCTCCCCGCTGTCAACGTGGCTGACGTCTGCATCCTTCGGCAGGCGGATCCTGAAGAAGAGTCGGGCCAGAGCCGATTCCGTCATCCTGGCTTCGTAGTCAATGGACACCGCCTGGAAGGTCTCGCGGAGTTCCTGCTCGATCCGAAGCCTGACATTGGTGGTGTAGCGATCCCTGGGCAGGTAGACGACAGCCGACATGAAGCGGCCGTAGATATCGGGCCGGAGGAAGAGCCGGGTCCGGCGGCGCTCCTGCAGCTTCTGGATGCCGACTGCCGTGGCGGCGAGGTCGGGGACTTCGATTTGGAACAGCTCGTCGCGGGGGTAGGTCTCCAGGATGCCGAGCAGGTCCTTTCCGGAGTGCGAGTCCGGCGGGAATCCCGCATTGCGGAGGACAGCGTCGACCTTTTCCCGGACGATCGGAACTTCACGTACTGAGCCGGTGTAGGCACTGGTGGCAAACAGCCCGATGAAGCGCCGTTCTCCGTTGACGTTGCCGGCGGCGTCGAAACTCTTGACGCCGATGTAGTCCAGGTAGGCGGACCGGTGGACGGTGGAGCGGGAATTGGCCTTCGTGATGACAAGGGCACGCTTTTCCCGCGCCTTTTTGCGTCCCGTATCCGTCAGGTGCTGGATGTGGGGGGAATCGGCCGCTGCCCGGAGCAGGCCAAGGCCGCTGTCCTCCCGCAATTCCAGGACGTCCTCCCCGTCCACGTTGATCAGGACGTATTCCCGGTAACCGAGGAAGGTGAAGTTTCCGTCGTCGAGCCAGCGGAGGAGGTCCTGCGCCTGCCGCAGTTCGGCAATCTGGGCCGGGTTGGCTACCTGGTCAAGGCTTTCGGCAATCTGCAGCGCTTTCTGGCGCATTTTTGGCCAGTCTTCGACGGCCGCGCGAACGTCCTTGAGCACTCGCTGCAGTCCTTCAAGCAGCGACGCTTTGGCTTCGTCGGAGATGCGGCTGATCTCGACGGCGATCCAGGACTCCATGTGAGAGGCATTTTCGCCGGTGGCTATCAGGTGGGACAGGCTCGGCATCGCTGCGGTATCACCGCTGGAAATTCCGATATGCGACGGAACCCTGTTGACCTTGACCAGCTGCCCGGATTCCCGGTTGCGCGTGGCAACGAACATGGGGTGGATGACGAGCTTGATGGCCGCATGCTGGCGGACCAGTTCAGCGTTGACTGAATCCACCAGGAAGGGCATGTCGTCCGTGACGACAAACACGACGCTGCTGTCTTCCTCATCGGAAATGGCCACTTTCGCCTGCCCCGGCAGCCGCTCTGTTGCGACTTCGCGGTGGTGGTCCGCCCGCTGTGCCAGCAGTTCCTGCGGATAGCTGCGCGCGTCCTCCTCGGCGAGATGCTGGTAGTAGTCCCCCATGAAGCCTTCAAAGCCTTCAACGGAAAGGGCCTGATCCTCCACGCTGGATCCAGACGACATCAACAAACGCCTCCATCACACGATATGCGCTGCACCTTTGCAGCTCTTATGGCGAGCCTAGTCCTTTGCCCTGCGGCCTGCTGTGGAAGAAAATACAGAGGATTTCGCCTTTTGCTGGACGGGTGCACAAACAAGTTGGCGGATGGAGCGGCGAAGGGCTGACTCGGGCGACGATTCGAGCAGCAATGATCCTGCAAGCAGGGCCGCATCTGCGGCAGCGATGTCGTACGGCAGGAATGCTTGGAGCTCAGATGCCGGACCGTAACGCTCCCAGGCATCCCGCAGCTGCCGTTCGGGGCCCCTGCCAACAGAAGACGACCGCACTTTGTTCATCACTACCATGGGCGAGGCCTGGGGAACGGCGTTCTCCAGTTCAGCAAGTCCTTTGACCAACCGCGGCACGCCCACGGGATCAGCAGCCCCGACCGCGAACACGGTGTCCGCCACCTCCAGCGCACGCAGGGTTGCCCCGTTTCGCCGTGGCGCCATGGTGTCAAAACTCAGTTCTTCATCCGCCTCGAGGCAGAAGCCTGTGTCCACCACAACAACGTCGGCGATCTGCCGCGCCCGTTCCAGGACGAGCGCCAAGGCCGGTGCCCTGAGCTCCGTCCAGCGGTCTGCCCGCGTAATCCCGGTGAGTACTGTGAAGGTTCCGGCAGTGGTTGCCACAGGGACGGCGAGCCTGCGGAGGGCGTCGGCATCGAGGGCGCCCTGGTCGGCAAGCCGGCAGGCCTGTGCCAATGCAGCCGATTCGTCGAGCAGCCCGAGCACCGCAGCGACGCTCGCCCCGTAGCTGTCAGCGTCGATGAGGAGGACCTGCTCGCCATCTGCCGCCAGTTCAGCCGCCATGTTGGCGGCAAGGGTGGTCCGGCCCGGAGAGCCGGCGGGTCCCCATACTGCGATGATTCGTCCTGGTCCGGGCCCGCCCGGATCTGGTTCAGGTTCCGCGGCAACGGGATGCAGGGCTGCGCCGGTGTCCGCAAGGGAGCTCATTGCGGCCGCACGGGCCGGCGCCCCTGTCAGTTGCTCCACGGCGTCGGCGATCCGGTCCGAAAGTTCCGCAGATTGCACGCCTGTCAGGGCGGACGCCACACCGATCTTGCGGAGTCGCCCTGCTTCTTCGGCACTGTCGGTGAGGGCGATGATGGCCACGCCAACCGCTCCCAGCCGGTCTACCAACGAAGCCGTGAGGGCTTCGGATCCGTCTGCCACGACGGCCGCCCTGGCCAGCCCGCTTTGGCACGCCGCCAGCAGTTCGGGCAGTTCGGCGCATCTCCTGACAACTGTGACAGGGCCGTGCAGGCGTTCGAGTCCGCCCACCAGGTCTTCCCGGGTTTGCCCGACGGTGACGACAGGTATGCTCACTTGGCGCCCCCCGGGTTCCACACGACGGAGATCCGGGCGTCGTTGGCCTGGGCGCCCAGGATGGCCGGCATACGGCTGTCCTCCACCAGCACCATAAGCACCGTGCTTTTGGCGGATCCGAGTGTTGTTGAACCTGCTGCTACTTCGGCGATTTCGGCACCCGGCAGCAGGAGCTTTGGTTCACTGAATCCGTTCTTGGCATCCGGCTGGGCAACCCAGACGTCCACACGGGCCCCTGCGATAACCTGCGCAGGCAGGGTTCCGTCCACCGTAATGGCCACCGGCTTGCGGTCAAGGTCGTCCACCTCCCCGAGGCTGGCACGAGGGACCAGTTGGTCTTTTCCGATGCGTTGCACGGCCACCGCGCCCCGGGGCAACCCGGATTCGGCGGTGATGTAGTGCCGTTCCGAATCGCCGAGCCGCACCTTGGCACGTACCACGTTCGCTTCCGTCAGCGCTTCGCCCACGGCTATTCCGTCGCGGGCCGCGTAGACCTCCGTGGTTTGGTCTGCACTTCCGACCAGGAATACGACTCCCGCCACTGATGCAAACACCAGGAGGATCCCTACCAGCAGGCGCGGATCTTTCCACGAGGGGCGCTTCAGGCGTGCTGATGCGGCTGATGTTTCTGGAACCATGCCGTTTCTCCCCCTAGACATGCCGGCGGGCCGTTCCGTGGCCGGACACCTCATTGTGGCGGGACGGACGCCGGAACGAAAGTCAAAGTCCCAAATATGCCGGAACTGTGGATAACGCAGGCATGTACCCCGTTCGGATGGCAAAATGGTGGCATGCCCAGGTTCCTCACGCTCGCAGATGTTGCCGAGCAGCTCCAGATCAACTCTCCAGCCGCGTACGCACTTGTACGGAGCGGAGAATTGAAGGCCATCCAGGTTGGTGGCCGCGGGCAATGGCGCGTGGAAGAGAAGATGCTCGAACAGTACATCGAGGAACGCTATGCAGAAGCGAGCAGGATGATTCAGGAGTCCAAGTCGAAGTCGGTCTGAGCGGGCGCGTGCTTCGTCACCGCCGGCCCTGCCGGGACCGGGCGCCGGCTACAGTCCGGCCTGCTTCCTGGACCTGATGGCCGCAAGTGCGGCGAACGGCACGGTTGATACGTCTCCAACATGCCGGCTTCTCCGGGCTTCACCGGGCGTAACTGCCGCTACGTCCACATAGTCCTTGCCCACGCGGTCAATTACGCCGTCCAACCGCGTGACGCCCGTGCTGCCACCGAGGCTGATACTCAGCTCAGCCCTGTCCCTGGCGAGGGCCCGGAGCGAATGCGCCAACCCAAGCGCGCGCCGTACGGCTGACGGTTCGGTTCGAGCGAGCCTGCCCAGGCCTACGTAGCGGGCAACCGCCGGGTATGGAATGAGGACCTGGTACCAGTCTTCGTCAATAACCAGGGCCTCGGCACCGGCGTGGGCAAGGCGGCCACTGACCGATTCTCCGCTCAGGAGGTGGACCCCGAGCGTGCATCCAAGTACGCCGCGGAGCCTGTCGGAGAATTCGATAGCCACCAGTTCAGCGCGGGTTCTCTCCCCGATCTCGGCCTCCAGTGAAAGCCGGTCAGATTCCGCCAGTTGGCTTTCCAGGTCGTCGAAGAGTGCATCCCAGCGCATCCGGCCACAGTAGGTCCGACCGGGCACGCCGTCAATTCCAGGAAGTTTTTCTCTCCACCGTCTGGACATATGGCTGAAAACGGGCGCAAACTGAGTCAAGCAATATCAAACTGCATCAAACAACATCAAAAGGATGAATCAATGATGAAGCGCGACTCGCACGGATTCAGGCTGGACGCCCTGATGGCCTTGGCGTTGTTAGTCCTGGGAGCTGTGCTCGTTTTCATCGGATGTGGTCTTGTCCTGCAGTGGCAGGAGGCAACTGCCAAGCACCAGAGCACGTCCGCCGAGGACATCCTGGGGGCCGTCGCACTAATTTCGGGCTCGGTGCTTATCGCCTGGTGGTTTCTGTCTCTTGTGGCCGCCGGAGCGGGCGTGCTCCTGGAGCGACACGGAAAGGTCCGTGCAGCTTCGCTGACGCGCAGGCTTTCGCCCGCTTTCATGAGGCGCCTGGTCGTCACGGCGCTCTCATTGCAACTGGTGTCGGGTGCAGCGGCCAACGCCGAAACCTTGACTTCGGGTCCGCAGTGGGCCCCCACCCAGGAGTACGCCTCGGCTGTGGATGCAACCCCGGACCTGCCGGCCCCGCGCCCGGTACCTTCCACAGGGACGCCAGGCGACCCCGTCTGGGACGCCACCTCCACGCAGGCTCCGGCATCGGATGCAGGCCCGGCGGCGGGCCAGCCGGAGCAGACCTTGACGCCGGGATTAGTCCCGACGTCAGCGGGACCGGACCAACTTGCCCAAACAACGCACGCTGCTGCCCCAATCACTGCGGACG
This sequence comes from Pseudarthrobacter equi, assembly GCF_900105535.1. NCBI lineage: Bacteria > Bacillati > Actinomycetota > Actinomycetes > Micrococcales > Micrococcaceae > Pseudarthrobacter > Pseudarthrobacter equi. The sequence continues at coordinate 3,138,811 of NZ_LT629779.1, forward strand.
CAAGCTCCGGCGCCGCGAATCATTCCCAGCTGCAGCCCCGATGGCAGCCCCGGACTGCCCCGCTGGTGGATCCAGGGCTGTTGGCCCCGCCCGCCCAGCGCGAAGAGGCCACGCCGGGTAGGGGGTCAGATCACACAACAGGAATCGTGGCAGTCCTGGCCGGGGACACCCTGTGGGACATTGTGCGGGGCCAGTTGGGCACCAATGCTTCCGACATTGACGTCGCCCTCGAGTGGCCGAGATGGTACGAAGCCAACAGGGCTGTCATCGGCCAGAACCCGGATGTCCTGCTCCCGGGCCAGGTCCTGCAGCCACCCTCAGCGTCTTAAGCATCCGTAACCATGCCGGTTTGGTGCCGGCACCACCAAAACCAAAGGGGAAAGCAATGCCAGCAGTGACGCCAATCCGCGCCCTCCAAGGAAGAACCGAAAGTAAAGCTGACAAGGGCTTCACCCCGGGCGCAGCCAGCCAGGAGCCGCCGGAACAAACGCAGCTGCGACAGAGGCAGCTGCGGGCCCTGGGCCAGGGCCGGCCGGCCCCGCGTTCCGGAGAGCCGGATCAGCTCCGGGCCGCGGACGAGGAATCGGAAGTCCGGGCCCTTACGCGTGGAACGGTGCAGGCTGCCATGGAAGTGCTGGCCGGGATCCGGCCCGTCCACCAACTTGCCCGCCGGCTTGACCCCCGGTGCCTCGCCGCCCTCCAGCACCGCGCCGCGCTGATTCGGCGGGAAATCACCAGGACCGGAAATCCGGCGCTGGGCCGGCTGCACCGAAACTCCATTGTCCGGTCAGTAAGGATCTGCGAGGTGGCAGTAGGCACCTACGAAGCCAGTGCAGTGGTAGTCGATGACGTCCGTGCGCGCGCCGTGGCAATCCGCCTGGAGCGCAGCAAGCAGGTGTGGCGAGTCACGGAACTCGTCATTGGATGACCATCCGGTTGGCCACCCGGACAAAGAAGAGGGCAGGGTCCCGGGATACTGTCTCCCGCTGGCCCTGCCCTCGCCTTACACGTCGTCGTCCGTGGACTCTGCTTTAGCGCCGCTTCTTCTTAGCCTGACGCTTGGCGGCTTCTTTCGCCGCATCCTGCTCCGCCGCCTTTGCGGGGTTGCCTGAGCGTCCTGAGGAACGGGTTTCCACCCGGGTCTGGGTTCCACCGCTCTCGCTGGGTGCCGTGTACTGCAGCTGCGCAGGCTTTTCGGGGGCTTCCAGGCCGGCAGCCCGGACCTGCGGCTCAACGTGTTCGGTGTGTCCGCCGGCGGCGTCCTCCACCACCACGTCCTGGGCCGGAGTCACTTCGACTTCCAGGTTGAACAGGAACCCGACGCTTTCCTCCCGAATGGCTTCCATCATGCTTTGGAACAGGGTGAAACCCTCGCGCTGGTACTCCACCAGGGGATCGCGCTGGGCCATGGCACGCAGCCCGATGCCCTCCTTGAGGTAGTCCATCTCGTAGAGGTGTTCCTGCCATTTGCGTCCGATGACTGACAGCACGACGCGGCGTTCCAGTTCCCGCATACTCTCGGAGCCGATGCTTTCCTCCCGCGCCTGGTAGACAAGCCGGGCATCCGAAAGCAGCTCTTCCTTCAGGAACTCCACCGTCAGCCGGGACTTTCCGCCGACTTCTTCGATGATGTCGTCCGCGCTCACGCTGACTGGGTACAACGTCTTGAGATTGGTCCACAGCTGGTTGAAGTCCCAGTCGTCGCCGTTGCCTTCGGCGGTGGCGTCATCGATGAGGGCCATGATGGTGTCCTCGACAAAGAACTGCACCTTTTCGTGCAGGTCGTCACCCTCGAGGATCCGGCGGCGGTCGCTGTAGATCGCTTCACGCTGACGGTTCAGGACGTCGTCGTACTTCAGGACGTTCTTTCGCTGCTCAGCGTTGCGGCCCTCCACCTGACCCTGCGCCGAGGCGATGGCGCGGGATACGAGTTTGGATTCGAGGGCCACGTCGTCAGGAACGGAGCTGTTCATGAGGCGTTCTGCAGCGCCGGAGTTGAACAGCCGCATGAGGTCGTCTGTCAGGGAAAGGTAGAACCGGGACTCGCCCGGGTCGCCCTGGCGTCCGGAACGGCCGCGGAGCTGGTTGTCGATGCGGCGGGACTCATGGCGTTCGGTGCCGAGGACATACAGTCCACCGAGGTTGAGGACCTCTTCATGCTCATCTTTGACGGCCTGTTTGGCCGCTTCAAGTGCAGCCGGCCACGCGGACTCGTACTCCTCGGAGTTCTCCTCCGGGTCGAGGCCGCGCTTGGCAAGTTCGGCAACCGCCGTAAACTCGGCGTTGCCGCCCAGCATGATGTCGGTGCCTCGGCCGGCCATGTTGGTGGCCACCGTGACGGCGGCCTTACGGCCGGCCTGCGCAACGATCGCGGCCTCCCGTGCGTGGTTCTTGGCATTCAGGACTTCGTGGCGGATGCCGTCCTTGGCGAGCAGCCGGGAAAGATACTCGCTCTTCTCGACGCTGGTGGTACCCACCAGGACGGGCTGGCCCTTTTCATGGCGTTCGGCAATATCCCGGACGACGGCGTCGAACTTCACTGTTTCGTTCTTGAAGACGAGGTCGGACTGGTCGATGCGCTGCATGTCGCGGTTGGTGGGAATGGCCACGACGCCGAGCTTGTAAGTGCTCATGAACTCGGCCGCTTCGGTCTCAGCGGTACCGGTCATGCCTGAGAGTTTGCCGTACATGCGGAAGTAGTTCTGCAGGGTGACGGTGGCCAGGGTCTGGTTCTCCGCCTTGATCTCGACGCCTTCCTTGGCCTCGATCGCCTGGTGCATGCCCTCGTTGTACCGGCGGCCGGCGAGGATACGGCCGGTGTGCTCGTCAACGATCAGGACTTCGCCGTCCATGATGACGTAGTCCTTGTCCCGCTTGAAGAGTTCCTTGGCCTTGATGGCGTTATTAAGGAAGCCGATGAGTGGCGTATTGGCGGACTCGTACAGGTTGGAGATGCCGAGGTAATCCTCGACCTTCTCGATGCCGCCCTCAAGGACGCCGACGGTGCGCTTCTTTTCATCGACTTCGTAGTCTTTTTCGGGCTGCAGCCGAAGAACGACCTTTGCGAATTCGCTGTACCAGCGGTTTGTGTCGCCCTGGGCGGGTCCCGAGATGATGAGCGGGGTACGGGCCTCGTCAATGAGGATGGAGTCAACTTCATCGACGATGGCGAAGTTGTGTCCACGCTGGACCAGTTCGTTCCGGTCCCAGGCCATGTTGTCGCGCAGGTAGTCGAAACCGAATTCGTTGTTGGTTCCGTAGGTGATATCCGCTGCGTACTGCTCGCGCCGGACCGCAGGGTCCTGGTTGGCAAGGATGCATCCGCTGGTCAGCCCGAGGAAGCGGTAGACGCGGCCCATGAGGTCGGACTGGTATTCGGCGAGGTAGTCGTTCACGGTGACCACATGGACACCCTTGCCGGCGAGGGCATTCAGGTAGGCAGGAGCGGTTGCCACCAGGGTCTTGCCTTCACCGGTCTTCATTTCCGCGATGTTGCCCAGGTGGAGGGCGGCGCCACCCATCAGCTGGACGTCGAAGTGCCGCATTCCCAGGGTGCGCGAAGACGCTTCCCGAACAGCAGCAAAGGCCTCCGGCAGGAGGTTCTCGAGCTTTTCGCCGTCCTGGTGGCGTTCGCGGAGCCGGTCCGTTTCTTCACGGAGCTCGGCATCGGTAAAGGTCTTGAACGAGTCTTCGAGGGCATTGATGGAGTCGGCATAATTCCGCAGTTGCCGAAGTGTTTTCTTGTCACCCGTGCGGAGAAGTTTTTCGATAAGTGATGCCACGTGAAGATGCTCCCAGTCTCATGCCGCCGAATTCTGGCGTTTTTAGTCTACGGGAGAGACAACCTGCCGGTGCCGGTTTCCCTCAGAGCGGATCGGAGTCCGCGTTGCCGACGGCCCGCGCAAGGTCCGGCGCGAGGTCACCGGACGGCCAGACCTCCACGGACTGGAGGCCCAGCCATTCAGCCATAAGGCGCAGTTCCGCGGCAAGTTCGACGGCGGTGTCCGGCGGGGCGGCCGGCTCGGCGAAGGCGGCCCGGGCCAGCAGTTTTCCGCCTGCGCGGTCGGCCTTCAGGTCCACCCGGGCAACGATGCCGTCCCGGAGGAGGAAGGGAAGGACGTAATAGCCGTGCCGCCGCTTGTGTTCGGGCGTGTAGATCTCAATCCGGTAGTGAAAGCCGAAGAGTTCTTCCAGCCTGCGGCGCTCGAACACCAGCGAATCAAAGGGGCTGAGCAGGGCACGTCCAGTTGCCCGCCGAGGCAGGACAGCATCGGCATGGCGGTAGACATCCCGCTTCCAGCCCGAGACGGTCACCGGTTCCAGCACACCCCGCGACACCAGGCGTTCCACAGACTGCGCCGTTGCGTTGACGGGTGTCCGGAAATAATCGGCAAAACACCGGACAGTTCCGACGCCGTGCGCACGGGCGGCAGCCTCAGTCAGCCGGTCCAGTGCCCCGGCCCGATCTCCGGTTCCCGTGGGGTCCTCCCCCGCGCCAATTCCGGCATGCGGGAGAATCTTCGCCGTGAGGGTGTATTTCCGCTCGAATTGCTCTGTCCGTGCAGCTGCGGAGACGAGCCCCGCTTCAAAGAGGTGTTCCAGGACCCTTTTGACGGCGTTCCAGTTCCAGCCCCAATTGCCTGTTTGCCGTTCTTCCACGTGGCCGATCCGGGCGGTCAGCTCGGATGCGGTCAGGGGACGGCTACCGGCAAGGGTTGCCAGGATCAGCTCCGATATCGCAGCCCGCTGGTCCGGGTCCATGCTTCCGGCACCAACCCACGAACGTTTCTGCCAGAGCAGGAGGTCCGCATAGTGTTCCGGTCGGATGTAGCTGGCCTCGTGTGCCCAGTACTCAACCATCCTGCGCGGGTGGACACCGGACATCCGTTGCAGAATGCTCCGGTCGTAGTTCCCGAGGCGCGAGTAGAAGGGAAGGAAATGGCTCCGCGCCAGGACGTTTACGGAATCGATCTGGACCAGCTGCAAGCGGGCAAAGGTGCGGCCCACCGTCCGTGAAGTTACGGGTCCGGTGGGCCGTCCTTTGTCGAGCCCCTGTGCTGCGAGAGCGATCCGCCGGGCCTGGTTAAGGCTCAGCGAAGCGGGCACCCCAGTCCTCTCTGTTGATTGTTGCTGCCAGCACCCTAAGCGGTTGCCGCGGCATCATCCGAACGGTAGGCGAGGATCTTTTCTTCCACCACGGTGTCTCCGGGTTCGCACTCGTGGTCAAGCGTGATCACACCATAGGTCCAGCCGCGCCGCCGGTACACGACGGACGGGGTATTGGTGGCCTTGTCGACGAACAGATAGAAGTCGTGCCCCACGAGTTCCATGTTGTCCACGGCGTCGTCGAGCGTCAGCGACGCTGCCGGGAAGACCTTCCGGCGGATCAGGACGGGGGAATCGCCTGCCGGGATATCGTTGTCCACGTCGTAGGGAGACCTGTCGGCGGATGACGCGCTGGCCTCGCTCCGGTGGCTGGCCTCCATGTAAAGGGGCTCGTGCGCACTGGCCGGTTCGAGGGACGCGGTTGCTTCCCTCACAGCCTTGGGCGTGTGGCGTCCGTGATGGACCTTCTTCCGGTCCTTGGCCCGGCGCAGGCGTTCAAGCAGCTTGTTGTACGCAAGATCGAAGGCGGCGAACTTGTCGGCAGCGCTGGCTTCGGCGCGGATCACCGGTCCGCGGCCCAGGACTGTCACCTCAACGGTCAACTGGTCGCCTGTTTGCCGGGCATTGGTCTCTTTGGAAACCTTGGCATCGACCCGCTGGACTTTGTCCCCCAACGACTCGATCTTTGAGATCTTCTCCCCGGCATATTCGCGGAACCGGTCTGACACTGTCAGATTTCGTCCGCTGATCATAAACTCCATGGTGCCCTCCAAATGACTTCGGTGACACGACGGCGGCGCTTCCCTGGGCCGATCTGCCTGACAGTCGAGCCCCTCTCCGAGCCGCCATCGAAAGGTACATTCTGTCTTGGTACCCACAACCGACGTTAGTTCATCGTCATCCGTTATTCATCCTTTCCCGGTTTATTTTTTTCTAAGTCGCGGTAGTTTCGCTGCTGGCTTAGGATGGGCCGTCCGGGCCGCCCGAGACCGGCGGACGCGTTGCGGCGAGTACCACCGCCCCTGCCACCCGGACCCCGTCGCGGTGCAGTGCACGCGCGGCTTCGGACAACGTGGAACCGGTGGTGAGGACGTCGTCGACGATGATGCAGCGCCTCCCGGCCACCCTGCCGCGGGCGCGCCGCCGCACCGTCATGGAGCCCCGGACGCGCCTTGCCCGGTCACCCCTGTCGAGGCCTTTCTGGCCGCCGGCCGGCCGGATACCTCCGGGGGTGGCCTTGGCGAGGACGTCCTGCATAACGGCGCCGGGAAGCTGCCGGACGGCCTCGGCAAGGAGCAGGTGCACGGGGCTGAATCCCCTAGTCAGATAGGCGGCTGAACTGGTGGGAACCGGAACCAGGACATAGGGCCGCCAGTCTCCCGTTGCCGTCCGCACCGCTTCTGCGAGCGCCCTGCCCAGGCACTTCCGGAGCCGGTGCTGGCCGTGGCGCTTATAGGACAGCAAAGCCTGGGCGAGTTCCTCCCTGTAGACGCCGGCTGCAACCACCGGCAGCAGGATCCTTCCGTCCACATCTGTCAGCGCGGGTGCGGCAGCTTCGGCACGGAACGGTTGCGCGGTGAGCCGGCGTACCTGCCGGGAGCAGTGCGGGCAGAGCTGGTGGTCCTCAGCGCCGCAGCCCACACAGTCGGCAGGAATCGCCAGAGCCAGAAAGTCTGCCGCGGCTCCTGCCACCTGGTCGCCAAACCGAAGGAGGGCGCTCCGATGTTCTGACCGGTGCCTCGCCACGGGTTGGGACGGGAGGAGGTCAGGGTCTGCCCGGCCACTGCCGGGCATTGATTCGCTGCTCACGGCTCAACGATTCCTGCAGCCGGCAGCAAAGGAAAGCAGCACCAGGGCCTATGTGGACCCAGACCACACCGCGTTACCCATGGGCCTCAGTACCTGCAGCCCCTACCCCGGGTACGAAGGATCGATGGGGCCCTTGATCTGCGGCGACCATCCGTTCCCAAGCCGCTGGAAGATACCCTCTGACGATTGCCCGTAGATCTCCTCCTGCCCGTTTCCTGCGCTGAGCGCCACCAGGCCCGGCCAGGGAGCGAGCTGCTGGGGCTGGCCCGAGGTGAGGGAGAGCAGTTCCGGCGTCACGTTGGCTGCCGCCGCGCCCTTCATGACCACCACCGTAGAGTCGTTGACCCAGGCACCCTGGTCCGGGTTGCTGTCGGTCGCCAGGGTGGTCGGCTGGGTCAGTTCACGGGGTGTCCCGTCACCGCCGCGGATGATCCCGGCGACCTGGACCCGGGTCTTGCCGTTCTGTTCGGAGATGACCAGCGCACGGACGCCTTCCCGGGAAACCCGGAATTCCTTGACGGACCGTCCCGCCAGCCAGGCCGGCGCCAGCGTCACCGACGGAACCGAAGCCCCTTCAGCGACTCCGGTGGGGCGGAAGGCCACCACTTCGGTGGCCCCGTTTCCCCCGGGCCCGGCCGACCATACCCAGTCGTTGAGGCTGAAGGAGGGCCGGCTCAGTGTGCTCCGGGTCGTCAGGGCGCGGGCCGGCTGGCCCGGGTTGATGCTGTACAGGGTTGTTCGGCTCTCATTGAGGAAGGCAGCGGTCTGCGAGACCGGGGATTCCGCAGGAAACCGTGGGTCCAGGGCGGAGACGGGCTGCATATCCGGAAGAGGCGAAATCCTGTTGTTTTCGTACCGCACCAGTTCATTGCCGCTGACGGCGATCTGGCGCGAGGGGGCGCTCTTGTCCTGGACCGGCGGGAGGACCGAGCCGTTGTCCTCCACCCTCACCAGGTCCTGGTTGGCCCGCAGCTCGACATTCACGACGTCGGGCTGGCTGCGGAACGTCAGGGTGAGCTGCATCTGCATCCGAAGGCGGTCCTCCGGGGATGTCTCAGTGAGTTCCTTGGCCGTCAGGTCCACCTGTGCGGCTCCCGAGACTACGGGAACGGACTCACGGGCGAGCTTGATGCCAGACGGGAAGGCGCTGGCCACCGCGCCGCGAAGGTAGGGGGCCGGCCCCGCCAGCAGGGCACTTGTCATGGCCTTGACCGTCTTGTTCCTGATGAACCAGCGGACGTCGGGGACGGCGTAAGTGAACGTGGGGTCGTAGAAGTAGATGGGATAGGCGCCGTAGATCACCTTGAACGTTTCCTCGGCGATGGCGGTCCCGTCCGGTATTGCAGAGATACGCCATTCCCCGTCCACCTGGGTAACGGTGACGGGGATCCGTTCCACGGTGCCTTCCGGGGACTGGGTGGTGATCCCGTCGGCGTCGACGGTGTAGGCCACATCCAATTCATAGTTGTAGACGTTTTCGGTGCCTGTGGCCACCACGCGCGCGTCCCGGTATACGAGGGCACGCTGGTCCGGCTTCCAGGACACGGACGAGGCCTGCGTGAGGTACTGGCGGGCCACGGCGTAGTCGTCCTCGTAGCCGCTGCCGGCGCGGTAGAAGTAGTCGATAATGGTTTCCGGTGATGCGCCCGGTTGCGGTGCAGCCGGGAGGAAGACCGGCGCGTTCAGGTTGCCGGCGCTGCCTTCGCTGCTCTTGCCGACCGGTCCCGAGATGGGGATCCGGGCGCAGCCTGCCAGCACCACAACCAGCAGAGCCAGCAGGAAAGCACCGAGCTGTGCCGGACGGCCGCGGCCGGTCATGGGTTCTCCTTCGTCGTCGGCACCGGCGCCAACCGCGCCGCTCCGGTTTCCAGGACCAGGATGTTCCTGGTGTCGGGTTCCCGGGGAACGCTGCCCGGTTCGCCCGTGGTGATGTTGTCTTCGGGTTCGAGCTGCACGGGCGAGTTGCCGATCTCTTCGCCTTGGCGCAGCGGCAGGGTGAGCCGGAAGTTTGCCCCGCTGCCTTTCCTCCCCCATGCCTGCAGCCAGCCGTTGTGGAGTTTGGTGTCCTCCGCGGCTATGGACAGTCCCAGGCCGCTGCCGCCGGTGGTCCGGGCGCGGGCAGGGTCCGCGCGCCAGAACCGGTCAAAGACCCGGGCCGCCTCAGCCGGTTCCATGCCGATGCCATGGTCACGGACAGCGATGCCGACGGCGGTTTCGCTGGCTGCCACAGTGACGGTCACCGGCCTGCCCTCACCGTGTTCGACGGCGTTCAGGATCAGGTTCCGCAGGATCCTGTCGATCCGGCGCGCGTCCATGTCCACAACGATGGCCCCGGCTGGTGCACTCAGAACGATCTCTGAGCCGTATTCCGCGGCTACGGGCGACGCGCCCTCGATAACGTGCGCGATGACGTGGAGGATGTCTTCCGGTTCGGCATCCAGCACGGCCACACCGGCGTCGAAGCGGGAGATCTCCAGCAGGTCCGAGAGCAGCGACTGAAACCGCTCCACCTGGTTGTAGAGCAACTCGGCAGACCGCTTGTTAATGGGGTCGAAATCGTCACGGGCGTCGTACAGTACCTCGGCCGCCATCCTGACGGTGGTCAAGGGAGTGCGCAGTTCGTGGGACACGTCGGACACAAAACGCTGCTGCATCTGCGAGAGTGTGGCGAGCTGGGTGATTTGCTCCTGCAGGCTGGCAGCCATGTGGTTGAACGAGGCGCCCAACCGGGCCACCTCGTCCTCGCCGCGCACCACCATGCGTTCCTGCAATTGCCCGGCGGCCAGTTTCTCCGACACCATCGCTGCGTGGCTGACCGGGCTGACCACGTTGCGGGTGACGTACCAGGCCACCGCACCGATCAGGAGAACCAGCACTGCGCCGCCGGCCCAGAGGACGCTTTGGATCTCGTCCAGGGTCTGCTGCGCCGTGTTGAGGTCATAGATCAGGTACAGCTCATAAACGGTGCCGTTGAAGGTCACCTTGTTTCCGACGGCGATGCCTGGCCGGTCCTCGGTGCCCACAGGGATCACTGTGGACGCCCAGTACTGGTCCTTGCCGGATTCCTGGACCGCCTTGCGGAGCTCCGGGGGGATGACACTGACAGTCAGCTGGTCAGAGGCCCGGGATTCCACCCAGCGGTTCCGTGGCTTGGTCTGCTCCGGCATGGCTTCGAAGACATAGCGGCGCTGGATCACGGAGCCGCGGCCTTCCACCGCGTTCAGGGTGTCGTAGACCAGCGTGATGACGCTTGACTGGTCGGTGACCTGGGCGCCGTCGAACGTCTCCTGGACCTGCTTGACGTTGTACCGGGTTTCCGATTCGGCCTGCGTCAGCCGTTCCTGGAAAAGGTTGTTGGCGATCTGGTTCGACAGGTAGGCGCCAACTACGGCGAAGGACGTGACGGCCAGAAGCAGCGTGGTGAGGACAGTCCTGAACTGCAGGGAACGGCGCCAACGCTTCTGCAGGGCGCGTCCGACGTAGCGCAGTGCCGGCAGGAAACGGAGAATGCCGGTTTTGACCAGCCGGGCCACCCTGAGGCTGACAATGACGGCACGGCGCTGCCAGATCCGCACGCGGAAGGCGAACTGCCTGAATCCGGGACTGATGGCATCGGTGTGCTCCGCGGACTGGTGGTGCTGCGCCGTTTGGTGGTGCTGCTGTTCCTGGTGTGGCTGTGCCACGGCACGCTGTTCCGAATCCGCTGCTTCTCCGGGGGTCGCCTGGGCGGGGACGCCGGACCGGCGTTCCCCGTCGGAGGAAGCGGGGTCAGGCCCCTGCTTTGTAGCCGACACCACGCACCGTCAATACAACTTCCGGAGCTTCCGGGTCCTGCTCGATCTTGGACCGCAGGCGCTGGACATGGACGTTGACCAGGCGGGTGTCTGCCGCGTGGCGGTAACCCCATACCTGTTCAAGCAGCAGTTCACGGGTGAAAACCTGCCACGGCTTGCGGGCAAGGGCCACCAGCAGGTCGAATTCCAGCGGCGTCAGGGAGATCCGTTCGCTCCCGCGGCTTACCGTGTGCCCGGCAACGTCAATGGTGATGTCCGCGATCCGCAGAGTTTCCGGTGCCTTCTGGTCTCCCGGGCGGAGCCTGGCCCGCACCCGTGCCACGAGTTCGGCGGGCTTGAACGGTTTTGGCACGTAATCATCGGCCCCGGATTCAAGGCCCCGGACGACGTCGGACGTGTCCGCCTTAGCGGTGAGCATGACGATGGGCACGTCCGACTCAGCGCGGACCTGCCGGCAGACCTCGATGCCGTCCACCCCGGGGAGCATAAGGTCCAGCAGGACCAGGTCCGGCCGCGATGACCGGAAGATGTCAAGCGCCTGGGCGCCGTCCGCGCAGAAGACGGGTTCAAAGCCGTCATTGCGAAGAACAATTCCAATCATTTCGGCCAGCGCTTCGTCATCGTCAACCACCAGAATGCGTGCCTTCATAGTTATATATTCCCTTATCAGGGGGGCTTTGTCCTGTTGAGCGGCTTCGGCATGGCGGAACGCTAGGACGTCCGACGCCGGAACTATAGGCTGGGACCGTGCCGGACCTTCCCGGCGGCTTACGGCTGTCAGGGCCCGGCCGCGGGACAACGGTGCGGCCGGAATGGGGGAAGGAAGAGCGTGGCAGGACAGGATTCAGGCCGGGAGGAACCGGCCGGAGCGGAGCAGCCCTCCGACGGTTCCCGGGAACCGCGGCCAGGCCAAAGCCAGCACGGCAGCGGCGGGAACCAGCGGAGCCGGAGCGATGACGGATGGGTGGCTCCGAACCGGGAAACTGCCGGCGAAGGCAAGGGGACGTGGGGTGGCACCCCGTCGTGGGGTCCCCCCGGGCCATGGTCCCAGCAGCCGGGCGGCAGCCCAGACCAACCAGGCCAAGCCCAGCCGGGGCCGGGCCAACCGCCGTACGGACAGCAGGCCCCGTGGAACGGTCCCCCGCCGGCTTACCCGGGCGCAGCTTATCCGCAGCAGCCCTACGGAACGCCCTATGCACCCGGCTCCGGGAACCAGTACGGCAACCAGTTTGGGAGCCCCTACGGACAGCCCCGCTATGTTGCCCCACCTAAGCCCGGCATCGTTCCGCTGCGGCCACTGATGTTCGGCGAAATCCTTGACGGCTCCTTCCAGGCCATCCGCCGGAACCCGAAAGCCATGCTGGGTGCCGCCCTGCTGGCGCAATCGCTCTCGGCGATACTCGCCGCCGTCGTCACGGCCGTGTCCGCCACATCTGCCGGCTCCATCGAAGCCTGGGTGGAGGGCGCCAGTCCCGCGGACTTGGCCGGAGTGGGATTCGGCTTCGCCGGCGCCATCCTGGTGGCCAGTATCCTGACGCTCGTTATTTCTGCGGTGCTGCAGGGCGCCATGGTGGTGCCGGTGGCCCGCTCGATCCTCAACAGGCCCACAGGGTTCCGCCAGATGTGGGCCCTCGCCAAGTCCAGGGCCGGTGCGCTGATTGGCCTCGCTGCGCTGCTGATGGCAGCCGTGCTGCTTGCTTTCGTGATATTCGGTGGCGTGGCGTTCGCGCTCATCGCCGGCACCGACCGGGCAGCCGGGGCGCTGTTCCTGATTCCCCTTGTCCCTGCCTTCATTGCAGTGTTTGCCTGGATTGCCATCAAGGTCATGGTGGCCCCGGCCGCGGTGGTCATCGAGGAAGTGGGTCCGATCGCCGCCCTCCGCCGGTCCTGGCAACTGACCCGCGCCAACTGGTGGCGGATCTTCGGAATGACCCTGGTGGTAAGTCTTCTTGTGGGCGTGATCAGCCAGGTGGTGATGATCCCGGTCAGCCTGCTGACCAGTTTCCTCGGCACCGTGGTCTCACCCCACGGCGGATCCGGGCAGGACGCGGGGATGGCGGTGGCTATAGGCATCGCCACCGCTGTCCTCGGCGCCCTGGTGGGCGCGCTGGGTTACGCGTTCCAGACGTCGGTGATGGCCTTGCTGTACATGGACCTCCGCATGCGGAAGGACGGCCTGGACATCACACTCCTCCGCCTGCTCGAGACGGGCGCTGATCCCGACGGCGTTCCAGGCCGGGGTGCGGCATTCACCGCACCGGGCCACGGTTCCCAGGGACCGTCCGGAAGTGCATGGCCGGATGTCCGCTGAACCCCCGGTGCTTCCCGACGCGGACAAGGCACGCAGGTGGGCCGCGGAGGAGCTGGCAAAGCCTGAGTACCGGGACGTTGAGCCGTCCTGGCTGGAGACCGCGTGGCGGAACTTCCTCGAGTGGCTGGGTTCCCTGGACGGGCCCTCGGGTCCTGCCGGGTCGGTTCCCACCCCGGTCATAGGCATCGTTATCGTCCTGGTCCTGGCCGTGGCCATTGTCCTGGCCCGCCCACGGCTCAACCCGGCCGCCCGGAAGCCGAAGGATGTCTTTGGTGCTGACAGCACCCTCAGTTCCACCGACTACCGCCAGCGCGCCGCTGAGGCCGCGGCCGCCGGAAAGTGGGACGACGCCGTCGTCGACCGTTTCCGTGCCCTGGTGCGCTCCGCCGAGGACAGGGCCGTCATCGATCCGCAGCCGGGCCGGACCGCGGATGAAGCCGCACGCGAACTCTCCGTGCCGTTCAGCGCTGAGGCGCAGCGGCTGGCCCAGGCAGCCGCTGCCTTCGACGCGGTCCGCTACGGCAACAGGCCTGCCGGCAGCGCGGAGTACCAGGACATGGTCCGGCTCGACGACGCCCTGGCGGCAGCCAAGCCCGAACGTCCTGTGGACCGGAATCAGCCGGCGGTCCTGCCATGACCGGACCCGCGACGGTGGCTGCCCGGGAAGCGGTCGCGGGGCAAGCTACCCGTCGGTCCTTCCGGGCCCGGCTGCGCCGCCACCGGGGAGTGGCAGCATTCGGCGCGCTGGTGGCCGTCGGGCTGGGCCTGGTGATTTGGGGCCAGTTGGCGCCCAAGGGAGACGTCGTCCCGCTGTCCGTGAGCAATGCCGGTCCCGGCGGCGCCCGCGCCATCGCCCAAATCCTTGGCAACCACGGGGTGCAGGTCCACGACGTCCGGAACTACGACGCTGCAATGGCTGCCCTGGACGGCAGTTCGTCCGCTACCCTCCTGCTTTACGACCGGAACGGAGCCCTGGACGAGGAGCGCCTCCGTGACCTCGCGGACTCAAGTGCCCGGGTGGTGGTGGTCTCACCACGCCTCGAGACGCTCCGCGCCCTGGACAGTGACATCCGGCAGGCAGGCGTTGTGCCGGACGGCACGCCCGCGCTGGACCCCGGCTGCTCCCTCCCGGATGCGCGGGCGGCAGGCCAGGTCACCGGCGGGTCAGGATTCGTGTACGACGGCGGGACCACCTGTTTCCGCCCGTCCGGCTCGGCCGCCGGGGTGCTCGCGGCCAGCACTGACGGCAGGCTGGTGGTCCTCGGCAGCACCGCAGTCCTGGGAAACGAGCGGCTGGACGAACTGGGAAATGCCGCCCTCGGGCTGCGGCTGCTGGGTGGCTCGCCTGACCTCGTGTGGTACCTGCCGTCCGTGGAGGACATGGACCTCACCGGATCGCCGCGGACCCTCGACGAGTTGGCACCGGACTGGGTGCGCTTCCTGGGCCCATGGCTGGTTGTCGTCGCCCTCGCCGCCATCGCCTGGCGCGGCCGGAGGCACGGGCCGTTGGTCTTCGAGCCCCTTCCCGTCGTGGTCAAGGCGGTGGAGACTGCCGAGGGCCGCGCCCGGCTCTACCACGATTACCGGGCCCTGGATCAGGCCCGGGACAACCTGCGCGCGGGCACGTTGTCCCGCCTCGCCGTAGCCCTCCGGCTTGGTCCGGGAGCCACCGCTGAGGCCATCGTTGATGCCACGGCACGGCACTTGGCTACGCCTGCATCCACGGTCAGCGGCCTTATCAATGAACATCCCCGCAGCGAGGCCCGCCTGGTGGCCTGGGCCCGGGAACTGCACACCCTGGAGAAAGAGGTCAAAAGACGATGAGTGAACATGGCAGCGGCCAGCAGGTCCTTGACCCGATGGAGCACGATTCCGCCCGGCAGGCGCTCCTGGATGTCCGGCATGAAGTGGCCAAAGCCGTGGTGGGACAGGACGCTACCGTCACCGGCCTGCTGATAGCCCTGCTGTCGCAAGGCCATGTCCTCTTAGAGGGGGTGCCCGGCGTTGCCAAGACCCTGCTGGTGCGGGCATTGTCCGCGGCACTGGATCTGGAGACCAAGCGGGTCCAGTTCACCCCGGACCTCATGCCCGGCGACGTGACAGGGTCGCTGGTCTACGATTCCCACACGTCCGAATTTACGTTCCGGGAGGGGCCGGTCTTCACCAACCTGCTGCTGGCCGACGAAATCAACAGGACCCCGCCCAAGACGCAGGCTTCGCTGCTCGAAGCCATGGAAGAACGCCAGGTCTCGGTGGACGGGGAGCCCCGCCCTTTGCCGACGCCCTTCCTGGTTGCCGCCACGCAGAACCCGGTGGAGTACGAGGGGACCTATCCCCTCCCGGAGGCGCAGCTGGACCGGTTCCTGCTCAAGCTCACCATGCCGTTGCCGGAGCGCGGAGACGAGATGGAAGTCATCAGGCGCCACGCGGCGGGTTTCGACCCCCGGGACCTGGCAGCGGCGGGTGTGCGTCCCGTAGCGGATGCCCGTGACCTGGAGCGGGCCAGGCAGGCAGTGGCCACCGTGGACGTAGCCCCCGAAATCATCGGATACATCGTTGACCTCGTGCGGGCTACCCGGACTGCCCCGTCCTTCCTGCTGGGTGTATCGCCGCGCGGGGCGACAGCACTACTCAACACGTCCCGGGCCTGGGCATGGCTGTCCGGCCGGACGTTCGTCACGCCGGACGACGTCAAGGCGCTCGCCCTCCCCTGCCTGCGGCACCGGGTGGCCTTGCAGCCGGAAGCACAGATGGACGGGGTGCAGGTGGATGATGTGCTGGGCAGCATCCTGGCGTCGGTCCCCGTTCCGCGCTGATGGCCATTTCCGGGCGTTTCGTCCTCCTGGTACTGCTGGGGCTTGTACCGGTCCTGCTGCTGCCGGGGTGGGGCTCGTTCTTCGCCGTGGCCGCTGTGCTAGCAGCCGTTGCAGGCGCTGACCTTGCCTTGGCCGGATCGCCCCGCTTGCTGCAGCTGGTCCGCAGCGGGCCCGTCAACGTTGCCCTCAACGCGCCGGTGCACGCCGCGCTCACCATCCATAACAACGGACGGCGCCGCGTGCGCGGCAGTTTCCGCGACGCCTGGCAGCCTTCGGCCGGGGCGGCCAACCCAATCCAGCTGGTGGACGTGCCCGCGGGCGAAAGCCGGCGTGCCGCCGTCGTGCTCCGGCCCGTCCGGCGCGGCGACCTGAAATCGCCGCATGTCACCTTCCGTTCCTTCGGCCCCATGAGGCTTGCCGCCCGGCAGCGGACCGTCATTTCGGCCGGGTCGATCCGGGTGCTTCCGCCGTTCAATTCGCGGCGGCACCTGCCCTCGAAGCTGCAGAAACTCCGCGAGCTCGACGGCAAGGCGGCGGTCCAGATCCGCGGCGCCGGCACCGAGTTCGACTCCCTGCGCGACTACGTCCGGGGCGACGACGTCCGCTCCATTGACTGGCGGGCAACGGCGCGGCGCTCCGCCGTGGTGGTGCGGACCTGGCGTCCCGAACGGGACCGCCGCGTGGTGATGGTGCTGGACACTTCCCGCACCGCGGCGGCAAGGATCGACGACGAGACGCGGCTGGACAGCGGCCTGGAAGCTGCCCTGCTGCTTGGCATCCTCGCCGAGCGCGGCGGAGACCGGGTGGACTTCCTCGCTTTCGACCGCAGGGCACGGGTCCGGGCTGGCACCGCGGGCAAGGGCAACCTGCTGGGACGGCTAGTCCAGGCCATGGCACCGCTGGAACCGGAACTCATCGAGATGGACTGGGCCGCCGTTCCCGCCGAGGTACGGGCGGTAACTGCCCACCGCTCCCTGGTGGTGCTGCTGACCAGCCTCGACGGAGGCGCACCGGAGGAAGGCCTCATTCCCGCGGCGGCGCAGCTGGCCGCACAGCACGTGGTGGTGGTGGCCGCGGTGCGTGACCCCCAACTGGGCGCCATGTTGGCCGAACGCAGCGATGCTGCAGGAGTCTTCAGGGCAGCTGCCGCCGAACGTGCACTCCTCCAGCGTGCCGCCGTCAGCGCTGAACTCCGCCGTTTTGGCGTGGAGGTGGTGGATGCCGAACCGCACCAGCTGCCACCCGGGCTGGCCGACATGTACATCCGGCTCAAGGCTGCCGGTAGATTGTGAATCCAGCGCCGCAATCCAGCAGGAGGTCCCCATGAACGCACCGATCTATAAGCAGGCCCTGGGCGCGGACTTCAGCCGGCTCCAGCCGGAACTCCAGGAGTACTTTTCCCTGGTGCCCGGCTCGGGGCGGTACGGCGTGGGCGAGGGAACGTTCGACGTCGTGGGCTGCCGCCAATCCTGGCTGCGCCCACTCATGCGGCTTACCAGCAGCGAAGAGGCGTTCTTTCCGGAGTACGGCGAGAATGTCCCGTTCCGGATCGAGAACCACGCGCACCTCGATCCCTTCGGCCGTTCCAGCCTGACAGCACGGCGGGAGATCCGCTTTACGGGCCGCACCCGGATGTTCCAGGACACCACCAGCGTCAACCAGCGGAGCGACCTGCAAGAGCAGGGCGAGGGGAAGAAGCCGAGCGGCGGAACCCCTCTGGTGGACTACGTGGGACGGTGCCGGCGGATGGTCACCGACCTGAACCTCAGCGTGACCCCGGAGGGCAGGCTGCGCGGCGTATCCGAAGCCTCCCGCCTGTTCCTCGGGCCGCTGCGCATTCCCCTGCCGTCTGCGCTCGACGCCAAAGCCTACGCCGAGCAATGGTGGGATCCGGCCGAGGGCCCCGCCGGCAGGCACCGCATCCAGGTCAAGGTCATCCAGCCGCAGATCGGCTTGGTGCTGGTGTACGCCGGCAGCTTCGATTACCGGCTGCGGCCTTACACCGGGGGCAGCTCCGCCCAGAGTTTCCTGCCGCGGTACGCACAGCCGGATCGATGGGAAAACCGGACCTGAGCGTCCTGGCCGGCCTAGCCGAGGGCCTGCTGGTTCAGCCCGTCGGCCACCTTGGTCAGCTGGCCCAGGAGTTCCTTTGCCCGGGACGGGGTGACGGCGGCCAGCCCGGATGAGGGTGTGATCCGGACGCTGCTGATGGCGGCGGCAGGAAGACCAAGCTGCCGCCACGGGCGCCACACGGCGTCAACGCAGTCAGCGGTCTTCGTCCGTGCAGTGCCGGCCACGTCCAGCGCACCGATCCAGAGCCGCTTTCCAGCTTCAGAGGCGCCCGCCAGCTGTTCCCACTGGCGGGTGGTCAGCGCCTTGAGCGGCACGGCAACTCCGTCCGCACCGGCCGCGAGGATCTGTTCGAACGGCGCCTCCACCTCAGGTACCGCAATAACAGTTTCCACGGCGCCGGCGGCACGTAATGCGTCCAGTACGAGGCGCCACGACTCCCGGGCTTCGGAACCCGCCACCGCGCGGAGGGTACGGTAGCCGCTGGCCGTGGGGATAGTGCCGGCCAGCACCGCAGCGATATCCGGTTCGTCCAGCTGGACAACCAGCCGGGCTCCGGGCACGGCGGCCGCCACCCTGCCGAGGTAGCTTCCCACGCCGGCAGCCAGCGACGCCGCGAGGTCCCGCCGGGCACCATAGTCGATCAAGGCACGCTCACCGTTATGCAGGTGCAGTCCCGCGGCCAGGCTCATCGGGCCGACCAGCTGAATCTTGATTTCCGGGGCAGGGCTGTCTTCTGCGCCCGCCACATCGGCCAGGATGTTGATGTCCGTGGACAACGCCGAGGCCGCGCGGCGGTAATCCTTGCCCGGCCGGTCCACCAGGCGCCAGCCGAAGGGCTGCACATCGACGGCCAGCTCTTCAAGGAGGGACGCGGTGCGCCCCAATGCGTCGGAGCCGACGCCGCGGGCCGGGAGTTCCGGGAGGAACGGCAGGTGCGGGCTGCCGAGTTCGCCGCGGATGATCCGCATTGCTTCGTAGGGGTCGTCACCGGGCCACTGCCCGAGTGCCGTGGCGGTCACTTCCGTGGGCAGGAGCTGTTCCGGCGCCGGAGCGGAAACCCCTGGGTGTTGGGCGGTCACGCTCGCGTCGGCGCCTGCGCCTGCCGGCCAGTCGCCGCCTGGTGGTCCTCGGCAATGGCTTCGTGGTGCCGGATCACTTCGCCAATGATGAAGTTAAGGAACTTCTCGGCGAACGCCGGATCCAGGTGAGCGTCCTCGGCGAGCCTCCGCAGCCTTGCGATCTGCGCCGCTTCCCGCCCGGGATCGCCCGCAGGCAGGCGGTGGTTGGCTTTGAGGAATCCGACTTTCTGCGTTGCCTTGAACCGCTCGGCCAGCAGGTACACCAGGGTCGCATCGATGTTGTCGATGCTGGAGCGGATTGACAGCAGTTCAGCCATCACCGACTGGTCGACCTGCCCGGCCAGCGAACTGGCTGCGGGGTCGAAATCGTCGGAATCGGAAGAATGGAGGTTGTGCTGCGTCATGCATCCAGTCTATGGGCAGGCAGCGTATTGAACCGGCTGTTAAGCGCCGGTGCAGCGTTTGCCGCACCGGCGCTTCACCCCGTGGCCGAACCCCGAGCCTAGAGGCCCAGGAGTGCCCGGCTTTCCTCCCGCCGCCGGGCCTGCTCGTCAGGATCGGGAACCGGAAGCGAGGCGATCAGGCGGCGGGTGTAGTCGTGTTGCGGACTTCCCATGACCTGGCTGCCGATCCCCTGTTCCACCAGCTTTCCCTTGTACAGCACGCCCACCCACGTGGACAGGATGTCTACCACCGCGAGGTCGTGGCTGATGAACAGGCAGCCGAAACCGAACTCTTCCTGGATGTCCCGGAACAGTTCCAGGACCTTCGCCTGGACCGAGACGTCGAGGGCCGACGTCGGCTCGTCGGCAATCAGCAGCCGCGGGTTCAGGCTCAGCGCGCGCGCCAGGGACGCCCGCTGCCGCTGCCCGCCGGAGAGTTCATGCGGGTACCGTCCCGCATACGACGCCGGGAGCTGGACTGATTCGAGCAGCTCGCCGACGCGTTTGCGCGCCTGCCCTTCGCTGGGCCGGGTGTGGATCACCATGGGTTCGGCGATGCATTCGCCGATGGTCAGCTGCGGGTTGAAGGAAGCGGCCGGGTCCTGGAAGACGAACCCGATGTCCTTGCGGAGCGGCTTGAAGGTCCTTTCCCGCAGGTCCAGCATCTCGTAGCCCAGGACCTTGAGGCTGCCGCCGGTGGTCCGGTTCAGGCCGGCGATGGCCCGCCCGATGGTGGTCTTGCCAGAGCCGGACTCCCCCACCAGCCCGAAGACCTCACCCCTGGACAGGGTGAAACTGACGCCGTCCACTGCCTTGAAGGCCGGTGTTCCCAGCCTTCCGGGGTATTCGATGGTGAGGTTTTTCGCTTCGACCAGCACCTCCCCGCCCTGGTGGCGCCGTTCCGTCAGCCCTTCCGACGCCGAGTTCCGGCCCAGGTGCGGCACCGCGGCCAGGAGCTGCCGGGTGTACTCCTGCTTGGGCTCGGCGAACAGCTTCCGCGCTGGCGCCTCTTCCACGATGTCGCCCCGGTACATCACCACCACCCTGTCGGCCAGGTCTGCCACCACGCCCATGTTGTGGGTGATCAGGACGATCGAGGTGCCGTATTGGCCGCGCAGGTCACGGAGCAGTTCCAGGATTTCCGCCTGGACAGTGACGTCGAGGGCTGTGGTGGGTTCATCCGCCACGATCAGTCCGGGGTTCAGTGCGATTGCGGCTGCAATGACCACCCGCTGCTTCTGCCCGCCGGAGAACTGGTGGGGGTAGTAGTTCACCCGGTGTTCGGGATCCGGGATACCCACCTTGCGGAGGGCATCGATGGCCCGTTCCTTGGCTTCCTTGGCTGAGACCCGTTTGCCGCTGCCCTGTCCGGAGTGGGCGCGGATACCCTCTGCGATCTGCCAGCCGACAGTAAAGACCGGGTTCAGTGCCGTGGACGGTTCCTGGAACACCATTGCCACGTCCCGCCCGCGGATCTGACGCAGGCGGGCAGGGCTGAGGCTGATGATGTTGGTGCCGTTGATGAGGACGGCGCCGGAACTGGTGGCCGTTTCAGGCAGCAGGCCGAGGATGGTTTTGGCGGTGACGGTCTTTCCCGAGCCCGACTCCCCTACGATGGCCAGGACTTCACCGGCCTTGAGCTCCAGGCTCACATCCTTGACGGCATGAACGTCGCCGGAGTCGGTGGCAAAGGTGACCTCCAGGTGGTCGATGCCAAGGACGGTCTTTGTTTCCGGGCCTCCGTTGCCCGATGGCGTGTCCAGGTTTTCGGTCACGGTTTGCTCGATTCTGTGTCTCGTCCCGGGGCGGCGTTGCCGGCTGGGGAAACGGCCGGAGCCTTGCGGTTCGCCCGCTTGCGGCCGCGCAGGCGGGGATCGTTGAGGTCGTTGATGCTTTCACCCACCAGGGTCAGTCCCAGGACCACCCACACAATGGCCAGGCCCGGGAAGACTCCCGTCCACCAGATGCCGGAGGTCGTATCAGCAAGGGCCTTGCTCAGGTCGAAGCCCCATTCGGAGGCCGAGCTGGGTTCGATGCCGAAGCCCAAGAAACCCAGTGCGGCCAGCGTGAGGATCGCTTCTGACGCATTGAGCGTGAAGATCAGTGGCAGTGTCCGCGTGGCGTTCCGGTAGATATGGCGGGTGATGATGCGCAGGTTCGACGCCCCCACCACCTTGGCGGACTCAACGAACGGTTCGGCTTTGAGCCGGATGGTCTCGGCCCTGATGACCCGGAAGTACTGCGGGATGAACACCACGGTGATGGATATGGCCGCTGCCATGACACCGCCGAAGAGGCTGGACTGTCCGCCGCTGATCACGATGGCCATGACGATCGCCAGCAGCAGGGAAGGGAAGGCGTAGATGGCGTCCGCCACCACCACCAGGATCCGGTCAAGCCAGCCGCCGATGTAGCCGCTGACCAGTCCAAGGATGACGCCGGCGAAGATGGACAGCACCACGGCGATGATGATGACCAGCAGTGCCGTCTGGGTTCCCCACATCACGCGGGAGAGGACGTCGTAGCCACCCACGGTGGTGCCCAGCGGGTGCTTGCCGCCGGGCGGCTGCTGGGCGGGAAAGTTTCCGTCGCCGTCAGACAGTTGGGCGAATCCGTACGGGGCGATGAAGGGGGCAAGCAGTGCGGTCAGGAGAAAGACTGCTGTCAGGACGAGGCCCATGATGAGCATCCCGCGCTGCAGTCCCACGCTTTGGCGCACATGCGACACCACCGGGAGCCGAAGGAAGAAGGATGCCCGCGGGTTGGCCACGGGTGCTGGTGCTTCAGTTGTGGACATGGTCAGTACCTCACCCGCGGGTCGATCAGCGCGGCGACGACGTCCACGATGAAGTTGGTGGTGGCGACGATGACTGCCAGGAGCACCACAATGCCCTGGACGGCAACGTAGTCACGGGCCGTGAGGTACGTTGCAAGCTGGAAGCCCAGCCCCTTCCATTCGAAGGTCTTCTCCGTCAGGACTGCACCACCGAGCATCACGGCGATCTGCAATCCCATCACGGTGATGATCGGAATCAGCGCCGGTTTGTACGCGTGCTTGGTCACCAGCCTGAACTCGCTGACCCCGCGTGAACGGCCGGCCTCGACATAGTCCTTGCCGAGCGTGCCGATGACGTTCGTGCGCACGAGGCGGAGGAAGATCCCGGCCGTCAGCAGGCCCAGGGCAATGGCCGGAAGCACAGCGTGGGCCATGACGTCGCCCAGGGCAGCCATGTTCCCGCTGCGCAAGGCGTCCAGCCAGTAAATTCCCGTGGGAGCCTGGAGCGACGTCAGTGCCAGTTCGGTCGAGATCTTCGCGCGCCCGGCCACCGGCAGCCAGCCCAGCCAGACGGAGAACGTCAGCTTCAGCAGCAGTCCGGCGAAGAACACGGGGGTGGCGTAGCAGAGGATGGCGAAGATGCGCAGGACGGCGTCCGGAAGGTGGTCCCTGCGCTGGGCCGCCAGCATGCCCAGCGGAATGCCGACGAGGAGCGCCACAATCAGGGCGTTGATGCTCAGTTCCAGGGTGGCGGACCCGTAGGTCCCGAGCATTTCTGTCACTTTGCGGTTGTCGGACAGTGTGGTGCCGAAGTTGCCGGTCACCAGCTGTCCCAGGTATTCGAAGTACTGCACCAGGAGCGGCCGGTCGTACCCGGCGGCGGTGATCCGCTGCTGCAGTTGGTCTGGCGGCAGCCTGCCGCCCATCGCGGCGGTGATCGGGTCGCCTGTGATCCTCATGAGGAAGAACACCATGGTGACCAGGATGAAAATAGTGGGGAAAATCAGGAGGAAACGGATCAGGATGTACTGGCCAAGTCCTCCGCCGGACGACTTCTTCTTAGCCGGCAACAGGCCGTCGGAATCTTCCGGCGGCGCTTCAATCAATGTGGTCATCGGATTACCTAAAAGCTAAAGCCCGCGCCATTGCTCCCCCACAGGACTGGCTGGAAGCGGCCAACGGGGCGGGATGCTGGTGCATCCCGCCCCTTTGCCCGCCGTGGGCAGAATTGGCCGGACTACTTGGAGATAACACCCAGGCGGGTCTTGAACGAAGCGTCCAGGGTGGTCTCCACGCCCTTGACGTCGGCACCGGACACGAGGACCTGGGCACCCTGGAGCAAAGGCAGGGTGGAGAGGTCCTTGGCAACGGCGTCCTGGGTTTCGCCCAGGATCTTGACGCGCTCGTCCTTGTCCACTGTGGTCAGCTGCTTCTGGATCAGGGCTGCAACGGCGGGGTTGTCGTAGTGGTTCTTCAGGAAGTTACCCGGAACGAAGAACGGCGTGAGGTAGTTGTCCGGATCGGAGTAATCGGGGAACCAGCCCAGCTGGTAGACCGGGTAGGCGTCGGCGGTGCGGTCCTTGGAGTACGTGACCCACTCGGTGGACTGCAGGTTCACGGTAAACAGGCCGGACTTTTCAAGCTGTTCCTTAATCATGGCGTATTCGTCGCCCGAGGAGCTGCCGTAGTGGTCCGGGTTGTACTGGAGCTTGATGGTGACCGGGCCGCTGATTCCGGCGTCGGCGAAGACCTTCTTGGCCTTGTCCAGGCTCGGCTTGCCGCCATCTCCGTAGAGGTCCTTCAGGGGCTGCTTTGCGCCGAGGAATCCTTCCGGGACCACGGAGTAGGCAGGCAGGTACGTGCCCTTGTAGACCTGGGTGGCGATGGCGTCGCGGTCCACGATGTTGGCCATGGCCTGTCGGACGGCCAAGGCCTTTGCGGGGTCGGCCTCGGGGGTCTTGGCGCCGTACGGCATGGTGTCGAAGTTGAAGACGATGTACCGCAGCTCGCCGCCGGGGCCCTTGTGGACCTTGACCTTGGAATCCTTCTCCAGGTCGGCGACGTCCGTGGCGGTCAGCGACCGGCCGGCAACATCGATGTTGCCCTGCTGGATATCGAGCTTGAGGTTGTTGGCGTCGGCGTAGTACTTGATGTTGGCGCCGCCGTTGGCTGGCTTGCCGAGCAGTCCCTGGTAGTCAGGGTTCACGCTGAGGCTGATGAGCTCGTTCTTCTTGTAGCTGTCGATGCTGTAGGGACCGGCGAAAGGCTTGGCTTTGACGATGTCGTCGTCGCCCATGACCTTGTCCGCCGGGAAGACTTCCTCGTCGATGATGGGTCCCGAGTTTGACGCCAGGACGCCCGGGAAGACCTGGTCGTTTGCGGCCTTGAGCTTGAAAACGACGGTGGTGTCGTCAGTCGCTTCAACGGACTCCAGGTTGCTCAGCAGCGACGCAGGGCCATTGGGGTCCGCGATCTTGACCACGCGGTCAATGGAGAACTTCACATCGGATGAAGTGAGCGCATGCCCGTTGGCGAATTTCAGTCCGGATTTCAGCTTGACCGTGTACTCGGTGGGGGCGGTGAAGGACGCTGATTCGGCGATGTCCGGCGAGGCGTCGGCACTTCCGGGCTTGGCGTTCAGCAGGAAGGGGTAGATCTGGTTCATCACCAGGAAGGAACCGGCGTCGTAGGAACCCGCGGGGTCGAGCGTGACCACTTTGTCAGTCGTTCCGAGGGTAATCGTGCTGCCTCCGCTGCCGTTCGTGGAGGTACCGCCACCGCCCGACGGGCCCGTGCAGGCCGTCAGTGCGAGTGCGGAGATGCCTGCCAGCGCGATGGCGCTGTGCAGTGCTTTGTTGCTCTTGGTCATCTCTGAACTTTCTGTCCGATGAGTACCTGCGCGCCGGCCACAAAAAGGCGCATGAGCCCGGGCAGCGGCGCGCAGTGCTGATGGGTAGATTCAATCAGAGAGTCAGCACCCAGGAGCGCCAATCCTGTGAGTTGAGACACAAAATTTACCTTGGGCAACAGATGTTTTCCTCCGGCCTGCCGGTCAGGGGGCGGCACGGCAAAAAACGCCGCCCCTACTGCGCGGGGCGGCGTCGTGAGGCGGGCGACTGCCCGGCCTGGGGAAATGTCCTAGAGCACTGCCCGCTGGAGCGAGCGGGCGGCGTCGATGGTGGCCTGGCCGAGCACCCGGCTGCCCTGGTACAGGACAACCGTCTGTCCGGGTGCCACGCCGCGCAGAGGGTCGGTCAGCGTGACCACAAGCCGAGCAGGGGCGTCCGCGGCCTCGGGATCCGCTTCCATCCGGGCACGCGCCGGAACGGGGTCCCCGTGGGCCCTGACCTGGGCATAGCAATCGAATTCCGCGCCGGTTTCCACTTCCCCGATGGGCAGCCCGGCCCAGGACACTTTGATGCCCTGGATCTCATCGATGGCCAGCAGCGCCTCAGGGCCGACCACCACCTTGTTTTCCTTGGGCCGGATCTCCAGCACGAAACGGGGCTTGCCGTCAGCGGCCGGGCGTCCCAGCTTCAGGCCGCGGCGCTGGCCTACCGTGAAGGCGTTGGCGCCGGGATGCTCGCCAACCTTCGCGCCGGTTTCGTCCACGATGTCCCCGGTGGCCATGTCGATCTTTTCGGCGAGCCACCCGGCGGTGTCGCCGTCGGGGATGAAGCAGATGTCGTGACTGTCGGGCTTGTTGGCCACCGACAACCCCCGGCGCTCAGCTTCCGCGCGGACCTCGGCCTTGGACGGCGTGTCTGCAAGGGGAAACATCGAGTGCTTGAGCTGCTCGTGGGTCAGGACGCCCAGCACATAGCTCTGGTCCTTGGCCCAGTCCGCGGCGCGGTGGAGCTCGCGGTTCCCGTGGGAGTCTTCGATGACCTTGGCGTAGTGGCCGGTGCAGACGGCGTCAAAGCCCAGGGCGATGGCCTTTTCGAGAAGCGCCGCGAACTTGATCCGTTCGTTGCAGCGCATGCAGGGGTTGGGGGTGCGGCCCGCGGCGTATTCGTCGATGAAGTCCTGGACCACATCTTCTTTGAAGCGCTCCGAGAAGTCCCACACGTAATAAGGAATGCCGAGTACGTCGCAAGCACGCCAGGCGTCCCGCGAGTCTTCAATGGTGCAGCAACCCCGGCTGCCTGTCCGCAGCGTACCGGGCATCCGGGACAGCGCCAGATGGACGCCGACGACGTCGTGGCCCGCCTCGACGGCGCGGGCGGCT
This sequence comes from Pseudarthrobacter equi, assembly GCF_900105535.1. NCBI lineage: Bacteria > Bacillati > Actinomycetota > Actinomycetes > Micrococcales > Micrococcaceae > Pseudarthrobacter > Pseudarthrobacter equi. The sequence goes on from NZ_LT629779.1 coordinate 3,165,246, forward strand.
GCAACGGCGGAATCAACGCCGCCGCTCATGGCTGCTAAAACTCGCATGCTGGCTTTCTGGTGGAGGTATTCGGCTTGTGGCCAAGGGGCGGACCGCCGGCACGTGCCGGAAAACGATCCTCGCCTATCTATTCTACGGCCGGCCGCAAATCGACACCCTTGCCCACCCGCGGCCGGTAACGGCACCCGGTCAGCGGACGTTTAGGCGGGCAACCGTCGCGGCCGTTTGGATGGAGGATTCATGGCCAGCCATCCCCGCCTGCCGCGCGCGGGCGCAGGCATCAGGAAGCGCTGCCAGCAGGGCCTCCACGTCCGCCTCCGTGGACGCGTGGCCGAGGGTGAAGCGCTGCGCACCACGCGCGGTTTCCTCATCCAGCCCCATGGCCAGGAGGACGTGCGAGGGGCGCGGCACCCCGGCGGTGCAGGCCGAACCGGTGGAGGACTCCACGCCGGCGAGGTCCAGGAGGAACAACAGCGAATCGCCTTCACAACCCGGGAAGGTGAAATGGGCATTGCCGGGCAGCCGGCCATCGCCCGGCGCACCGCGAAGGATCGCTTCCGGCACCCGCTCCCGGACGCCGTCGATCAGCCGGTCCCGAAGGGCGGCGATCCGGCTGGACTCCGAGGCCAGGGCAGAGGTTGCCCCCTGGGCCGCAGCGGCAAAAGCGGCGATGGACGCCGTATCCAGGGTTCCCGAGCGGACATCGCGCTCCTGGCCCCCTCCGTGCTGGACCGGGGTCAGCTTGACTGCCCGGCCCAGAAGCAGCGCCCCCACGCCCACCGGACCGCCGATTTTGTGGCCGGACACGGACATGGCGTCCAGCCCCGAGCCCTTGAAGTCCACCTCTACCGAGCCGAAGGCCTGGACGGCATCCGAATGGACAGGAACGCCAGCCGCGTGGGCCATCCCGACAATCCGCGAAATGGGCTGGATGGTCCCCACTTCGTTATTGGCCCACATCACGGTCACCAGGGCGATGGATCCGGGGTCGCGCGCAAGTTCAGTTTCCAGGACGCCGAGGTTCACTACGCCGTCGCTGTCTACCGGCAGCCACGTCACGTCGGCGTGTTCGTGCCGCTCCAGCCATTCCACAGTGTCCAGTACTGCGTGGTGTTCGACGGCGGAACAGAGGATTCTCCGCCGCGCAGGATCCTCTGCCACCCGGGACCAGAACAGGCCTTTGACGGCGAGATTGTCGGCCTCAGTGCCGCCGGAGGTGAAAATGACTTCGGAGGGGTGGGCGCCGGCGGCAGCGGCCACCACTTCCCGGGCGTCCTCGACCGTGCGGCGCGCCCGGCGCCCTGAGCCGTGCAGTGACGACGGGTTTCCGGTACGGGCCAACTCGCGCGTTAAAGCGGCCAGCGCTTCGGCGGAAAGTGGGGTGGTGGCGGCGTGGTCGAGGTAGGCAGACACGCAGCAATTCTATCCCCGGGGCGTGACCGCCCCTGGCTGCTGTGTACCCGCGGGTGTATCCACAGCTGTATCCGCGTTGATCCTGGCGCAACATCCTCCCGGGACAGCGGCGGCCGCCACATCGTCCCCACTGCCCCCGCAGGCCTGCGCGGCGCCGCGCAGGAAGGCTCCGTTCATGACGCAGACTACGTCGCGGTACTCCCGTGACAGCCGGTGGAACGGGCAGTTTGGCAACGTGTAGCCGCCGCTCCCGTCCGGAACCGGCCGGTATCCCGTGGACGTCAGAAAGTCCTCCAGCGACGCGGCGCCGCCGGCCTGGTCGCGGCCCGCCGTAAAGGCAGCTTCCCGAAGCGCCTCGCCTACCGTCTCCCCCGTGGTTTGCGCCCGCTCAATGGCCGCAGCAAGGACTTCTCCGGCAAGGTCATAGTTCCGGTCGGGAACCGAGGCCGTAACTTCCCGGGCAGCGGGCCGGTACATCTTGGCCGGCCGGCCCGATCCGGGCCCGGTGCGCCCCGGCGGCTTGTGGAATTCCACGGACAGAAGGCCGTCCTGGACCAGGCGGTCCAGGTGGAACGAGGCGGTGCTCCTCGGCACGCCGGCCGCGCCGGCCACCTCATCGCGTCCCAGCGCGTGCGGGGCGGCAGCGACGAGTTCAAAAATCCGGAGCCGCTTGTCGTCGGCCAGCGAGGCGAGGGCCGCCACGCGGCGCACCCAGGGAAGCCTGCCCATAATCCACCACTTCCATAGTCAATATCTCTTGATTATAGACCTGCGAAGTTTCTAAAATAGTAAAATCTACTTTTAGAAGGAGTTGCTATGAAAACTGCATCAGCCACACGCACTCATCACCTGACGGCCGTTGATCCGGCGCGGCAGGCCTTCCTGCTCCTGCGCACGGTGTTCACGGTTGCGCCGATCCTGTTCGGCCTGGACAAGTTCACGAACGTGCTCACGGACTGGACCATCTACCTCGCCCCGCAGGCCACCGCCGTGGTGCCGCTCCAACCCGAGACCTTCATGTACGTGGTTGGTGTCGTGGAGGTAGTGGCAGGCATCGCCGTCGCAGTACGCCCCCGCTTCGGATCCCTGCTGGTGGCCGCTTGGCTGGCCGGCATCATCATCAACCTCCTCGTCCTGGGAAGCTTCTTCGACGTTGCCCTTCGCGATTTCGGCCTGCTGGTGGGTGCATTGGCCCTCAACCGCCTGGCGCAATGGAACAGCAGCGCCCAGCGGAACGGAGCGTCCAGGCAGGAGCAGACAGCGCCGCGGACCACTTAGTTGGACGGTGGCAGGATCGGCAGGAACTTAACGACGTCGCCACGTGCCGACCCCAAGGATGCGGTATCAGGGCAGGACACACTGACGTAGACCGAAGAACCTGCAGTCGCAAACAGCCGGGCCAGGATTGCCGTGGCCCGGCCGCCCTGCGGCACGGCGGGCTCCAACGCCAGTACCTCGACGGTACGGGCGGGCGCGTCAGGATCGCCGCCCCACCGCAACTTCTCCGTCTTGAGGTATTCCGGCAGGATCGTGGGATCCAGGTACTTGAAGAGCGCCACTGTGGATTCGCGGTCGTCACCCTTGGCCAACGCCGACTGGTTACCCCTGACCTTCGCCGCCACCAGGCAGCCGTCAGCCTTAAGATATTGGCTTTCACCGGCGACGTTGTCCTTGACCTGCTTCCACCCCGGGGCCTCCTTCAGGCCGTCAGCCAGCCCCACCGGAACACCGCGCGCCAGGATGGCGCCGGCGCTGAAGGGAAGGTCCTGCGCAGCCACGGCTTCAGCATCATGGCCTGGAGTGATGGTAGGGGTGGCCAGCGCCGACGGACTCTGCACCGGTTCGGGAACGGACGGATCGCGGACATCCACGCTGCACCCCGCCAGCAAAGTACCCACCACTGCGGCTCCGGCCGCGAGCGCCTGCAGCGGCACCCGCCGAGGCCTTGCGCGCGCAGCCCTGCCCGCCGTCGGCATCTCCATCTCCACCCCAGTCAGTTCCCGGACGGCCGCTTCGGCCGTGCCCCCACGAGTCTAAACTCCAGGGCACCGGGAACCGGAGCCGCCCGGACGGACGTTGAGAGAACAGAGACCGCGGCCGTCCCATAAGGAAGGTCGCTGGCTAGACTGGGCAGGCCGGATTCCCGCGGACCGGCTGACGGAGAAAAGGATGAGTGTTTGACTGAGGGCAACAGCTCCCACTACCAGGTCCTCAAGGTGGCCGTCACTGCCACCGACAAGGAAATCAAGCTGGCGTACCGCCGCGCTGCCCGCTCGGCCCATCCGGACCAGGGCGGCGATGCCGCGATTTTCCGGCAGGTGACTGCAGCGTATGAAACCCTCATCGATCCGCAGCGCCGCAAGGCCTACGACCGTTCCTATGCGGCCGGATCCTTCCAGAACGGTGCAGCGGACAGTGGACCGCATTTCGACGCTCCGCCTGCCGGCAGCCGGGCTTCCGCTACCGTCCACCGCCAGCCCGGGACGCGCAACACCGCCGGAGACCCACCCGTTTATGTGCCGCCCTACGACGACGGCGGCATGGTTCCGCTGATTCCCCTCGCCCAGGCCAGCCAGCAGGTCCACGGCGTGCCGCGTAAACGCGGAATCTTCGGCGCCGAGGCCAGGATCCAGCGCGAGATGCGCACGGTTCAGCTCCTCACCCGGCAGGTGCTGCCGGCCATCCCGGCCGCGAGGCTGATCAACGGCCTCCTGTCCCCCGCCGACAACAGCCACATCGATCACGCGGTCCTCTCGGGTTACCGGCTGGCGCTGGTGGGTTCCATGCTGCTTCCCAAGGGCGCCTACGCGTGGGACGGCCGGACGCTGAACCACGGAGGGCGTGCCATCGCACCACCGCAGCTTGGGCAGGTGGTGCGCGCCATGCAGGATATCTTCCCGGAGCTGAACGTGACGGGATGGACTGTGGTCCACAGCCCCGGCGGAAATTTGCACGAACCGGTGATTGACCAGCACCGGCGATCAGCTGGCGAACTCGAAGCAGTCAGGATCGTGAACGCTGCGGGGCTGACCCGCGGGCTCAAGGAGTTCCTGTCCTCCGGCCCGGCCCCCAACACCGTGAATGTTCCGGTCCTTGCCCGCCTCCTGCACGGAATGCACTGACTGCGGTAGCTAGGATGGGATGGTGTTCCGCATCCTCTTTCACGAACCCGAGATTCCCGGCAATACGGGCAACGCCATCCGGCTCGCAGCCATCACCGGTGCGGAACTGCACCTCGTGGAGCCGCTGGGCTTCGACTTTTCTGACGCGAAGCTCCGGCGGGCGGGCCTGGATTACCATGACCTCGCCGTCGTTACCGTGCATCCCACCCTTGAGGACGCGTGGCGCCACCTGAAACCGGAACGCGTCTACGCCTTCACCTCGGATGGCACAGCCAGCTACACGGACATCGCCTACCAACCCGGCGACGTCCTGATGTTTGGCCGCGAATCCGATGGCCTCCCCGCCGAGGTGAAGACCGACCCGCACGTAACGGCCACTGTCCGGCTGCCCATGCTGCCCGCCCTGCGTTCCCTCAACCTGGCCAACGCCGCCTCGATCGCCGTCTATGAGGCGTGGCGGCAGCAGGGGTTTGCCGGCGCCAAAGTCTGATCAGGCATCGTCACTCCGCGTCGCGCCGACGCCGGGTGCCTGCAGGAAATCCGCAAGGCGGCCCATCCATTGGCCCGGCAGCCCCGAATCACAGCTGGGAATCGTCGCACGCGTGATGGAGGAGGAGCAGGTGACACTTCTGGAGGCAGGGTCCAGACCCGCTCGGCATGTCAAGGGCATTGCTAAAGATTCTCCGCCAGGAGACTTATGCTTGGAAGCAATGGAGACTCCCAAGGCGCCAAACACCGAGGCTGTGGCAGCAGTAACAGATCCCCCGGCTGACTCGAGCCACCAACTGGCAGTCCTGCTGGAGGGTATAGCGCGGGGCGATCAGGCAGCATTTGCCGAGTTTTACCGGCTGACGTCACGCAGGGTGTTCGGCATGGCGCGCCGGGTGCTGATCGACCCCGAACTCAGCGAAGACACCACCCAGGAAGTATTCCTGCAGGTGTGGCAGAACGCTGCGAAGTTCGATTCCTCGGCCGGAAGCCCGCTGTCCTGGCTGATGACTATTTCCCATCGGCGGGCCGTGGACCGGGTGAGGTCGGCACAGTCCTCCAGCGACCGCGAGGCAAAGTACGGCGCGAGCTCGCAGGACATCGAGCATGACAGTGTTTCAGACGAGGTAAGCAGCAGGCTGGAAGCCGAAGCTGTGGTCCGCTGCCTGGAGACATTGACCGAAACGCAGCAGGAGTCAGTGCGCCTGGCCTACTACGGCGGCCTTACCTACCGGGAAGTCGCTGAACGGCTGAACGCTGCAGTACCAACCATTAAGTCCCGAATCCGCGACGGGCTGATCCGATTGAAGACCTGTTTGGGGGTGAGTTGAGATGACAGACATGAACCAAGGACACCACGGCCGGTCTTTCGGCGATACGGTCGCCGCGGACCTCGCATCAGGCAGGGCCGTGGATCTCGCGGAGCTCTATGCCCTGGACGCTGTGACGGACCAGGAGCGGAGCGCCATCGACGAGTACGTCTCCTCCGCACCGGAGCCCGAGCGGCAGGCCTTCCTCGACAGGGTCCGCCAGGCACGGGAAACACTGGCTGCCACCTTCCGCGTCGAGGAAGAACCCCCCGCAGATCTCTTTGATCGGATTGTCGCCCAGCTTCCGGCGCACGCAGTGGCCACCGAGGCCCCACCGGCAACAGTGCCCGCAGCGGCGGACGGCGATGAACTCGCCATGGCGCGCCAGCGCCGGGAAGAACGGCGCCGGTCTTCGGGAACACGCCGCTGGCTCGCGGGCGTTGCTGCTGCCGCGGCAATAGCCCTGGGCGGAGTCGGGTTGGGAGCGTACTTCGCAGACCAGAACGATCCCGTCAACCAGGTAGTCAGGGCATCGGATCTTCGCGAGGCGTCTGTGGACGTTACCGGCGGCGGTACGGCCACACTGTTCATCTCGCCCTCGGAAAACGCCGCAGTGGTGAAGATGAACGGCGTTCCGGCGCCTCCGGCGGGCAAGGTCTACCAGATGTGGCTCATTCCCAAGGACGGTTCGGCACCAGTTTCCCAGGGGTTGATGGACAAGGAAGCACTGTCCAAGCCGGCTGTGGTGGAAGGAATTTCGTCAGCCGCAACGCTCGGAATCACCGTGGAGCCTGTGGGCGGTTCCCGCACCCCCACCCTGCCCACGGTCGCAGCTGCTCCGCTCGGAGCGTAGCCACACCCCGAATGCAGAGAACACCCCGCCTCCTGAAGGAGGCGGGGTGTTCTGCGTTGGCGGCTAGAAGCCGGCGATGGTCCCTGGGCCGTTCACGGCCACTACATGGAACGCCTCTGCGCTCTGCCCGGCCGGAAGCCCGGCCCGTTGGGCGTTGACGCTCATGCCCTGCCTGACGGCTGCCTCCATGGCTGCCACATCGGGATGCTGGCTCACGTGCACGTGAATGGCCTGGAGCTTCGCGTCCACGTGGCCGGTCACGTCCACCACGTGGTTTTCGCGCTCCTCCGGGCCCGCATAGAGCCACAGCCACGGCAGCTTATAGGCCTCAAGCCCCGCTTCAGCCAGTTCCGGGTAGGCGAAGGGGTTTTCGACCGCCGGGTAGACGGCGCGTGTCACGGCCTCCCCCACCGCCAGGTGGTCCGGATGGCTTTTCTGGATGCGCCGCCAGTTACGTTCAGGATGCATGGAAAGCACGACGTCGGGACGGATTTCGCGGATAAGCCGCACCACTCCGCGCATCACGTCGTGCGTCGGTTCGAGGTAGCCGTCGCGCTCGTGGAGGTAATGGATGTCGGAGACGCCCACCAGCTGGGCGGCCCTTCGCTGTTCAGCGTCACGCATGACGATAATGTCTGCCCGGTGCGCCGGATCGAATCCCCCGGCGTCGCCGTCGGTCATGATGCAGTAGCTCACCTGCACCCCTGCCGCCGTCCAGGCGGCGATAGTCCCGGCAGCACCGAAGTCGATGTCATCGGGATGTGCCGCGAAACAGAGCACCCGCTCCACCCGGTGGATTTCCGGATTGAACGGGCTCTGGTCCTGCTGAATCAGTGCAGCCAAGGTCAGCCTTTGCGCTTCCTGATTTCCGCCGCTGCCTGGGGCAGCACATCGAAAACGTCGCCGATGATTCCAAAGTCTGCGATTTCGAAGACGGGAGACTCGGCGTCCTTGTTGACCGCGACGATGACCTTGGAGGTCTGCATCCCGGCTTTCTGCTGGATGGCGCCCGAGATGCCTGCCGAGATGTAGAGCTGCGGCGACACGGTCTTGCCGGTCTGTCCCACCTGGGCGTCGTGGCTGATCCAGCCTGCGTCTGTAGCCGCCCGCGATGCACCCACGGCAGCGCCCAGGGCGTCTGCTAGTTCCTCGACGGGGCCGAAGTCACCGTCCATGCCGCGCCCGCCGGCCACCACTACGCGTGCGTCTGTCAGGTCGGGGCGTCCGCTCGCCGCTTTCTGCTCGCGGGCAGTGATGCGGGCAGCGGGTACGGTTCCGACTGCAACCTCCACGGTGACGGTTTCCGGTGCCGAGGGTGCTGCCGCCGGTTCCGGTACCACGTTGTTGGCCTTGATGGTCAGGACGGACACAGGGGTCTTGGCCTTGCAGGCGGTGGTGTAGGACCCCGCCAGGACCGACTTGTGGGCGGTTCCGTCGGCATCCACGGACACGACGTCGGTGATGACGCCGGCGTTGAGCCGGATGGCCAGGCGTGCCGCTACTTCCTTGCCTTCCGGCGAGTTATCCAGCAGAACGACGCCGGCTCCCGTGTTCTCTGCGGCGGCGGCCAGGAAGGCGGCCTTGGGGGCGACCAGGAAGTCGTTCAGGTCCTGGGCGGAGGGCCGCAGCACGGCCGCGGCGCCGTATTCGGCAAAGGAGGCGGCGACGGCGTCGGTGAGTTCACCGTTGACGGCGACGGCGGGTTCCCCCAGCGAGCGGGCCAGGGTCAGCAGCTCAAGGCTGCTCTTCTTCAGGGCTGCGCCCGGGTTGTCAATGAAAACGAGTACTTTTGCCATGTCTGTGATCCTCTTAGAGCAGCTTCTGGGCGGCCAGGAAGTCCACCAGCTTGATGCCGGCGTCGCCTTCGTCGGTGATGATGGTGCCGGCGGTCCGTGGCGGCCGTTCTTCGGCGCTGGTCACCGTGGTCCAGGAGCCGGCGAAGCCAACCTGGTCGGGGGAAACTCCGATGTCCGCGAGGGACAGCGTGGCGATGCTCTTGCGCTTTGCAGCGATGATTCCCTTGAAGTTGGGGTACCGGGGCTCGTTGATCTGGTCCGTCACGGACACGATGGCGGGCAGCGGTGCTTCCACGGTTTCGGAGGAAGTGTCCGCGTCGCGGCGTGCAGTAAGGCTGCCACCGGCGACCTCCAGCGAGGAAGCGAAGGTCACCTGCGGCAGGCCAAGCCGTTCGGCCAGCTGTGCCGGTACCAGGGACGTCTCACCGTCAGTGGATGCCATGCCGGTGATGACCAGGTCCACCTGGCCGAGGTGCCGGATGGCTGCTGCGAGCGCGAGCGACGTTGCGGCCGCGTCGGAGCCTGCCAGGGCATCGTCGGTGAGGTGGACGCCTTCGGTGGCACCCATCTGCAGGGACTTCTTGACGGCGTTGACTGCGCCGGAGGGGCCCATGCTCAAGGCGATGACCTGGTTGCCGGCCTTGCTGCCGCCGCGTGCCTCGGCGAGCTGCAGCGCCGCTTCGAGCGCGTACTCGTCCAGCTCGGACAGGATGCTTTCATCGCGGTCCGTAGTGTTGCCCTCTCCGTTGAGGTGGCGGTCAAACTGGGCGTCCGGTACATGCTTGACCAGGACGACAATCTTCAAAGTATCTTCCACTGTAGTGACAGCAGCCTTCCATGCTTGTGGACAGCCAGCCGGGTGAGGTCATGGCCGCGGAGTGCCCGGCATGCGGGTAGGTCTAGCTAACCATATTGCGACCGCCATGTGACGCCCGGTTAACCCCTGTGTCCGTGCGTTTCCCTGCGCGGACGCCGGCATCCGGAAACACGGCGGCCGGGCGGTCAACCGAAGGCGGCGCCGCCCCCGAAGGTGCGGCGCCGCCGTCGTTATTGCCGGTTCACCGGCGTGGTGGCCCTAGCTGGCCGCCGTGCCCAGTTTGACGTCGAACGTCTGTTCCTTGCCGCTGCGCAGGACGGTGATCTTCACGGAGGATCCTGCCGGCTGTTCGCGGACAGCCGCAGTCAGCTGGTTCGGCTCACCGATGGCGAGGTCGTTGAACTTGGTGATGACATCGCCCACCATGATCCCCGCGTTGGCTGCGGGCGAGTTGGCTTCCACGGTGGCAACGTCTGCGCCGACGGAGAACTCGGAGGATGCCCCGGAGGTCGTCTTTGCCTTGACGCTGACCCCAAGCTGCCCGTGGGACGCCTTGCCGTTGTCGATGATCTCCTGAGCCACGCGCTTGGCGTTGTTGATCGGGATGCTGAAGCCCACACCGATGTTGCCGCTGGAGGAGGATGAGGTGCCCGAGCCGGCGGAGGCGATGGCAACGTTCACGCCGATGATCTCGCCCTTGCTGTTGACCAGTGCGCCGCCGGAGTTACCCGGGTTGATGGCCGCGTCAGTCTGGATCACATTAATGGCGATGGATCCCTGGCTTGAACTCTGCTGGCTCTGGCCGCCGCCGGGAGGCGCGAACTGGAAGCCCTCGTCCCCGCCCTGGCTGTTGTCTCCGCCTTCGGGCGCTGCCGACGAGGCCACGCTGATGGTGCGGTTGAGGGTTGAGACGATGCCGTCCGTCACGGTGCCGGTGAGTCCCAGCGGTGAACCGATGGCAATGGCGGTGTCGCCCACATTGAGCTTGGAGGAGTCGCCGAGGGTGGCAGGCGTGAGGCCGGACGTGTCGTCCACCTTGATCACCGCAAGGTCAGACAACGGGTCGGTGCCCACCAGTTTGGCGGGAACCACCTTGCCGCCGCTGGTACGGATCTCCAGGCTGGCGTTGGCAGACTGGCCGTCAAGGGTCACCACGTGGGTGTTGGTCAGGATGTGGCCCTGGTCGTCAAGGACGATGCCCGAGCCGGTTCCGCCGGAACTTCCGCTGGTGGCGCTGATGGTGACCACGCTCGGCGAAGCCTTCACGGCGGCCGCGGTGATCTCGTTGACGCTGTCCTGGTTGTTGACGATCACGGTGCCGGGCTGGCTGTTGCTGCTGGCCGTGGTGGAGGTTCCCGTGCTGCCGAACAGCTCGCCGGAACCAACCGTGGCCACGCCGCCGCCTACGAGGCCGGCAGCAAGGATGCTGGCCACCAGGGTCCCGACCCCGAACGTCGCCTTGCGCCGAGGAGCATCCTTGGCGTTGGGGGCAAATCCAACGCCGCCGGCGGGATCCCCGTGGGCAGTTCCGGCAGCCGGCTGGCCGTAATTGTGCGCGTTCCCGTTCTGCTGGTGTTGCGGGTTCTGCCCGTGTTGCGGGTTCTGCCCGTAATAGGCCGACTGGCCGTAGAACGGCTGGCGCTGCGGGTACTCGGGGTGCTGGCCCCGCGGAATTTCCCGGGTGGGGTTGTCCGTGGCCTGGCGGTCAAACTGTTCGGTGGGGTACTGGCGCCCCTGGTCAGCTCCCCCGGTGTTCGCGTGGGTAGGAGTATTGCTGTCCGCGCCCTGGTTGCCTGTTTCAGGGCCGGCACCCGGACCGTCCGCATGCCGAGCGTCCGTGGGACCGTCTCCCGGCATCGTGGGCTGCTGCCAGGGATTCCGGCTGGTGGACCGGCCGTCCTCGGGGCCGTGTCCGGAACTTTGGTTCTCAGTCATGGGACTTCCTTTCATCCTCGTCTGCATTAACTATGTACCCCGTCGCTGGAACAAGTTCGGATGTTTGCTGGGAGCTTGCTGAACGCGGCTGGCACCTGATCACCAGCTATGACCTCCCCTGGGAGCGGCCCTGCCCGCATCGTTTCGCTGGTGGCATATTCAGCTCAATGGACGGCCTGTGGGGTGCACCATAGAATCAAGATGAAATGCCACAGCGACCTGCGGCTTCACACCGAGCGTGGGGGCGCTGCTGGATTTCGTGACGACTGATTCGTCCGGAATCGGTGTCAGGCGTGCTGAAGGGTTGCACATGCGGTCAAAGTTCAAACGTATTCTCGCCGTCGTTGGCCTTGCCGGTCTGCTGGCGGTGCCCGCCGGCGCGGCCTGGGCCGAAGATCCGGTCACCATCCCGTCGGGAAAGAACATCGTCGACAACGCGAAGGTTCTTGGCGGCCGCGAGGGTGAAGTCCAGAAGGCCATCCAGGACTTGCTCAAAGACCACAAGTACAACCTTTACGTTGTCACGGTCGACACCTTCACGAGCCCTACTGATCCCGTCCAATGGACGCAGAAGGTGGCCGAGTTGAAGGGCATGGGCCGGGCCGACGCAGTTCTGGCGATGGCCGTGGATGACGGAAAGTTCAATTTCGTCACGAACTCCGCGAGCCCGATACGGTCCAAGCAGGCCAACATCAGCCAGAACGCTGTCACAGCCAACCTCGCCGGTGGCAAGCGCGACTATGCCCAAGCCGCCATCGACACTGCGGCGGCTATCGGAGACGCTGCAGGCGGAGGTAACGGCAACGTCTCCTCCGGCAACGACGCCGGTGCTGCGGTACTCGTGGGGACAGGCGTTGTGGCCGCCGGTGGCGCCGGCGCCTACCTGTACTTCCGCAACCGCCGCAAGAAGGCAGCCGGTCAGGCTTCGAGCGCCAGCTATGGCCCTCAAGGTGGCCAGGTGGACCCCTTGGCTTCCCTTAGCGTCGAAGAACTGCGCCGCAAGAGCGGCCCACTGCTGATCGAGGCTGATGACGCCATCAAGTCCAGCGAACAGGAACTCATGTTCGCCCAGGCCCAGTACGGCGACTCTGCCGTGGGCAACTTCACCAAGGCCCTCGATGAGGCCAAAGCCCACATGACCGAATCGTTCAAGCTCCAGCAGCAGCTCGACGACCACATCCCGGACACTGAGGAGCAGCAGCGGACCTGGCTGGGCGAGATCATCCGGCGGTCGGAGGCTGCGCTGGCCTCCCTGCAGGAGCAGAAGGCGGACTTCGACTCGCTGAGGGAACTCGAAAAGAACGCTCCCCAGGCCCTTGCCGTCATCAATGCCGGAGCACGCGACGCCGACGCAAAGATTGCCAACGCCGAGGAATCGCTCACCACGCTGCGCGCCAAGTACGCCGACAGCGCCCTGGTCCAGGTGTCCGACAACATCCTTCAGGCCAAGGAACGCCTCGCCTTCGTCAAGAACGCCACCGCGGCCGCGCAGCAGAAGCTGGACGAGGGTGAAGCGAGCCTCGCCGCCGTGGCCGTGCGTGCTGCTGAGGAAAGCCTCCACCAGACGACCGTCCTGATCGATGCCATCTCCAAGCTCTCGTCCAGCCTGGACGAGGCCCGCAACAGCCTTGAGGCCGCGGTGGTTGACACCTCCCAGGACCTTGCCCAGGCCCGGGCGATGATCCAATCCGGCGCCCACCCCGAGCTTGCCGGCCCGGTAGCAGGCGTCGAGGCTGCCCTGGCCCAGGTCAAAGCCGAAATCCAGGGTGGCAAGATCGACCCCATTGCCACGCTGCAGCGGGTCGAGGCTGCCCATCAGTCCCTCGACCAGTCGCTGACCGGAATCCGCGACCAGCAGGAGCAGGCACGCCGGGCCCAGGCCTCGCTGCAGCAGACCATCATGTCCGCACAGGCGCAGATCAGCGCTACCTCGGACTACATCACGGCCCGCCGCGGCGGCGTCGGCACCGAGGCGCGGACCCGTTTGGCGGAATCCCAGCGGAACCTGGACTACGCGCTCTCCATTGCACGGACCGATCCCGTCACAGCCCTCACCTACGCACAGCAGGCACACGCCCTCGCCGCGCAGGCAGCCCAGTTGGCCCAGGCGGATGTGGACCACTTCGACGGCTACGCCAACCAGGGCTACGGCCGGGGCGGCATGTTCGGCGGCGGCGGAGGCGGCGGCCTGGGTGGCGCCATCTTGGGCGGCATCCTGATCAACTCCATCCTCAACGGTGGCGGCGGCGGCGGTTGGGGCGGCGGCCACGGCGACGGGGGCGGCGGGTTCGGCGGAGATTCCGGCGGCTTCGGTGGCGGCGACTTCGGCGGCGGTGACTTCGGCGGCGGTGACTCGGGGAGTTTCTAGATCCACAGGCTAGGCGCCCGCCGGAATACCGGCGGGCGGATAGACGCAGTACACCACTGTTCACCGGCAGCAGTGGCCACAACAGAGCAGGACGAAAGGTAACACCATGGTTAAGCAGTCCATTTTCGGCCGCATCGCTCAGCTGGCGAAGGCAAACATCAACTCCTTGCTGGACAACGCTGAGGATCCGCAGAAGATGCTGGACCAGATGGTCCGGGACTACACCAACAACATCGCCGAGGCTGAGTCAGCCGTGGCGCAGACCATTGGCAACCTCCGCATGCTCGAAGACGACTACAACGAGGATGTCCGCAATGCCCGCGACTGGGGCAACAAGGCCCTGGCCGCCTCGCGCAAGGCCGATGAGTTCCGCAGCAATGGCGACGTGACGGACGCCGAGAAGTTCGACAACCTGGCCAAGGTGGCCCTGCAGCGCCAGATGGCTGCCGAGAGCGAAGCCAAGGGCGCTGAGCCCAGCATCGCCTCGCAGCGCGAAGTGGTTGACAAGCTCAAGAACGGCCTCGACCAGATGAAGGGCAAGCTCAACCAGCTCACCAGCAAGCGCAACGAACTGGTGGCACGGTCCAAGACCGCAGCCGCACAGACGCAGGTCCACGACGCCATCAAGAGCATCGACATCATGGATCCCACCAGCGAAGTGGGACGCTTCGAAGAGAAGATCCGCCGCGAAGAGGCGAAGGTCCGCGGCCAGCAGGAACTCGCCGCATCGAGCCTCGATGCACAGTTCAACCAGCTGGAAGACCTTGGTGAGCAGGTGGAGATCGAGGCCCGCCTGGCCGCACTGAAGTCCGGCGGCAAGAGCACCCAGGCCATCGGTTCGGGCAATTCGGCCGAACCAGCATCCACCGTGGATGAGGCGGATTTCGATAAGCTCTGAGCCTGCGGGAGCAGGTAATCACCAACGTTGAAGGGCCGGGACGGAAAGTCCCGGCCCTTTGCCGTTCCCCGGTGTGTAGCGTGGTGGCATGGCTTCCACAGATCTGACGTCACTCGTATGGCTGCGCGACGACCTTCGCCTCGATGACAACCCTGCACTGTCCGAAGCTGCCCACCTCGGTGTGCCGATGACAGTGGTCTATGTACTGGACGAGGAGTCGGACGGTGTTCGGGCGCTCGGAGGGGCCAGCCGGTGGTGGCTGCACCACTCGCTGGCGGCACTCAGCGCCGATCTGGAAGCCAAGGGTTCGCGGCTGGTGCTGCGCCGCGGCAAGGCCGCCGACGTCATCAGTTCACTGGCTGCGCAGACGCATGCGGGCCACCTCTTCTGGAACCGCCGCTACGGCGGGCCGGAACGCGATATCGACGCCGGCCTGAAGGAATGGGCTGCCGGCAACGGCATCGAGGCCTTCAGTTTCCAGGCCAACCTGCTCTTCGAGCCCTGGACCATTAGGACCGGCGCAGGCGGCCCGTACAAGGTCTACTCACCGTTTTGGCGTGCCTGCCTGGCAGCCGGCGACATCCGGGATCCTTTCGACGTTCCCCAAGACCTTCCCGAACCGGCTTCCTCCGGCCGCGGCCTCCCGGCGAGCGACTCCCTAGGCAGTTGGAAGCTGCTGCCTACCTCGCCCGACTGGAGCGGAGGGCTGGCCGACACGTGGGTGCCGGGCGAAAAGGGCGCGCTGGACCGCCTAACGGACTTCCTGGACGGTCCCATTGAGGACTACGGGACCGGAAGGAACATCCCCGGCACTGAGGGAACCAGCCGGTTGTCTCCGTACCTCCGGTTCGGCGAAGTCAGTCCGTTCCGGGTATGGCGTGAGATCCGCCGCCGCCATCCGCGGCAGGTTCCTGCCGACGTCGGCATCTTCCGCTCCGAACTCGGCTGGCGGGAATTCAACTGGCACCTGCTGTATCACAATCCGGAACTGGCCACCCGGAGCTTCCGGCCCGACTTTGAGAAGTTCGAATGGGGATCACTGAGCCGGCAGGAACTGGCCGCGTGGCAGCAGGGCCAGACCGGCTATCCGCTGGTTGACGCCGGTATGCGGCAGCTCTGGCAGACCGGGTGGATGCACAACCGCGTCCGCATGGCAGCGGCATCCTTCCTGGTCAAGAACCTCCTGACCGACTGGAGGGTGGGCGAACAATGGTTCTGGGACACCCTGGTGGACGCCGACGCCGCAAACAATCCCGCAAACTGGCAATGGGTGGCCGGCTCCGGAGCGGATGCCTCGCCCTACTACCGCATCTTCAATCCGGTAACCCAAAGCAAGAAGTTCGACGCCGGCGGCGACTACCTGCGCCGGTTCATCCCGGAGATCGCCGGCCTTGAGGGCAAAGCGATCCACGAACCATGGACGGCGGAGCTGGAGAGCTACCCCCAGCCCCTGGTGGAGCTCCCAGAGTCACGGGAGCGGGCACTGGATGCCTACCAGAAGCTCAAGGACTCGTGACCGCTTGTACGGGCCGCCAGGGTCAGCGGCTGACCTTGCCCATCAGTGACGCGATGGGGCGCAGGAAAAGCGGGCGGGCGAGGAACCAGGCGCCAACCATGACAGCCACGGAAGCGGCGAAGACCCAGAAACCGAACCAGCCGTCGTCGTCACGCACACCGTACATGTGGTTGAGGTTCCGGAGCGCCCCCGTGGCGAAGACCAGGAACACATGCACCACCACGAAGGCCACGAAGTAGATCATCACCGGGAAGTGCACGGCACGGGCCCACTCGATGGGGTAGGCCTTATTCAGGCCGGCAGCCTTCTTGGGCCATGCACCGGACATGCGCAGCCCGGTGATGAACGCCAGCGGTGCGGCGATGAAGACGGTGATGAAGTAGGTCAGCAGCTGGAGCGCGTTGTAGTTGACCCAGCCGTTCTCCGTGGGCCAGTTCAGCGATGCGTACTGGAGGGCGGCCGAAAGGGCGTTCGGGAACACATCCCAGCTGGTGGGGACAATCCGCATCCACTGGCCGGTGGCAAACAGGAGAACGGCGAACACCAGGCCGTTGAGGATCCACAGGGCATCCAACGTGAGGTGGAACCACAGCTCAAGGCTGATCTTCGTTGGAGCGTTCCGGGTCCGGATCAGGCCCTTGTTGTTGCGGGTCCAGTGGGCGCTGGGACGGGTGGTGGTCCGCACCTGCCAGCCCGTACGGATAATCAGCAGCAGGAAGAAGGCGTTGAGGAAGTGCTGCCACGCCAGCCACGCCGGGAAGCCCTCGGGTGCCGAGGCCGGCAGCTCCGAATGCCCCGGGTAGGCAGCCACGAAGGAAGCCACGGCGGGAAGGCCCACAAGCCATCGGGCGGCGAGGACCACCAGTACCAGCGCCACGAGGACGGCCGGGACGCCCCAGTAGAGTCGGGACCGCTTACCCGTGGCGGCGCCGGGCTTCTTCGTGGGTGTGGACATCGAACTACATTCCTCTCGAGAATGACTGGCCAGGTGCTCGCAGCACGCAAGCCCTGCGAACGAGAATACTAGGAACTACCCTCATCCACGGAAAAAAGAAGACCCCGTCCGGCTGGTGTGCCGAACGGGGTCTTTCCATAGTTGCGGGGACAGGATTTGAACCTGTGACCTCTGGGTTATGAGCCCAGCGAGCTACCGAACTGCTCCACCCCGCGTCGCTTGATCAACACTACCCTATCTTTTCGGCCGCCGTGACCACGTGGCCCAAAGCCCCTCCCGGCCATCCGCCAGAGGCGTGCCATGCCACCGCCAACCGACACAGCCAGGAGCACAAAAAAGACCCGGACACTGTTTCCAATGTCCGGGTCTTTTACCAGTTGCGGGGACAGGATTTGAACCTGTGACCTCTGGGTTATGAGCCCAGCGAGCTACCGAACTGCTCCACCCCGCGTCGCAAGAACTACTTTACCGGGAGGTGAACGCCAAGCCAAATCGAGACAGCGTGACGTCCGTTACGCAAGCGGCACCCGCTTCCCGGAGGAAGCGGGTGCCGCTTTACGTCGTCGTACTTTCATTCAGGTCCTGGGCACCCGGGGGGGGGCTCAGGACGCCGCGAGCCTGGCTAGTTGCTGGGCGACGGTGTCGGCGTTGCCGTTGGTGCCGGGCTGGCTTCCGGGGCGGTGCCGGGAATCTTGGCCTCGGCGTCCACGGCCTTCTTCAGTGCCGCTGTGATCCGCTTCTGCGCCTCACCATAAGCGGCGAAGTCACCGGTTGAGAGAGCCGACTGGCCGGCCTGGATGGCGGCATTTGCTTCGTCCAGCGCCGCCTTGAGCTCAGCCTTGGCGTCCGCTCCCGGCTCCGATGGATTAGCCGGCGCGGCTGGCGTCTGCCCGTTGTTGTCCGAGTCGCCCGCCGCTGCGCCGGAATTACCGCCGAACAGCTGCTTGAGTGCTTCGTCCAGGGTGGGCGCGAAGCCCACCTTGTCACCGAACGCCACCAGCACGCGCTGCAGGGTGGGATAGGAGGTCTCACCGGTCGACTTCAGGTAGACCGGCTGCACATACAGGATGCCGCCGCCCACGGGCAGGGTCAGCAGGTTGCCGTTCAGCACGTCCGAGGCACCCTGGCGCAACAGGTTCAGGGCCTGGGACACCGTGGGATCGGAGTTGAACTTGTTCTGCGCCTGGCCCGGGCCGGGGACCTGGGTTTCCGGCGGGATATTGAGCAGGCGCAGCTTGCCGTAGCCCTCACCCTTGACCCCTGCCTGGTTACCGGCGTCGGAATCCGCTGCCAGGAAGCCATAGAGGACGTTGCGGGCGTTGTTGTTCACGATCTGCGGAATGAAGGATGACGTGAGCTGGAACGCCGGCTTGTCCTGGTCAGGCATCTGCAGCGACATGTAGAACGGCGGCTGCTTGACGTCCGTGTCCACTGTGGGATCGGCCGGAACGCTCCAGGCGTCGTTGTTCTTGTAGAAGCTGCGGGGGTCCGTCACGTGGTACTGGCCCAGCAGTTCACGCTGGACCTTGAACAGGTCCTCCGGGTAACGGACGTGGCTCATCACCGCGCCGGACATCTCAGAATAGGGCTTCAGGGACGTGGGAAACACTTTGTTCCAGGCCTTGAGGACAGGGTCCTGGTCATCCCAGGCGTACAGGGTGACGGAGCCGTCGTAGGCGTCCACGGTTGCCTTGACGGAGTTCCGGATGTAGTTCACGGTGCTGTTCGGCAGGGCCACGGCGCGGCCGGAGGTGGTCTGCGTGTCAGCAGTGGCCTCAGACAGCTGTTTTTGCTGCGAGTAAGGGTAGTACTGGCTGGTGGTGTAGCCGTCCACGATCCACTTCACGCGGCCATCAACAACCGCCGGGTAGGCGTTGCCGTCAACGGTGAGGTACGGCGCAACCTTCTGGATGCGTTCCCGGGGGTTGCGGTCGTACAGGACCTGCGAATCGGAGTTCACGCCGTCCGAGAGCAGCAGGTCCGAGGACTGGAACTTGATGGCGTACAGGACCTTGTTGAAGAACGAGCCCACGTTCGGGCCGCCGTTGCCGGTAAACGTGTACTGGGTTTCGCCTTCGCCTTCGCGGCCGGACGGACGGTCCTGCTCACGCGGAGCGGTGCCTTCCGGGGCGCCAACGATCGAGTACTCGGGTGAGGATTCACCGAAGTAGATGCGGGGCTGGTAGGAGGAGTCGTTGCCCAGGACGCCATTGGAGGGGATGCCCGACTGCAGGAATTCAGGCTTGCCGTCCACGGTGAACTTGTTGCCCTTGGCCGCTACCACGCCGTAGCCGTGCGTGTACACGACGTGCTGGTTCAACCAGCCCTGCTGGTTGGCTGCCACGTTGGTGGGGTTCAGTTCCCGGACAGCGATCACGGTGTCCTGGATCTTGCCGTCCACCTCGTACCGGTCAACGTTGAGGGCCTCGGGGAACTGGTAGTACGGGCGGTACTGTTCCAGCTGTGCGAAGGCGTCAGAGATCAGGTTGGGGTCCAGGAGCCGGATGTTTGCGGTGGTCTGCGCGTCCGGGGCCAGGGCACCTGATGTTGCGGTGTTGGTGGCGTCGTAGCGGGTCTCCTGGATTCCATCGAGCCCGTAAGCGCTGCGGGTGTTGTCGATGTTCCGCTGGATGTAGTCCTTCTCCAGCGTTTCTTCCGAGGGACGGACCTGGAACTGCTGGATCACCCAGGGGTACACTCCACCGGCCAGGATGGACGTGATGATCAGCATCGCCGTTCCGATGACCGGCAGGCGCCAGCGGCCGATGATGGCTGCCACGATGAACAGCGCGGCTACCAGCACGGCAGCGACGGCGAGGATGGCCTTCGTGGGGATGAC